>JAYTXQ010000238.1:0-13350 GCA_043742825.1 Caulobacteraceae bacterium | reverse complement strand
GGCTCCGCCCGTCCTACGCCTCAAGCCCCGAAAAACAACCCGCCAGAGGGGTCCCTTTTGCATGCCGATAGGGGGTCCCGATTGGATGCCGATTGACATGCTGACGAACCACCGCAATGGGCACACCGCCCAGATTGGCGGTCAGGCTGGACCCCGGCTCGGCGACCTCGCAACCCAGACCGATAAGCTGTGGGCACTGGCGAAACAGCACCTGCCGTTCACGCTCAAACCGCGCCGGATCCACATAATGATTGGCGCTATTGCGTAAGGTCGCGGCGGCTAAAGGCCAGGGCGCATTGGGGTCAATGCCTTTGAGCCGGCGCAGGAGCTCAACCTGGCGTTCATGTCGCATGATTTGCTCCCTTGGCCTGCCATCCAATATGGATCACGGTAGTCCAGCGGTTCGCGACAACAAACCCGAAAGGTTAAAACCCCATGCCCGTTCTCGATGGCCAAGTCGCGATCATAACGGGTGCGGCGCGCGGCCAAGGCGAAGCGGAGGCGCGCTTGTTTGCTGCTGAGGGCGCAAGGGTGGTTCTGACCGACGTTCTGACCGCGCAAGGCGAAGCGGTGGCGGCGGATATTGGCCCGGCGGCCCGGTTCATGGCCCATGATGTGTCCTCAGAAGCGGCATGGCAGGGAGTTGTGGCGCGCACCCTTGAGGTCTTCGGCCGTATCGATATCCTGATCAACAACGCCGCCATCTACACGCCAGCGAAACTGGAGGCGACATCACCACAGCTGTTCGACGACATTTACCGGGTCAATCAGTTTGGCGTTTTTCTGGGCATGCGTGCCGTGCTGGACGCGATGAAAAGCGTCGGTGGCGGCTCAATCATCAATATTGCGTCGGTGGCGGGCGTAAAAGGCACCTCGACTCTGTTCGCTTATTCCACGACCAAATGGGCGGTGCGCGGCATGACCAAAGCGGCGGCTCTGGAGCTGGCGCGCTATAAGATCCGGGTCAATGCGATCATTCCAGGGATAATCGCTACCCCGATCCTGCAGACCAATCCGCAAAAAATGAACGATGTTCTGATTGCCAACACGCCCCTGCGCCGTCTGGGCCGGGTAGATGAAATCGCCGGCGCCGCCCTCTATCTGGCCTCCCCCGCCGCCGGGTTTGTCACCGGCACGGATATGACGGTGGATGGCGGGATGTCGCTCTGAGCGGTGCGCTCGTCTACTGTTTGCCGATTACGGGCATTGCCGCAACAGGCCCTGGCGTATTGATGTCCCACACCGCCTTCCAGACCCCATCCACTCCCGGTCGATAGACGGTGACGAAGCTGCCCTTGACCGTGATCTCGCCTGTGGTCTCGTTGAACGTGCCACGTGAAACCGCCAGGTCGCCAGATTTGGCTACCTCGATTTTGTCACTGGCAAAAGTCAGGCTGTGGCTGGCGTCCTGCAGAGCCGCCGCGATACCGGCTTTGATCGAATCTTTTCCTTCCAGGCGAAGCGCGCCAGGGGCCATCACAACCGCGTCTGCGGCATAATGGCCGACGATCCGGTTCAGATCACCTGATTTCCAGTCGGCGTTCCAGTGCACCTCATCGGCGCGAATGTTATCGACAATCTTAGCGGCACTTGGCGGGCCTTTTGCCGGGTCGTAGGTCGGCGCACAGGCGGCCACTGATAATGCACTCAGTGATGCAATCAGGCGAAACGAAATGCGCATGGTCGAAAGTCCTTGATCTTCGGCACCCTGTTTCGCCGCCAGTGCACTGACGCGTCAAGCTCCATCTTGACGTGGAGACGGAAGCAGACTTCAACGCTACTGTCATTGGGGATTACGTAACATGACCTACAAACCCTTCGATCTGACCGGAAAAGTGGCATTGGTCACTGGCGGCAATGGCGGCATCGGCCTTGGTATGGCGCAAGGATTGGCCCAGGCTGGCGCGAGCGTCGTCATCTGGGGGCAGAACCCGGACAAGAACGAGAGCGCTCGCGCCCAGCTCGAGGCGTTCGGCGGCAAGGTGCTGGTTCAACAGGTGGACGTCGCTGAGGAATCGGCGGTGGTCGAGGCCATGGCTCAGGCGCTCGATAGCATGGGCCGACTGGATTTTGTCGCTGCCAATGCCGGGGTCGGCGGTGGCGCGGCCTTCACCGAAATGACGACTGAGAAATGGCGGCGAGTCACCACCGTCAACCTCGACGCAGTGTTCTGGACCTTTCGTGAAGCGTGCAAGCACATGGTGGCGAGGGCTGAAGCCGGCGATCCAGGCGGGTCCCTGCTGGCGACCTCGTCAACGTCGGCCATCCACGGGGCGCCGCGCAACCAGGCCTATGCCTCAACCAAGGCGGCTGTAATCGCCATGACCCGGGGTCTGGCAGTGGAATATGCTCGCCATGGCATTCGCGCCAATGCGTTGCTGCCCGGCTGGATCCGCTCGGACATGACCGCCGCACTACAAAAATGGGACCGGTTCAACGAAAAGGCCATTGGACGAGTGCCCATGGGCCGCTGGGGAGACCCTGAAGACTTCGCCGGGATCGCTGTCTATCTGGCCTCAGACACCGCGCGCTTCCATACCGGCGACAGCTTTGTCATCGACGGCGGCTATACCATCTTTTAGCGTCGATGCCGCCCACGACACCGAATGGGCATCACGGACGTGGTGGCTCTGGGATTTTCTTGGCGATATCGGTTAAAATCGTTTCATGACTGACCAACCGCACGGACCGACGTCCCATAGTTATATTTCGCAACGCTTGCGCCTTCACTATGTCGACTGGGGCAATGCCGAGGCTCCGCCCCTGATCCTGTTGCATGGCGGGCGCGACCATTGCCGCAACTGGGACTGGGTGGCCCAGGAATTGCGGCGTGACTACCATATCATTGCCCCGGACCTGCGGGGTCATGGCGACAGTGCCTATTCTCCAAGCGGCGATTACTCGATGTCGGCGCATGTCTATGACCTGGCGCAGCTGATTCATCAGCAGAAATTGGCTCCCGTTCGTATTATCGCCCATTCCCTTGGGGGTAATATCGCCCTGCGCTATGCCGGCATCTATTCACGTAACGTGGAAAAGCTGGTGGCGATTGAGGGGCTGGGCCCCAGTCCGGCCATGCGGGCGGCGCGAGGGAAACTGTCGGTGGCCCAGAGGATGCGGGCCTGGATCAACGAAGAACGGCAACTGGCTGGCCGTCTACCCCGCCGCTACGTCTCCATTGACGAGGCCCTGGCGCGGATGCAGGGGGAAAATGGCCACCTGACCCCGGAACAGGCGCGTTATCTGACCATTCACGGGGTTAGTCAGAACGAGGACGGAACCTATAGCTGGAAATTCGACAACTATGTTCGCTCATTCACTGCCGTCGATCTGACGCCTGAGCAAACCGAAGAACTGTGGCGCGAGATCGAGTGCCCGACATTGCTGGTCTATGGCAAGGAAAGCTGGGCCTCAAACCCGGAGGAAGATGGCCGTATTGTCAACTTCAAACACGCCAGGGTCGCCAGTTTCGAAGGTGCCGGTCACTGGGTGCATCATGATCGGCTTGAAGGGTTCCTGGCCGAAGTGCGCGCGTTTCTCTAAGAGTTCGTCCGCAGATGACGCAGATGGACGCAGGTGGGTTCGGGCCTAGTGGGCGAAGCCTAGCTCTCCATGTCGAGACTCTGCCGCGCCTTCGGCGCAAGACGCAGGAAAGCATCTGCATCCATCTGCGTCATCTGCGTCATCTGCGGAAAAAAAGGGGAAACAACATGGATGAAAACTGGGCTGAAGTGGTTGGCGAGCTGGAGCGGCTTCTGCGCCTGCGCTCTATCGTTTTCGCCATGAAGATGTTTGAAAAACGCGAGGATATGGAAGCTATCCCGCGCATCCGCCGCCCCACAGCGGTTCACACCCTGGATCAGGTCGTCGGTCAGGCATCGCGGCTGGGCTGGACAGTCGGCATCACCTCTGAGGATCTCGTTGGGGCTCAGTGCCGCGCCGTTGTTGGCCTCGGCAACGCTAAGACCGATGAATGGAAATCCGGGCGACACATGACGGGAGTGTGGTTCGATACCATCGAGGGCGCATCGGCGCATCAGAACGCAATGCATTGCGTGCCCGACGGTCGGTATGAGGCCCTCGCCGTGGGTCCCTTGGCGGCGGGCAAGCTCGTCGATCCGGACATCGCTCTGTTCTATGCCACCCCAGGCGCGATGATGTACTTCATCAATGGCCTACAGTGGTCAGGATACAAACGCTTTGACTGGAGCGTTGTGGGAGAATCGGCCTGTGCGGATTCTTGGGGCCGCGCCCTGACGACACGCCTGCCCAGTCTGTCGATCCCCTGTTTTGCGGAACGCCGTTACGGCGGTGTTCTGGATGACGAGATGCTGATGGCCGCGCCGCCGGAGTATTTTCACCAGGCCATCGCCGGTATGAACGCCCTGAGCAAAAACGGTTTCCGCTATCCCTTCGCGCAATATGGGGTGCAACAGGATGTTCGGGCCGGCATGGCGGTCAGCTATGGCGAAAAGGGATAATCGGGATGCAAAACCTGGATGCGACGCTGGAACTGGGAATCGCGGCGGCAGGCTTGCCGGGTGCTGTCGCCCTGGTTGGCGACCGTGACGGCCCGACCTATGCCAAGGCCTTCGGCCAACTTGGTGTGGACAATGAGACGCCGATGAGCCTGGATACACTTTTCTGGTTCGCCTCCATGACCAAGGCAGTGACTTCGACTGCGGCAATGCAACTGGTGGAGCAGTCCAGGCTTAATCTGGATGACCCCATTGGTGCGTTGCTGCCCGATCTGGCGTCGCCACAGGTTATTGAGGGGTTTGACGATGACGGAACCCCTCGCCTGCGCGCCGCTAAACGCGCGATCACGCTCCGGCATCTGCTGACCCACACCGCCGGCATCGGCTACGATTTTGTCAATGCCGATCTACTGCGCGCGCGCGGCCCGGCGGGGCCACCGGAGGCATCGTCAATGGACTGGTTGCGCGTCCCCCTGCTGTTCGATCCGGGAGATCAGTGGGAATATGGCATGAATACCGACTGGGTTGGCCAGGCTGTCGAGGCCGCCAGCGGCCAGCGGCTGGACAGCTATTTCGCCGAGCATATCCTGGGCCCCCTGGCGATGAACGATACTGCATTTGTCGTTCCCGGCGACAAGCTGGAGCGACTGGCATCGATGCACCTGCGGGGCGAGGACGGCACTCTGGCCGCTATTCCGTCGATGGCCGTGGGGATGGCTGATGGCGAGTTTCTTTCTGGCGGTGGCGGCCTGATCGGCTCCGGTGCCGACTATATGCGGTTTCTGCGTATGATTTTATGCAGTGGCACTCTGGACGGCGCGCGGATCCTGCGCCCGGAGACGGTGTCGGCCATGTCGACCAATCAGATCGGTACTCTGGGTGCCGGGATCGTCGGATCCGTCGCTCCGCATATGGCGCGGACGTTTGATCGGTTTCCTGGCCTCACCGCAGGATGGGGTCTGGGTTTCCTGCTCAACCCAGTAGATGACCCCTTAGGGGGTCGCTCAGCGGGCAGTCTCGCCTGGTCGGGCCTGGCCAATACCCACTATTGGATCGATCCGGCGAGCAATCGCGTTGGCCTCTTTCTCTCGCAACTTTTGCCTTTCGCTGACGCCAAGGTGATGGAGGTGGTGATCGGATTTGAACGCGCCGTCTACGACCGCTGACCATTAGAGCACGATGATTGTAGATGGAACCGTCCAAAATCTGAATCGTGCCCTAGAAACACGAGTTCAGAGCTTGATTCAGCGCTTGCATCTGTTCCGTCCAAACGCATCAAGCTCTAGCCGTGGTCAGGGTACGGACCGCGCTGTCAACGCTGTTGAAAAGACGCCCCTCGCCCAGCGCATCGTTGATGCCCAACCGCTCGAACGCCTGCTGAGCGGTCACCGATTCGAGACGGGCGACAGCGAAGACCACATTAAGTTCTGCGCAGCGTTGAATCACCTTTTTAAGGACAGCAGCGGCAGTGAAATCCACGTCCAGGATGCCGGCAGCTTCCAGAATGGCCACCTTCAGGCCAGGGCAACGGCCCTCGATAGTCATGAGAACCTGGTCGCGAAATCCGTCGGCATTAAGAAAATTCAACGGAGCTTGAAAGTTGAATACGACCATTTCGCTCAAGGTCGCGCTCGGGTTTGCGACGATGTCAGATCCCCAGATTGTCGTGCCCGGTATCTGATGCATGGTCCTTACCCTCATTCGGGCGTTTGACCAGCTGCCCTGTAACAACGACAGGCCTATCCCTACCGCGACACCCTGGGCGATGGGCAAAAGCACCAGGGCCGCTGCGGTCGCGGCGACTAGCAACGCTTCCACCCGGCTGGCCGCTAAAATGGCCCGCATATCCCCAATACGGACGATCCGCACCGCAACGAACAACAGAACCGCGGCGAGGGCGGCCTGGGGCACATGGGTCAAAAGACCTGTGCCGGCAACGAGCAGGATCGCGATGACAATAACCGCGGTGAGCCCCGCAAGCTGTGATCGACCGCCGCTTTCGACGGCGATAGCGGTCCGCGGTGGACTGGCGTTGACGGGGAATGCACCCCAAAGCCCGGCCAGGAGGTTGCCTGCGCCGACACCGATCAGGTCACCATTGATATCAGGCTGACCGTCTTTCGGCGGGAAGGCCCGGGCCACGGCTGCGGTCTGCATGATCACGATACAGGCGACCAGGAGTGCCAGCGACAACAGATGAAAAAAGGTGACAAGGTCGGCTGCAGGCAGCCGCAGTCCCGGCAAGCCTTGCGAAACCCGGCCCAGGACGGCGACACCCCGTGCTTGCAGATTAAAGGCCGCGGTTGCCACTGTCGCCAGCACCATGGCGACAAGCGCTCCGGGCAGCCGCGGCCCCAGTCTGTGCGAAAACGCGACCACAGTGAATGTGCCCACGGCGATCGCAGCGGTGAAGGCGTTTGTCGCTGGCAGGCCGACCGCCAATGCAAAGATGCGTTGAACGGCCTCGCCATGCGCCGCCGGCAGACCCAGGGCTGCCGGGATTTGTGAAATGGCAATATGGATCGCGATTCCGGCCAGGAAGCCGGTAGTCACAGGCACCGATAACAGATTGCCAATCCACCCCAGTCGCAGAACGCCCGCAGCGGCGACGAGCACGCCCACCATCAGGCTCAGACCGGCGGCCAGAGCCAGATACTGCGGCGAGCCACTGGTTACGATAAGCGCCAGGGCCCCGGCGAAAATGGGCGTGATCGTCGAATCGGCCCCCACGGACATCTGCCGTCCGGAACCGAACACAGTAAACGCCAAGGTGGCGGCGATAAACGCAACAAAACCCAGCTGAGGCGGCAGACCTCCCAGCCGGGCCGTGGCCATCTGTTCAGGTATAGCAATGGCGGCCAGGGTCAGACCAGCTATGAGGTCCGGCCCGATCCAGGCGAGGCGATAGTCATTCCATGAGGCAAAAAATGGCCCTGCCCGATGCGGCGGATGCGAAATGGACGGCATGGGCCCTGCTCCAAGTGGTACCAAGCTGGCCATCTACGACCGGTTTGCAAATCTTGCAAAGCCGAGGCCGGCCAGCGTGCCAAGCAAGCGTGTGACTTACCGCTTGAAGAATTTTTATCTACAGATGATGCAGATAGACACAGATGGGCTCCTCAACGAACCCGCCGAAGGCGCAAGATCACCTGACATTTGGCTATTAGGACCGCTTTGCGGTCATTCACCGCAAGCATATCTGCGTAAATCTGTGTCATCTGCGGATAATCTTAAATCGGCTCTGAACTCACGCGATCACTTGACGGCGAGACGCCGGTGTTCTGGTTATCGTCAGTTGACGGCTTAGCTATTAAGCAGAAACGCATCTGCGGATTTCGATCAGCGGTGATTTTCAGGTATGTCGTACACATTGATCGTCACGCGCGCCGTGATAACCGTATACCAGGGGAGACCGAATTTGCGCTTTGGCTGGATCATCATCGCGCTCTGCATGCTCTGTCCGCCGGCGCGCGCCCAGATCCTGCCCGCGACGAGGGATGCAGGCCTCTCGACCCTCGGCCCGTCCCTGGATCAAGCCCAAATCCAGTTGCACGATTTGAGTGCCGGTCTGGGCAATTTGGCCCTCAGCGACGATGAAATAGAACGCCGGCTCGAACTGTTGCCTGTGACCCAATTAGCGCTGGCTAATGCTGTCGCAAGCCTAACGCCAAGACTGCAGGACATTGACGCACGCTTGGCGCAACTTGGACCAGCGCCCGCGCCAGGGTCGCCGTCGGAGCCTGCTGAAACGGCCAACGAACGTCGTAGCCTGCAACGGACGCACCTCGCCATAGATACGCAGGTCAAACAGGCTCGACTGTTACGCGTTGAGGCCGACCAGCTGCGCAAAACGCTGGCCCACGGCTTACAGACAAATTTCCAGGCGCGGCTGTGGGCACGCGCCAATTCCGTGGTCGATCCGTCGCTTTGGGTAAATTTCGCAGCCCAGCTTCCAGGTGACCTCACCGCGCTGGCCACCGCCGCTCAGGAGCAAAGTGAGACGTTCGCTGCGTCGCGCAAAGCCGGCGGTCTGGCACAGATCTGGCTTGGGGTCGGGGTGCTGGTGCTTCTGGCGACAGTTCCTGCGAGCCTGGCCCTGGGAAGGTGGGGCCTGCGGCGTGCCTTAAGATCGCAGTCACCCAGCCGGCTGCGCCAGTCGGCTTTGGCACTCTGGCTGATGGCTGTGGCCACTACGGCCCCACTCATCGCCGGTCAGACGCTGATAGCCGCTATGCGCGCCGCCAATGTCATGGCACCCACATTCGAGCCAATCCTGGCTCTGACAATTCGCGCCCTGGTTTTGGCAGCGTTCATCGAATCCCTTGGTCGGGCCTTGTTGTCGAAGCGACGGGAGCCCTGGCGACTTGTCCCCTTCGCGGACGCTGTCGTGTCTCGCCTGGCCGTGTTTCCAGGCGTCGTGGGTGCGGCGGCGGGCGTTTCTATATTCGTAACCGGATTGACGGCCATCGCCGGGGCCAGCCTTTCAGTGTCGGTGGGGGCAGAAAGTCTGAGCGTTCTGCTGCAACTGGCAGCGGTCGGAACTGCCTTGCTGGCGACTGTTGGCCTAGGGCGGGGCCGCCAAAGCCTCGCGCCCGAAGCGGACCAGGACGTGAATGGCACCCTGGCGCGACGGCCGTGGACCCTCGCCGTTCTGGCCGCGTGGGCGGCGTTCATTGGCGCGGTTGCAGCGGCTTTGACTGGCTTTGTGGCCATGGCCGGATTCTTGCTGCACGAGACAATCTGGATCGGGGCAGTCCTGGCGACACTGTCGTTGTTACTGCGACTTGTCGACGATGGGGTTATGGCGCTGCTTGCCCGGCAGAACCGGCTGCGGCGGGGGCTGCAAGACGCGGCCGGACTCTCGGCGAGGGCCCTCGAACAAGTCGCCGTATTGTTCTCGGGACTTTCGCGTCTTGGCCTGCTCCTACTTGCTTGGTTGGCGGTGGTCGCGCCCTTCGGGGCCAATGTGGATGAAATTGTCGGCCGCATAACCACAAGCGACGTGGTCTTTCATTTTGGCCAGGTGACCATCTCTCCGAGCGCTGTACTAGGGGCAGTCGCCATGCTTGTCTTCGGCTTGGTTATCACCAGAGCGGTGCGCGGATGGCTGGAAACCCGCTATCTGCCGAAAACTCGGCTTGACCGCGGGATGCGGGCCTCGCTGGCCACGGGTGTGACCTACCTGGGTGTTGCTGCCGCGATCATATTCGTCTTTGCCTATCTGGGCTTGAGTCTTAGCCAGATCACGCTGTTTGCCAGTGCCCTGTCCGTCGGTATCGGCTTTGGCCTGCAATCGATCATCGGCAATTTCTTCTCCGGTCTCATCCTGTTGACCGAACGCCCGGTCAAAGTCGGAGACTGGATATCAATCGGCGATCTGGAGGGCGATGTGAGCAAAATCAGCTTGCGAGCCACCGAGATTGAGATGCCGGATCGGTCCAGATTGATCGTCCCCAATTCCGATCTGATCGGTAAGATCGTGCGTAACGTGACCCACAACGGAGCCCTGGGCCGCGTGCGTTTAAGGCTGCGGCTGGACCCGAAGTCCGACGTGGCGATTGTGCGTCAGATCCTGCTCACCCAGATGCGCGGCCACAAAGAGGTGCTCGGCGAGCCGCTGCCAGCGGTGTTCCTGACCGATGCCGCTGACGGCACGATGGAGTTTCTGGCCATTGCCTTCGTGCCGTCCGCCCGCCAGGCACTTCGGGTCAAAAGCGAACTTCTGTTTGAAATCCTGCCGGCTTTCAAAGCCGCGAATATCGCTCTGGCAGAGCCTTCGACGCGCTAGAGCTTGATGATGTTTCAAGGAAACATCTGAATCAAGCTCGACACTTTTAGTATAGAGTAGGACTTAGCTCTTTTATGACTTCATCAAAAACCATCCTGCTCTAAGCGCGCTTGGCGACGCCCTCCACGGCGCTGCACACCCGATCAATATCCTCTGCAGTCATGTCGGGTCCGGACGGCAAGCAGAGCCCGCGCGCGAAAAGCTGTTCTGCCACAGCGCCGCCGATCCTGGGTGAACCCGCAAACACGGGCTGCATGTGCATCGGTTTCCACAGCGGCCGCGATTCAATATTTTGTGCCTCTAGGGCCAGACGTAGCGCTTCTGGACCAACGCCAAATGCGTCGGCATCGATCAGGACGACCGAAAGCCACCGGGTATGGCGCCGCTCAGGCACCTCTGGGGCGAAGCTCAATCCCGGCAGTTTGCCCAATCGAGAGCTGTAGGCATCGAAAATCGCCCGTCGGCGCGCGACCTTCTCCTCGATGGATTCAAGCTGCGCGACACCGATTGCCGCGCAAATGTTGCTCATCCGATAGTTGTAGCCGACTTCGGTGTGCTCGTAATGGGCTGCGGCCTGCCGAGCGGCTGTCGATAGATATTGGGCCCGGGAGATCAGCGCCGCATCGTCCGATACCAGCATGCCACCGCCCGACGTCGTAAGTATCTTGTTACCGTTAAAAGAAAATGCCGCTGCAACACCCCCACGGCCAGCGTGACGGCCTTTATAGTGGGCACCGACCGATTCTGCCGCGTCCAACAACAGTGGAGTTGAATGAGTGGTACACACAGCCGCGATCGCATCGACATCACAGGCCTGACCGTACAGATCGGTGGGCAAAACGGCCGCCACTCTCAAGCCCAAACGCTCTGCCATGCCGAACGCGTCGTCCAACAGTGTCGGGTCAAGGCACCAACTAGCAAGGTCACAATCTACGAGGATCGGTGTTGCGCCCTGGTAAATAATCGGCGCGATGCTGCCCATAAACGTCAGGCTCGAAGCGATCACCGCATCGCCAGGTCCCGCGTCCAGAATGCGCAAGCCCAGATGAATCGCGGCCGTTCCCGAGGCGACAGCGACAGCGTGTTTCATGCCGACATAGGCGGCGAATTCCTCTTCGAACCGCGTTATCATGGGTCCGGCGGGTGCCACGTATCCGGAATCAAAAGCTTCTGTCACCAGTTCGCGCTCGCGCGCGCCTGTTGATGGAGGCGACATAAATAATCGGCGTGGCATCTGGGTCATCGTCTGCAACTCTTAAATCCGGATAGAGCCCCCCCATAGAGCAAGAGTCTCGTTGTCAAAATCAGAATTCAAGCCTGAAGTTAATCCCCGAGCACGCCTCCGCCTGTCGTTACGGCCAAGGACGGGGCAGGTAGCAGTGGTTTTGACAGATTATCGGGCGGCGCTCTGGGGCGAGCGCGCTGCTTCTTCAAACCCGGATGTCAGGGCGGCTTCGTCGGAAGACCGCGCTAGGTATCTGCACAACCTGTGATAATCAACTGTAACTCCCGACCACACCACAGCCTAGTCGTCGTGGCCTAAGACCGGGGCTGGGAGTTGCCCAAAGTGACCGAGCAGCGCCCAACGTAGGTCCGAGGGTCTGCGCGCGTCCCGCCTCTATCACCCTGGTTCGATACAATCGCTTTGCTGCATCCCGTAACAGTAGAAATATGCCACCCAGCCTACGCTTTCGGTAGCCGGGGATGGGTCGTAATGCTACAAACGTACTTAATCTTCTTTGTCAGTCGGGAGGCGCGATAGATGAAGCTCTTCGGAATAATTGGTGCGGGTGGGTTCGGGCGTGAGGTGATGCCCCTCGCAAGAGCAATGTCCCTAGCTGATGGTGGGCCACCAAGTGGCGCGAAGTATGTGTTTGTTGTAGAAGATGAACAAAAATTGTTGAATGGCATGTCGAACGGTCATGAAATTTGGACGTTGTCGGAATTTCTATCTGCTTCATACGAGGAAAAATATTTTAATATTGCGATTGGTGACTCATTGGTGAGATCGCGTATTGCTGATTCAATTCCATATAATGTCGCTAGTCCATTTACTATTCGAGCTATGTCACATATATCTTTGGATGAAAACACTGTAGGAATAGGTGCAATTTTCTCCCACTTCACCCATGTAACCTCTAATGCTAATATAGGTAAGTATTTTCATTGCAATATATACTCATATGTTGCGCACGATTGTGTAATAGGGGATTTCGTTACATTTGCGCCAGGCGTTAAGTGCAACGGTAATGTCGTCGTTGAGGATCATGTTTACATTGGAACCGGTGCAGTCATCAAAAATGGCGCAGAAAAGCCAATCATAATTGGAAAGGGCGCAGTGGTTGGTATGGGTGCCGTCGTGACGAAGAATGTCCCTCCAGGAGAGACAGTCGTTGGCAATCCGGCGAGGCCGATCAGGCCGGCTGGCTGACAGGCCTACTCCGGCGTCGCCGCACCCCAGTCTACCTACGCGGCTTCCGCTTTGGACCATGACTTGCCGTAGCTTTGCAAAGAGCAAATGATCGAGCTGGTCTCGCCAGTGCAGCGTCCGGAGGTGTGTGAGCAATGCGGCGGATGAGATGACCGGTAAATGCTATGAGATCGAGATGCCCCCGATCAAGTCCTGCATCATCTGTCGCCCGAGACCTTTATACCGCAGGGCGGGTTCGCCCGCCAGATCATAGCCCCTTTGGCGATGGCCCTACTTCGACGAGGCAGCCGCCGCTCACATGATACCAGAGCGCATAAATCCTGACTCGCTTCCCCCTAAATTGCGTCCTCCCGGAAAGCTGCGTAGCGGAGCGGAGCCGCTTATCCGGGATCCAGGGCCTCACCACGAAAATTCGACAACGCAGTCCAGAAATGCTTCATGTGATTTCCTGAGTCCTTATATATCCGCGCGAAGAAGCGCTGCGGCCAGCATGGCGCAATTGGAATGGATGGCCAAAGGTCATCATTTTTGGCGGTTGGTCCGAGTCGTGCTTACCGTAAGCGCAGCGCAGGCACCCTTGTTGCGGCGGGTTGACGTTAGGGGTTGTGTGCGGCTTGCCACGCCCATGGCGTGAGTTGTTCGATCTGGCTTTG
>JAYTXQ010000237.1:0-11407 GCA_043742825.1 Caulobacteraceae bacterium | reverse complement strand
GCTGCGGACCAAGAACCCGCACCTGAAGGGTCTGGTGCTTGACCTGCGCAACAATCCGGGCGGCCTGCTGGATCAGGCGGTCAGTATCTCCAGCCTGTTCCTCGACGGCGGCGAAGTGGTTTCGCAGCGCGGCCGCGATCCGCGCGACATTGAGCGCTTTCAGGCCACGCCCGGACTTAAGCTTAGCGGGTTACCGGTTGTCGTCATCGTCAATTCGGGAACCGCTTCGGCGGCTGAGATCGTTGCGGGCGCCCTCAAAGACAGGCACCGCGCCGAAATCGTCGGCGTGACCACCTTCGGCAAGGGCTCGGTCCAGACCCTGATTCCCTTGCGAGATGGCCTTGATGGGGCGATCAAGATCACCACTGCCCGGTATTACACCCCTTCGGGCGCTTCGATTCAGCGCACCGGTATCGAACCGGACTTGGAAGTGGCCGAAACCCGCGAAGAGGCGCAGCGCATCGCCAGCGAGGCTTTCCAGTTCAGTGAGGCTAGCTTCGACAATGCCCTTGGCGCGCAATCGGGCAAGGCAAGAAGGGGCGCGCACGTGGCAGCTGAAGCCCCGCCCGCCGCTTTCGACGAAAAGGTCGGGGACTTCCAACTGACGCGAGCTTTGGATGTGTTGAAATACGGCTCTGTCAGCGCGACGCCGAAACTGCCCAAACCGACGGCGACCTTAGCACAGGCGGCGATCCGGCGTGCAGCAGGCAAACCCCCTGAAGTTGCAGTCAAGCCATAACCGACGCACCGGCAGGCCCCACGCGCACATGGACCTTTCAAAGTATCGACCCAACGTGGGTATCGTTCTGGCGCACTCGGACGGCCGCGTGTGGCTGGGCCGCAGGGCCGGGACACCTGGCCCGCTCAACTGGCAGTTTCCGCAAGGCGGTGTTGACGAGGGCGAAGACCTGCTGGATGCCGCGCGCCGGGAACTGCGCGAGGAAACTGGCGCGGTTTCGGTAAGCTTACTGGGCCGAACCACAGACTGGATCCCCTATCTTTTTCCGCCCAATCACCAGCGTTCAAAGGCGGCACGCGGTTGGATTGGGCAAAAACAAATCTGGTTCGCCTTTCGCTTTGCCGGCGAGGATGCAGAGATCAACCTTACCGCACACCACGAAATGGAATTCGACGCCTGGCGCTGGGCAGACCCACACGAAGCCCTGGCCAGCGTGGTGACATTCAAACGCCGGACTTACGAGGCTGTGATCGACGAATTTGTCCCACTCCTGGCGGCTTAAGGTCTGCAGGGCCTCCGCCGTTCCAATAGCCCCAGCTCGAATTGGCACGACCCGAATAATGCTTTCGCAACAGCGCGCGCGCGTGTAGCTGTAACCGCCAATCAGGGGCGGCTAGAGCCTGATGGCTTTGCACGGAACAGATGCGAAGGCTGAAGCAGGCTCTAAACGTTCACATCTAGATCAGGATGATTTTGGACGTCGGGGGTGCTTTGGATTTGACGACATCGATCGTGATGGTTCACGGCGCGTTTTGCGGCGGTTGGGCTTTCGACAGTTTCCGCGAACCGTTTGAGGCCGCTGGCCACAGGGTCATCGCTCCCGACCTGCCCGGCCATGGTGCCGGCACCATGGCCGTTGCTGGCCGCTCCATGAGTGATTATGCCAAGGCGATTGTAAATCTTTGCCAGGCCCAGGACGCGCCACCGATTCTGCTAGGTCACTCTCTTGGCGGTCTGGTTTCCCAGATGGTCGCCGCCAGGATACCGCTTGCCGGCCTGATTTTGCTTGCACCCTCGGCCCCCTGGGGTGTGCAGGGGGGCAGCGCCCATGAGGCCCTGGCCGCAGTTAGCCTTTATGCTCTGGGCCCCTACTGGGCACAGGCAATCCAACCCGACTATGGGGCTGCCGCACAATATCTGTTGCAAAACTTGTCGCGCGATCAGCGCCGCGTCGTCTTCTCGCGCATGACGGCCGAGAGCGGCAGGGCCATGTGGGAGACGCTAAACTGGTGGCTGGATCCCTTTGCGACGACCATGGCTTCAGCAGTGGCAATTAAGACTCATGTCTTGGCCATTGCCGGTGGCAAGGACGAGATCCATCCTCCGGCCACCGTCAAGGCCGTGGCGGCGCGTTTGCGGGGTGAGACGCGCACATTTCAAGATATGGGCCACTGGCTGGTGGGCGAACCAGGATGGGAAGAGGTCGCAGCCACCTGTCTTGACTGGATTGGCGAACATGCCGCTTTGTGCGCTGCCTGAACCGAGGCGTCTTCCGGGATCCGCTATAATAGACGCGAAACTATCGCCCTTTGAACATCAGCCGCAGCAGGCCAAAGGCTGCAACGACAGCCCAGGCCGCCTCCATCAGGAAGGCTGACAGGTTGAAGTCGTGACTGAGCGACACCATCACTAGGCTTGCGCCGATCAGATTGGCGATCAGGGCCGGGGCCTTGAGCGGATCCAGAACCCGGGCCTGGGCACCGGCATAGGCTCCCAACATCATGACAACGCCGGCTAACCCGGCGATGTCGGTGGCGCGGATCACTGGGTCTTGGTGATCGAATAAAGCATGGTCGAGGTATCGGCGTTACGCTGAGACGGCGTGCCGTCCTTTTTGCGGAACGTGGTGAATACCAGAGCCTCGTTTTTTCCATCGGCGGCGTGTTCCCACGACCGGGTGGTCAGTTCCTGATCGCCCGCAACGTTCTTGTCATTGCGGAAGGGCTCCCAGTCGCGGATCACCGCCGCCCAGTTGTGCAGGGCCAGGGCAATGGGTTTACCGGCCTCGGTTAGATCGACCGGATGGATGACATCGACGTGGCACTGATTGGGATTGGAGCCAGGTGCCAGCATGATCATCGAATAGGTAGGGCGCTTCATCTGGAAATTCTCACCAGCTTTCTTGTAGCCCGCCGCCTTTGCGAGTTCCGCCAGGTTGCCACCGCTCGCAGCGGGGATGCAGACCGATTCCAATGTGCTCAGCATGGCGATCGCGGCAGGATCAGTCGGCGGCGGAGGAGGAGGAGGTGGCGGTGGTGGGGGCGGAGGCGGTGGCGGGGCGACAACTACGATGGCTGGCGCCACCACAGGGGGCACGACAGGCGGCGGGGTGGTGACCGGTCCGGGCTGGGCGACCGTGGCGGAGGGTGCCGTGGCCGGGGTGGCGACTGGCGGTGGCGACGGGTCGACAAACGATGCTGGCGACGGAGCCGTTGTGGCGGTCTGGGCCAGCGCCGTGGGCGCGAGGCTGGCGAATAACAACAGACTGGCGACGGCTGTGCGCATTTGAGCGATGTGTCCCTTGGATCAAGGCTGGGCAGAGGGAAAAGGTCTACAAGTTCTTTAACGATTTATTGGGGCGACGGCGAGGCCGCTTTTACGCAACCAAAGTCGCCTGTTCAGCCAGAATAGTCAGGCCCATCGGCGTGACATCAGCAAAACCGCCCTGAACATCATAGGCGTGCACGCTGCCTCCGACATGCACCTTGACCCTGCCCTCTTTGAGCGTGGTCATAAACGGGGCGTGGCCAGGCAGAACCCCGAAGTCACCCTCGGTACCTGGCGCATCGACCTGATCAACGTCGCCGTTGAACAGCTCGCGTTCCGGGGACACCAGGGAGAAGTGAAGTTTCTCTGCCACCTAGGCCTCGGCCGCCATTTTTTCGCCTTTGGCCACGGCCTCATCGATGCCGCCGACCATACGGAAAGCGGTTTCGGGCAGGTGGTCATAGTCACCGTCACAGACCGCCTTGAAGGATTTGATCGTCTCTTCGAGGGAGACAAAGACGCCCGGCTGGTTGGTGAAGGCTTCAGCCACGTGCAGAGGCTGCGACAGAAACTGGGTGATCTTGCGGGCGCGGGCGACGACGATCTTGTCTTCTTCCGACAGCTCATCCATACCCAGGATGGCGATGATATCTTTCAACGCCTTGTATTGCTGCAGGATTTCCTGAACCTGACGGGCGACCATATAGTGGTGCTCACCGATCACCAGCGGATCAAGAATGCGCGAGGTGGAGTCCAGCGGGTCAACGGCGGGGAAGATGCCCAGGGCGGCGATGTCACGGCTGAGCACCGTGGTGGCGTCCAGGTGGGCGAAGGAAGCGGCCGGTGCCGGGTCGGTCAAGTCATCAGCGGGAACGAAGATCGCCTGAACCGAGGTGATCGAACCTTTGTTGGTCGAGGTGATCCGCTCCTGCAGATTGCCCATCTCGGTCGCCAGAGTCGGCTGGTATCCCACGGCTGAAGGAATACGACCGAGCAGCGCGGACATTTCCGAACCGGCCTGGGTGAAACGGAAGATATTATCGATAAAGAGCAGAACGTCCTTGCCCTCTTCGTCGCGGAAATATTCTGCCTGAGCCAGACCTGACAGGGCCACCCGAGCACGGGCACCCGGAGGCTCGTTCATCTGGCCGTAGACCAGGGCACAACGCGAGCCTTCAGTGGAACCGCCATTTTCCTTTGGGTCCACGTTCACCTTGGACTCGATCATCTCGTAGTAGAGGTCGTTGCCTTCACGGGTGCGTTCACCCACTCCGGCCAGAACCGAATAACCGCCATAGGCTTTGGCGATATTATTGATCAGCTCTTGCATGGTCACCGTCTTGCCGACGCCAGCACCGCCGAAGAGGCCGATCTTACCGCCTTTGGTATATGGGCACAGCAAGTCGATGACCTTGATGCCGGTGACCAGGATTTCCGCCGAAGTGGTCTGGTCAGCAAAGGACGGGGCTTCGCGGTGGATCGAGGCGCGCTTGGTGTGCGGGATCGGCCCCGCTTCATCCACCGGCTCGCCGATGACGTTCATGATCCGGCCCAGGCACCCGGGGCCAACGGGGACGGTGATCGGGCCGCCAGTATCGACAACCGGATGGCCGCGGGTCAGGCCCTCAGTGGTATCCATCGATATAGTGCGGACGGTATTTTGTCCCAGATGCTGCGCCACCTCCAGGACCAGGCGGAAAGGCGTGCCGGTTTTCTGGTCGGTGTTGGTGGTTTCAAGGGCGCTGAGGATTGCCGGCAGGTGGCCATCGAACTCCACATCCACGACAGCGCCTATGATCTGGACGACGCGGCCGGTAGCTATTCCTGCAGGGAGTGTGGAGATTGGGGCAGTGGTGGTGTCGGTCATGGTCAGCTTTCGTCTACAGAGCTTCGGCGCCGGAGATGATTTCAATCAACTCCTTGGTGATTTGCGCCTGTCGGGTACGGTTCATGATCAGCTTCAGCGCAGCGATCATTTCGCCGGCGTTGCGGGTGGCGTTATCCATGGCGGCCATCTGAGCGGCGAAAAAACCGGCTTGGTTTTCCAGCATGGCGGACAGGACCTGGGTGGTCAGATTACGCGGCAGCAGGGTTGCCAGGATTGTCTCTTCGTCCGGCTCGTATTCGTAAGAGGCACCCTTGAGATCGATTGTTGGTGCACTGCCGGCGATCTGAGCCGGGATCAGTTGCTGACGGGTCGGGACCTGGCTGACAACTGAGGCAAAGCGGTTGAAGAAAAGAGTGACGACATCCACCTGACCGGAAGTGAAACGCTCGGTTATAATATCCGAAATCTCCTGGGCTTTGGCCAGCGACGGGACGCCGGCCTCTGGCGTGGCGATGTAGCGATCAGTGTACAGACGCTTCATCTGGTCGCGTGCCTTGCGCCCCACCGGCAGGACTGACACCTGACGCCCTGCGGCAATCTGGGCGGCGATATAGTCGCGGGCGGCGCGCACAATGGAGCCATTGAAACCGCCAGCAAGACCCTTATCGGAGGTGGCGACCACCACCAGCTCGCGATTTTGCGATCCCGTCCCCACCAGCATGACAGGCGCTCCCTCACCGGAAACCCCAGCGGCGAGATTGGCGATGACGGCAGCCATCCGTGTCGCATAGGGCCGGGCGCTTTCGGCGGCCTCGCGGGCGCGACGCAGCTTTGCCGCCGCGACCATCTGCATCGCCTTGGTGATCTTCTGCGTGGAGGTCACGCTGGTGATCCGGGTTTTCAGGTCCTTGACGCTGGCCATCAGGCGGCTTTCGTTCCTTTAAGGTCGGACTTTAAGCGAAGGTCGAGGCGACAGATTCGAGAACAACCTTCAGGCGGCTCTCCAAATCTTCGCTTAGCGCTTTGCTCGTCCGAATGCCCTCAAGGATGCCGCCGGTCTCGCCACGAAGGCGCGTCAGCACCTCATTCTGGTAATTCAGCACCTGATTGACCGGCAGCTTGTCGAGGTAGCCGCGCGTCCCGGCGTAAAGAACGCAAACCTGTTCTTCCGATTGCAGTGGCGCATATTGCGGCTGTTTCAACAACTCCGTCAGGCGCGCGCCGCGGGCTAGGAGGCGCTGGGTGGAGACGTCCAGATCCGAGCCGAATTTGGCGAAGGCGGCCATTTCGCGATACTGCGCCAGTTCACCTTTGAGCGGACCCACAGCGGTTTTCATCGCCTTGATCTGGGCGCTGGAACCGACGCGAGACACCGAGACGCCGACGTTCATGGCCGGGCGGATGCCTTGATAAAACAAGTCGGTTTCCAGGAAGATCTGACCATCGGTGATCGAGATCACATTCGTCGGAATATAGGCCGAGACGTCGTTGGCCTGGGTCTCGATGATCGGCAGGGCGGTCAGAGATCCCGAACCAAAGGTCTCGTTCAGTTTGGCGGCGCGCTCCAGCAGGCGGGAGTGAAGATAGAAGACATCGCCCGGATAGGCTTCGCGGCCCGGCGGACGGCGCAGCAGCAGGCTCATCTGACGATAAGCGACCGCTTGCTTGGAAAGGTCGTCATAGATGATTAGGGCATGCATGCCGTTGTCGCGGAACCATTCGCCCATGGCGCAACCCGAGAACGGGGCCAGGAACTGCAAAGGTGCCGGCTCAGACGCTGTGGCGGAAACTACAATGGTGTAATCCAGCGCGCCACGCTCTTCGAGCGTCTTGACGATCTGGGCGACAGTTGAGCGCTTTTGGCCGATGGCGACGTAGATACAATAGAGCTTGGCGCTCTCGTCGGTACCGGCGTTGATCTGTTTTTGATTGAGGATGGCGTCGATGGCTACGGCGGTCTTGCCGGTCTGGCGGTCGCCAATGATCAATTCGCGCTGGCCCCGGCCGATCGGCACCAGACTGTCGATGATCTTCAGGCCCGTTTGTACCGGCTCATGCACCGATTTGCGCGGGATAATGCCAGGGGCCTTAACATCGACGCGGCGACGCTCCGCCACATCGGTTAGCGGGCCTTTGCCGTCAATCGGCTCGCCCAGCGGATTGACCACGCGGCCGAGCAGGCCCCGGCCCACAGGCACGTCGACGATCTCGCTTAGGCGGCGGACTTCGTCGCCTTCGGAAATCTGACTGTCGGAGCCGAAGATAACGATACCGACATTGTCGCGCTCAAGGTTCAGGGCCATGCCCTTGACGCCGGCGGAGGGGAATTCCACCATCTCCCCGGCCTGGACCTGATCGAGGCCATAGACCCGGGCGATGCCATCACCGACCGAGAGCACCTGCCCTACGTCGGAGACGTCGGCTTCAACGCCGAAATTGGCGATCTGGGATTTGAGGATGTCCGAAATCTCGGCCGCGCGAATGTCCATGCTGTCTTAAGCTCTCTTGAGGGCGAACTTGAGGGAATCGAGCTTCGATTTAAGCGAAGCATCGTAGAGTTTTGATCCTACGCGCACCTTGATACCACCCAGTATGGCGGGATCGACGCGGGTTTCGATTTGCGGATCCTTACCCAGCGCCAGGCGAAGCGCGGCGGCGAGGCCTTCATTTTGAGCCGGCGTCAGGGCCACTGCAGTGACAACCTGGGCCGAAATAATGCCGCGATGCGCGGCCAGCCGGCGCTCAAAGGCATGAATGATCTGCACCAGAGCATTGGCGCGGCCGTTCGCGGCCAGAACGCCCAGGAACTTGCGAGTGGTGTCAGCAAGCCCGGCGCGTTCCGCGATGGCGTTCAAGCCCCTGGCCTTGTCGGCGGCGGCAAATTTCGGCGAGGCCAGCAGCGCGCGCAGATCGGCGCTCTGCGCGACCATGGCTTTGAGGGCCTTTAGGTCAGCTTCGATGGCGTCCAGCGCCTTGGTTTCTAGCGCCAGATCGAAGAGCGCTTGCGCATAGCGCGAGCCCACATCCGTCGCATTGGAATCATCCGCCAAGTAAAATCCGTCCGGTTTCAGTGTTTCGCCGGGCTCGAACACGCGCCCAAAACCGGCATAAAGGCTTGCAGGCAACTATAAAAACACAAGGACGCCGGGAGCGCATCGTTGCCCCCTCGTTCGAAGCCGCGGGCCTGATACCATGCGATTTGCGGCGCCGCAACCTGACGTTCGCAGCTCATCAGCGCTGCGTCCAAGTGTGGTTAATCAATACCACCCAGCTTCGCGAAGTGAGCGGGCATAGGTTCGGCTGACCGGGGCGATCACGCCGCCCTTCAGGGTGAGACCGGCGCGGCCATTGCCTCGCGCCGCATCGATAACCGCCTCACGCGCGACCCACCAGGAGCGGTGAACCTGAGCCCCTTCCATACCTTCGAGTTCAACCAGAGCATCAGTCAGGCGCATAAGGATAATGTCCTGACCCAGACTTGTATGCAGGCGCAGATAATGGTCCTCGGCCTGCACGGCATAAAGGCTTGCGCCGCGCAGTTTCGGCGGCAACCGGTCCAGAAAGGCCGAGGGCGGCGATCCTGGCGGCGCGGCGTGAGTCCGCAACGGCGTCCTTTGGGTCAGGACCGTTAGAGCCAGCATGCCGCAGGTGACGACCACAACTGGCAAGACCACGTCGGCGATATTCGGCGTGCGAACTGCGCCTCGGAAGGTCGCGCGCGACGCCGCCCAGACCAGCACGGTCAAGGGAGGGGTGATACCCACCGCGACCAGAGCAGCCCAGAGCCACGGGCGGCGATCAAACAGATCGATACTTAACGCCAAGCGAACGACAAGGTTTGACATTAGTGTGCCCGCCGTCATCAGGCCCAGCCAATAGGCCAGCCGAATCCAGAGTGGGCCCACGCCCGTGCCGAACGGGCCGGCCAAGGCCATGAAGGTGCCGGTGGCCAGGATGACTGCCACTTGGCGCGTTGTGCTAAATCCCTTGTCGACTGACGAAGCGCCAGATGCCTCTCGCGTCAATTGGCGAAACCAGGAGCGTAGCTGGCGATTCGGTGAATGCGCCTCTCGCGGCCCTAAGCTAGGCATTCGTCATTCCACCACCACGCAAAAAAAGAGACCTCTGATGACCCCATATCCCAGCCCACGTTTTTGGCTAGACCTGGCCGCGGCTGCCAAGCCGCTTGTGGCGTTGCCCCTGGCGCTAGGGTTGATGACACTTACTGCTCCACTCGCCCGCGCGGCCAACGCTCCGACCAGTGCAGGCGCAACACTCACCATCACCTTTCAGGGCACAAAGACGCGGTCGGGCACCATGATGGTCGCCTTGGCCGGCAGCGAGGAGGCCTATGCCGACAAAGCCACTCTAGCCGGCCAGGCCGCCCGACCGGTCAGCGGCCCCACGACCACAGCCACCTTTACCCACCTGAAGCCAGGACGCTATGCAGTAAAGGTTTTCCACGACATCAACGATGACGGCAAGCTGAACACCAACCCGTTCGGCATGCCGACCGAACCCTTCGCCTTTTCCAACAACGCCCACGGCACAATGGGCCCAGCCAGCTGGGCGGCCGCCGCTTTTGAAGTGAAGGCCGGGGCCAACGCCCAAACCATTAATATCGACTAAGACCAACCGCCTTCACTTTAGGACTCAATTCAATGAACAGACGTAAACTCTTCGCTGGATTTTCCGGCATCGCGGCGTGCGCCATAGTGGCACCAGAAATAGCCCAGGCAGCTGCTCAGCTGGTTGCCGGTCAAGCGGGGGGCATCGATTGGACGCTCGCCTTCGCCGATCTTGAGTCTGATGTGGCCCCGGTGGCCATGCGGCGTATTGCCGGTGCCTGTCCGGCCCAACTGGCCGGCAGCCTCTATCGCAATGGCCCTGGTAAGTTTCGCCGACCGGGCGGCTCGGCCACCCATTGGTTCGACGGTGACGGTCTGATGCGCGCCTTTCGCATTGCCGATGGCCAGGCCAGCCTCGCCGCCCGTTTTGTCGATACACCCAAGCGTCGCCGCGATAGCGCCGCAAGTGGCGTTATCACGCCAGGCTTCGGAACCCCAGCCGGCGCGGGGGCCGAAATTGGTTCCAATGACGATGCGAACGCAGCTAACATTTCTGTTCTGCCGATGGGCGCGGATTTATGGGCTTTATGGGAAGCGGGCTCGCCCACCATCCTCAACGCTTCGGACCTCTCGACCAAGCGAACAAAGACGTTCCGCAACGATCTGGCCCATATGCCATTCCTGGCCCATCCCAGAGCTGAACCCAACGGCGATATCTGGAATCTGGGTGTCCAGGGGAACAAAGCCATTGTCTGGCGCATCGGATCGGATGGCGAGCTGAAAACCGCTGAGCTGATCGACCTGCCTCGATCCAGCTATGTGCACGACTTCTCGGCCACCAACCGCCATCTGATCATCATTCTGCCGCCCCTGGTTCAGGACAGCCTGACGCCCCCCTTCATTGACGGCTTTCATTGGCAGCCCACGGAGCCGACGCAGGTCTTGGTCATCGACAAGGCCGATCTCAGCGTCCGACGCTTGTATGAATTGCCGGCCTTTTTTGCCTTTCATTTTGGTTCGGGTTGGACCGAGACCGATGGAACCATCCGCTTTGACGCCTGCGCATCGGGTGACCCCAGTTTTGCCCTACAAGAGGGTCGGGAACTGATTAAGGGCAAGTGGACGCCGGGCTCCTCCCCGCGCCTGACGATGGTCGTGCTCTCGCCCGATGGCAGCGCCCGCATGCAAACCACGGATGTCACTGCTGAGTTTCCCAGAAGCGACCCGCGCTTTGCTGGACACAGCCGGGACCTGACGGTTCACGCTACCGCAGCCAGTTCCACCCATCCTCTGTTCCAGGGCATCGCCACCCACAACTGGCGTACAGGCCAGTCGGACACCTTCGATTTTGGCCCCACTCACCTGGTTGAAGAGGCAGTTTTCGTCCCGCGCGGTAGCAGCTATAGCGAGCTGGACGGTTGGCTATTGTCCCCTTCAGTGAATCTCGCAGCCAAGGCCACAGAACTGCATGTCTTCGACGCCGGCCAGGTCTCTGCTGGCCCGATCTGCACTTGGCGCGCGACCATCGCCTTGCCGGTCAGTTTGCATGGGGCTTTTGTGGCGGCGTGAGAGTTAAGCGAGCCCACTGGCTATCCCCTAATTCTTTGGTTTTTAGCCCCTTTTCCGCTTTTTTTGCCTACCCAAGGGTTAGCTCAGGTATAAGGGGCCAATCTGCAACTGCATATTGTCCTACTGACTGCTGATCGAACGATGCCATCCTACCGCAGCCTGTTTCGATGCGTTTGACCCCAAGCGCCCATCGTACCCGTTCCGGCAATTGATAAA
>JAYTXQ010000236.1:0-8804 GCA_043742825.1 Caulobacteraceae bacterium | reverse complement strand
GTCCTCGTCGCAGATGATCCAGCCGGCATTAATCGGCGGTGGTGCCTCCGACCCGATCGCGGCGCGATAGGCGATACGATAGTCGTTCAGCTCCTTTTCTACGGCTTCCCAAGGTTTTTGCGGTATGATCAGCAGTCCGACCCCCAGCTTGGCCATGATGGCGGAGGATTCCGGCGAGACCGCCGCAGCATAGGTGCGTCCACGGAAAGATTTGAACGGCGCCGGACGAATGTCGCGCCGAGCCTGCTTGATCAGGCGGCCGCTAAACTCGCAAACGCCACTCTCAAGACCCTCAAGCAGCATCTGGGCGGATTCGACGAAACGCTCACGGCTTTCTTCCTGGTTCACACCAAAGCCCTCGAACTCCACGCGGCCAAGGCCACGGCCCAGCCCAAGGATCAGCCGGCCATTAGACATGTGATCCAGCATCGAGACCTGTTCAGCTACGCGCATCGGGTCATGCCAGGGCAAAACTACCACCATTGAGCCCAGCTGGATGGTCTTGGTGCGCCCCGCGAACCAAGTCAGGTACTGCATCACGTCCGGACACATGGTGTAGTCGGTGAAGTGGTGTTCCACGCCCCACAGCGAGTCGAAACCCAACGGTTCGGCCAGGTCGCCCATCGCCAGCTCAGTGGCATAGACCTCCCGATCGCTCACCCCGTCGCTGCGGCCCTGGAAAATTAACGCCATTCCAACGTGCATCGGTGTCTCTCCCTATTGATCTTGACGCGCTGTCCGACAGAATTTTTATCCGCAGATAACGCAGATTGAAACGGACAGGCTCATTAACGAACTCGCCGAAGACAAAAGACAACCAGGTATTTCGATATTTGGACCGCTTCGCGGCCGTTCAACTTAAGCATATCTGTTTAAATTTGCGTCATCTGCGGATCGTCAGTCGGAGGCATGGCGGGCGGTTATAGGCCAAAACGGTCGCCGCGCCGACCCTTTACCGCCAGATCGACGGTGATCAAGCGCCGTTCGCCTGGCACACGCATTTCCGAGCCGGGCAGATGCATCATCGCCTGATAGTCGCCAAGGGAATCTTCCAGCGCCTGGGTAAAACCCTGAGCGTCCTGCGCCTTGTTCATCTGGATCTTGGCGAAGCGCAGAGCTTCGGGGCTGTTTTCCGCCACCCGGCGCGCCCAGGCGAAACTATCCCGCTCCAGATCGGCAAGGGGAAGCACGCGGTTGACGAAGCCGTAGGTCGCCGCTTCGTCGGCGGTGATAAAGCGGCTTTCGAAGCACAATTCCTTGGCCCTGCGTATGCCTATGTCCCAGGGGATCGACATATATTCAACGAATCCAGCCAGAAACTCAGCGTTGTCGGCGGCGAACACCACGTCCATAGCGGCGGCTAACATCCATCCGGCATAGATGCAGTAGCCCTCGACCACAGCGAGGGTCGGCTTGGGAAAGTTGCGCCAGGCCAGCAGCAGATCAAGATTGTAGCGCTTGAACTGGTCATAGGTCTCTATGCCGGGCTTGGCCCCCAGGCCGCGTCGATAAGCGGCGTCCGGTGGCGTGCCGAGGTCGTGACCGGTTGAGAATACACCACCGGCACCCCGGACCAGCACCACCCGCACCCGATCATCCTTGCCGGCCAGAGTGAAGGCCTGATCGATCTCGTCCAGCATGCGATAACCCTGGGCGTTGCGATAGGCCGGCCGGTTGAGGGTGATCACGCCAATCGCGTCTTCGACAGCGTAAAGAATATCCTCGAAAGCCAAAACCGCATTCCTCGCTACGCCGGCCACGTCAGCCAGTCTGATTTGCGCAGGATAGGGCACCTGCGCCTGTCGCGCTATCGATGGGGGAAGGGGGAACACGCCCGACGCAACCTGATGAGTCCTGGTTATCCGCTCGATAACGCCGGCTATCCACGGGGGACTGGGCGTTTGAAGGAAATGATCATTCGTGGCGGCGAGACCAAACCTCCGCGCGTGATCGAAGACCGAATGGGTCAATATCCTGCAGTGGCGATTGTGTGCAGCGCCGGCCGTTTCGATACCGCCAGGACTTGGTCGTCGTTCGCGCGGTAATTTCAACTGCGCATGTAAGTGTCCAAGGTCTCGTTGAAGTGCCGGATACGGCTCTCTTGGTAGCGCCCGGGCGTGACGCCCGGTTTCTTTGAGGCGCGCAGGCCCTTCTGGATGTGTTTCAGATTGTCAGTATCCTGATCCACCAGCATTGAGGCCGAGCCCAGCTCAGTCGCGTTCGACCAGGGTTCGTCATCGCCTAACCAGCGGAGCCGTCGCTGGCGGCTCAGGCGAAGTTCTGCGGACGATTCTTGCCCGCCAGATGTTCAGATAGGGACCCAGCCCCGCATCACCAGTCGCACCCTAAGACCAAGTCGCAACTTAATTGACACTCGTCTGATCTGGTTTTCTCGCAACGCCGACGTCTCGTCGGCCCGCACCTGCGGCACACGGGTGACGGTGTTCGGGCAAAAAATGCCGGTGAGACGCCGCGCTATGGGGTGTGAGTGGCGTCGGAACGCCACAGCCTAAGTTAACTTCGCGTGCGATTTCGAATTTTCGACCTGATTGAACAGGATACGGATCGCCGTTTGCGGGTCGCCACGGGCAATCGCGGCTGTGATTTTGGCATAGGTTGGCGCAGCCTCAATCAGCGCATATCGCCCCAAGATCTCGATGAGGTAACGACTGTAATAATGCATCCTCGACCTGCGGATAATCGTTTCCAGGTATTCGTTTCCTGATCCTTCGATCAAGATCAAATGATATAGCCTTATTGCTTTCAGAATATCACCGGACGGGCATTTTTTATTCTTAGCTAAATTCTTTATAGATTCCGCAGTTTCCGCCAGTCTTTCAATAAGGTTCGGATCAGCTGGGGCTGCACAGATCAAATGAACGGCAAGGACGGAAAAGCTGTTCAGCACCTCCATCATCTCGACAATTTCCCGCGCCGACGCCATACGGACGCGCGCGCTGCGATGTGGGACAAGTTCGAGGACGCCTTCGCCAGCAAGTATCCGGATAGCTTCGCGGACAGGAACGCGCCCGACGCCCATTGCTGTGCAGAGGCTCGGCTCGCTGAGCGAATCACCTAGCTGAAGCTCCCCGCCACCGATCATGCGATCAATCTGGCGGATGACTTTGTCGACGATGGCAGAAGAACCACTTTTTTCCGGAGCGGCCTCCTCACCCCGACCAACACGCGCTACGTTCAATGTAGACCTGCCCTTCAAACCGTGACTTGCATAATGAGCGTCTTACCTCAGGCCCCCATGGCTGCCATGCGTATACGAAAGCCTTCGATATTCTAAGAGAAAAATTAGCAACTCCGCATCATATCCGGGCGCGCGCCTCCACATATTCGGAAGGTCCGCCAGCCGGCGCAGCGTTGGTCACCGTTCTTTAGGTAAAGCGCCGGTTACCAATGGCCAATTTCAGGTGCCGGTCGAGACTTCGACCTGTGCCTCCAGCCGCGCCTCGGCCGCAGCAAGCATGGCCAGGAACCGCGGATCGTCTCGGATCGCTTTTAGATCAGGATCAATCTTGGGGTGGGGGATGTCGTTGATGACGGTCACGTTCGCGAAATATGGCACGAGCAAATCGAGCGCCGCTTCAGTCTCTTTGAGATAAGCGCATAGGGCGCAGGCGAGGTTATAGCGCATGAGCAGATTATCTGGATCAATCAGCAAGGCGCGGCGTATCCAGTCGCGGGCTCTGTCCGCCTCGCCGAGCACGGCCAATGCGATCGCACCCCAGCCTAAGGCGACGCCGGCTCCACGGTCCTGCGCCAGGACTGCCTCGGCTCTGGCGATTGTCATCCGGGCAGCGCAGCGGCTTCCCTCTTCGTTGCCCAGGCCGTTATGGCAGGTTATCAGCAACCCGGCGGAGACGACATCGGTCTCCATCAGCGCGGCCGCCCGTTCAAAGTAGGGGATGGCATCCGAGAACCGGCCCACACTAAAACAGAAATAGGCCGCAGTGTAGTTCACATCCCAGGAGTCCGGGTCGAGCTCGAGGGCTGTTTGGACGGTTGTCAGTGCTTCGTCGATACGCCCTTCAAGGCGAAGATGAGTGGCCTTCAGGGCTAAGGCCTCGGCGAGACCAGGATCGAGCGCCAGGGCCTTCTCCACCGACGCCCAGCTATCGATCTCTGAACGCCCGAAGCGGAAGCGTAACGTCGTCTGAGCACTCCCCATCAGGGCCCAGGCTCGGGCGTACGCCGGGTCGATCTCCACAGCCCTGCGGGTCAGGCGGACAATCGCTTCTTCGTGTCCTTGATCATACAGTTCGCCTGCGGCTTTATGCTGCCGCGCCATCAGATAGAGGTCGTAGGCCTCGGCGCTGTCGGTGCCGCGTCGCTCGATGGCGTGTTTTTCCTGCGGCAACAGCTTCAGCTTCAGGGCCTTGCAGATGGTTTCACTGACCTCGTCCTGCAGGGCGAAGATATCGGCAAGGTCGCGGTCGTAGCGTTCGGCCCACAGGTGGTTGCCGGTCGCGCCGTCGATGAGCTGAGCGGTGATCCGCACCCGCCCACCGGCCTTACGCACGCTGCCTTCCAGAAGATGGCTGACATTCAGTTGCCGCGCCACCTTAGGCACATCGATGCTCTTGCCTTTGAACTGAAAGGCTGTGTTACGAGCGGTGACCGAGAGCGCCGAGACCTTGCAGAGGTCGGTGATGATGTCCTCGCTGGTCCCGTCGCTGAAATACTCCTGCTCCGCGTCGCCGCTCATGTTGGCGAAGGGCAGAACGCAGATGGAGAGTTTCGGCGAGGGCCTGGCTACGGCAGGCGTCTCGGCCTCGCTCTGGGTGCCCACGAGATCGGCGACGCTGGCGATGACCTTGAGCCAGCCAAGAGCCTCGATATCGCCACTCCAGCCGATCATGTCGGCGCACTGAATCTGGTTAAACGGCATAGGTGGAAGGGCACCGTCGAGCCGTAGCTGAACGAGTGTTCCCGCCTCGCGTGCCGCGTCGGCCTCCGCGCGCACCCAATGTGATTTCGCCGCTTCCGCCGACCAGACGACAACGACCGCCTTGGCGGCTTTCAATCGCTCTTCAATGACATCCGAATAGGCCCTGTGCGCTGGCAGGTCATCGTCCCGCCAAACGCCGTAGCCCAGCGCCCGCAAAGCCTCGGCGATGCATATTGCCTGGGGCTCTGTCGAGCGGGCATAGGAGATGAAGATGTCAGACATGTTTGGTTTAATGTAGCGCCGCCTGGGTCAGCGAAGGAAAGTGTTCGGTGTGATTTGTGGAAGAAAGAGGTCAGAGACGGTTATTTGACACCTTTTCTTCGCGTCCCTGTCCCAGGTTTCCAACGCTCACGAAGCGTCGCGGAGGTCCAGACGTCGCTCGATGCGTTCGACACGGTCAGCCAGCCGATCAACCCGCTCGATATTAATAGCGTAGTGGCTCATCTCAGTGGCAACCAGATTCCCCACCATGGTTTCCAATGAGGTAAGGCGCAATTTCAAATCGCGCATCTCACCGCACAGATCCCCTACGGTTGCATCTATGCGCCGAAGATAGACCAGAAGCAGATTTTCGGGGCCTCGGCTCATACCATAATTCTAGCATGTCTTTCAACGCCCAGAAACCATCATTCGACAGTCTCGCGACTCCATTACGGTGACATGGCGTATGGCGCAAAGAAGGAGAGGGGACAGCGTGATTTGAGGTGCCGGTCACACCCGCGAGCGGACTGCTAGAAGTTCCGTTATCAATTCTGACGCTTTCCTTTGTCCTGGTATTCAGTCCCCGTAGCCGTAGCTGGACTTCGAAAGAAGCCGGGGGATACGGCGTTCACCTTGATACCGTCGGCCTCTAGCTCAATCGCCGTCGCGACCGTCAAGCCGATATTGCTAAAGCTTATCGAACACAGGATGATAGCGGACGGGAGTTATGATGGGCGTGGGGAAGACCGGCTTGCGGACTGTTCCTGGGTATGCTGTGGCTATTCACGCCGCTGCGCCGCAACCCGTTACGAAATTCAAAAACTGCACCAGGTGTGCCCGGAAACAACCCTTTCACGGATAGGACGAATGCGCTTTCTGGCCCTTAGCTTCGACGCCTCCGGCAACCTGCCACCGCTGCTGGGACTTATCGAAGCTCTCACCGGACAGGGCCATGAGGTCCTGGCTATGGGGCACGACAGCCAGCAGCGCCAGATCGAAGCGGCAGGTGCGGACTTTCGGCCCTTCAAGATCGCGTCCCAGCGCGATGCCGCAGCGCCGCTGGACCCGATACTCGAATGGCTGCCGGTGTTTGATCTGGCGGCGCGCGACGAATTTCTGGCCGTCGCTCAGGACCGTGCACCCGACATTCTGATCGTCGATGCTATGCTGCCGCAGTCCCTGGCCGGGGCCAACGCCTCCGACCGGCCGGCGATCGCCCTCGTCCACGCACCCTACCAGGGGTTGGTCGACATGCTGGACGGGCGCTTCCGGGTACCAATCGAGGGGGCGGACCTGGCCCTGGTCACCAGCTATGCCGCGTTCCACGACGGGCAGCCGGTTCCGGCCAATGTCGTCTTTTCCGGCCCGTCACGCCCAGCGGTCTCCGCAACCTGGTCGCCGCGCGAGCCTGGCCGCAAGCTGGTTCTGGCCAGCCTCAGCACCGGCCAGCAGAATCAGGCGCCGACCCTGCGCCGACTATGCGAGGCGCTTTGCGGCGTCGATGCCGAGGTATTGGTCACCACTGGCCTGGCCATCGCCCCCGACGGGTTACCCTCGGCGGCGCACATGACTGTAGTTCGCGCCGCGCCGCACGAGGCGGTGCTGGCCCACGCGGATCTGCTCGTCACCCATGGCGGCCACGGCACTGTTATGGCCGGCCTGGCTGCGGGCGTGCCGATTCTCGCTTTGCCGGGCATCGGCGACCAGCCAGCGAACGGGGCCCGCCTGGCGGGACTGGGTCTAGGTGCCGTGCTGGATGCCGCCTCGCCGCCCGAGGCGATGCGCGAAACGATCAACCGCCTGCTTGCCGATCAGGACCTGCGCCGGCGCTGCCAGGGCTTCGCCGCAAGCGCCCGGGCCGCTCCAGGCATGGAGGCCGCTTTAGCTCGCATCGGGGCGATGGCGTGAAAGACATGGCAACTACGATTTTCGGCAAACCGTGATTGTGCGACTGCGAAGGGGATCAGGGTCGGGTTCGATGCTCACTGACGCGCCGCTTCGAAGGCGCTCTCGAAGTCGTCGGCGAGGCCATTGAGCTGCTGGGCGCAATCTCCGGCGAAGCAGGAGCCGTGCATGACTGCCAGGATTCGTGGCTGCAATACCGCCAGACGACGGATCGTGGGGGCCGTGTTCGGGGTCAGCGACGTCGCCTGGAACATCTCCTCGGTGCGGGCCGCGGCCTCGACGATGCTGTCGTGTGTCAGGGCGGGCCCATCGCCGGCGTGGGTGAAGAGGTCACCGGCCAACAGAGTCTGTGTGGTCTCCTCGAACATCAGGCCAGACTCCCAGGCATGCGGGACGTGGGGCGTATCGATCCAGCGCACCCGCTTGCCGCCGAGATCAAGAACTTCACCATCGGCGAGCACGCGCGGCGGGCGGTCGGCGAGGTCGTTGAGCGACACTTGGCAGGCAGTGGCACCGTGGGCCACCAGCGCGCCTGGCGCGGCAGCCAGCCACTGGTTCATCGAGCCGCACTCGTCCGACTCCACGTGGCCGAATGAAATCCAGCGCAGGCCCGAAAGCGGGGTCAGCCGTCCGACGGCCGTGGAGATATCGTTGAACATGTGCCGGGGGCCGGTGTGAAAGAGCAGCGGCTGCTCGGCGCGGATCAAATACTGATTGAAGGTGAAACCAGCCGGTGCGGCGATCTGGGGAACCAGTGTCGAAAGCCGGAATATCCCATCGGCGATTTCGTTCGTCCTAACGTCCATGTCACGTCCTCCCCACAAGAGCTTACCAGAGCCGCCTCTCCTATCGCACTACCTGCGGACGGATGCGAGAGCAGCGCATCGGATATCAACGCAGGTCGGTAGAGCAGGATGATTTTGGGCGGAATCGCCCAAAATCTGAATCCTGATCTAGATTCAAACATTTAGAGCCTGATTCAGCCTCCGCATCTGTTCCGTGCAAAGCCATCAGGCTCTACCTCGTCGATGCTGCCGCCGCTGCTTCCGCCGCGAGCCGCGTCTCGGCCTTCGCCAGCATGGCGACGAAGCGCGGGTCGTCGCGGAGAATCGACCCGCAGGAGACACCCGGGACTATTGACGCCTAGGCCACACCGGCTATCCAAGGTTGAGTGACAGGGAGGGCGGCGTGTCGGACGAGCAAGCATCGGACAACGGAGATGTCGCGCCAACTGACGAGGCGGAGGAAGACATGCACGTCCACAGGCCCAAGCCACTGCATAGCTGGCGGGAGTTCCTGGTTGAGATCGGGACTATCATCTGCGGTATCATGATCGCGCTTGGACTGGAGCAGGCCGTAACAGCCTTCGACTGGAGCCGGAAGGTCTCAGAGACGCGTCAAGCCCTGGCCTTCGAACTTGCGGGGAACCTCGGCAGGGCCGAGGTACGGATAGAGCTATCGGATTGCATTGACCGGCGGCTCGACGCGCTTGCCGGCATCGTGGATCGCGCGTCGATGGCGGGTTCCTTGCCATCGCTTCCTACGCCGACATCACCTCCATATTACTCCTGGGGCACAGGGGTATGGAGCAGCGCGATTAGCGCCCAGACCGCATCCCACCTGCCCGGAGAGCAACTTCGTGAGGATCGGCGTGGAAGAAGGACCCCGTTAGCGGGGTGATCGGCGTTCAATAGGGACCCCGCATTCCGATGGTTTAGCGTGACCGTTTTAGCTTTTA
>JAYTXQ010000235.1:0-9525 GCA_043742825.1 Caulobacteraceae bacterium | reverse complement strand
GTCCAGCGCGCATCTTCCCGCCACTGGGAGCGCAGGGTCTGAAAATCTGGCCAGAAGCCAACAGCCAGGCCGGCGGCATAGGCGGCCCCCAGGCAGGTGGTCTCGGCGATCTTGGGCCGCACTACCGAGACATCCAGAACATCGGCCTGAAACTGCATCAACAGCGCGTTGGCGGTCATGCCACCGTCAGCTTTCAACAGGGCCAGGGGCGCACCCGAGTCGGCGATCATGGCGTCAAGCACCTCGCGCACCTGCCAGGCCACGGCCTCCAGAGCGGCCCTAGCGATATGCCCCTTGTTAACATAGGCGGTGAGGCCGACCAGGACGCCGCGCGCGTCGGCCCGCCAGTGTGGCGCGAACAAACCGGAAAAGGCCGGCACCAGAACGCAGCCGCCATTGTCATCGACGGTGCGGGCCAGGGCTTCGATCTCGCCGGCGCTGGAGATCAGACCCAGATTATCGCGCAACCACTGAACCAGCGCTCCGGTGACGGCGATGGAGCCTTCCAAGGCATAGACCGCCGGCGCATTGCCGATCTGGTAGGCGAGCGTGGTGATCAGGCCATGGCCTGAGGCGACCGGTTTTTCGCCGGTATTCACTAACAGGAAGGCCCCGGTGCCATAGGTGCACTTGCCCTCTCCTGGCGAAAAGCAGGTCTGACCAAAGAGCGCTGCCTGTTGGTCGCCCAGGGCCGAGGCGACCGGCACACCGGCCAGCACGCCATGCGCGGTGCCATAGATTTGCGACGAGCTGCAGATTTGCGGCAACATGGCGCGCGGAATGTCCATGGCCGCTAGCAAAGAGTCGTCCCAGTCGAGGCTTTTCAGGTTCATCAACAGGGTGCGGCTGGCATTGGTGACGTCGGTCAGATGGCGGCCGGTCAGCTTCCAGATCAGCCAGCTATCGAGGGTGCCAAACAGCACTTCACCGCGCTGCGCCGCTGCCCTTGCGCCGTCGATGTGATCCAACAGCCAGGCAACCTTTGGTCCCGAAAAATAGGTGGCCAGAGGCAGGCCTGTTCGATCGCGAAAACGATCCGGCCCGATGTCGCCGCCGAGGGTCTTGACCAGCGCATCGGTACGCGTGTCCTGCCAGACGATAGCGTTGGCGATCGGCACGCCGGTTGTCTTGTTCCACAACAGCGTCGTTTCGCGCTGATTGGTGATCCCGACGGCAGCAAGATCGACAGGCGTGATTGAGAGCGTCGCCATGGCCTGCGTCACCGTGGATTCGACATTGGCCCAGATCTCTAGGGCGTCGTGCTCGACCCACCCTGGATGGGGAAATATCTGTCGATGTTCTTTCTGGGCCGAGGCGACGACAGCACCGTCTGCATCGAAGATCATACAGCGCGAGGACGTCGTGCCCTGGTCGATGGCGGCGATATAACGGGACATGGTCGCTCCGCACGGCTGGACATTTCTAAACGGCCTTCATAGCGGTCAAATGGTGCAGAACAATCCCGCTGGTGGTGGCGACGTTCAGTGAGTCAAAACCCCCGGCCATGGGGATGGTCACGGTTTGCGCCCGCCGGAGGATATCGCCCGGCAGACCTGGCCCCTCGGCCCCCAAGAGGATGGCGGCGCGCGCCGGCCGCGCCAGATGTTGCAGTTTGGTCTGGCCAGAGGGACTCAGCGCCAGGACGGTAAAATCGTGACGGGTCAGGAGCTCAACCATGTCCTGGTCAGCCTGCAGACGGGCGAAGGGGAGGTTCAAGGCACCGCCGACCGAAACCCGGATCGCCTTGCGGTAGAGCGGATCACAACAGCTTGAATCCAGCAAGACCCCGTCAACCCCGAACGCGGCGGCGTTGCGGAACAGACCACCGATATTATCATGATTGGCGATACCAAACAGGCCCAGAATCAGGGCGTTCGTCGGCAGTCCGGCTAACAGGGTCCCGGCGTCGAGCGGCGGGCCGCGTTTGGCAAAGGCAAGGACGCCCCGGTGGATCGGAAAGCCGACGACGGCGTCCATGACCGCCTGACCGGCGCAATAGACCTCCACATCGCCAGTGAACGCCGCGATCAGCGGGGCGAGGCGGTCGATTCGGTCCCTGGCAATCAGCAGCGAGTGCGCGCGATAAAGCCGGCTGCGGGCCAGGGCGCGCAAGACCACCTCCCCCTCGGCGATGAACCCACCGATCCGCCCGGCAAGATCCCGGTCACGCACCAGGCGGTACGGTTCCAGACGCGAATCATTGGCGTCGTCGATGGGTAAGATCGTCGGCATGGCAGGTCTTTACGCCGAACCCGCCTCGCCGTCGTGCATTCCTGCCTGAGCCTTATGACAGCGAAATCTCAGCTGCACCCACGCGATTGGCTTTGGGCGATGTAGTCGAGGGCGGCGGGGGTGAGTTGGAAACGGGCTTCTGCTTGCGGGGTGGTGACCACTGACAGGGCCGGCGGGGCACCATCGAGGACGCGGAAAATAACATCATCGCGCTCGTCCCAGATCACCGCAACTTCACTCAGGCGCGACGCCTCGGTGCCCAGGGTGTGACGCAAACCGACTTGCGCAATCCGCGCCGGGCTGAGGCGCAGCAACACCCTGCCGCCGCCGAGTTGATCGCGCAAATCGGCATGAGCCAGGACCGCGTCGATCAAGGCTGCTGACGGCGGCGGACGCAGGCGGTCAGCCTTGCGGGGTTTGGCGCCAGCAGCGAAACGTTTGCGGGGATGAAAAGCGTAAGCGACCATGACAGGCTCCTTGGTTGTTCGGTGAAAAAGCTTCTAGAGTGTTGGTGCGTCAAACTCGGTCGCAGGGAGCTTCCAGACTATGCGACACGAAAAAGGGGCAGCGCTTTTGCGTCTGGCGCGGCTGTTGGCGGGTAGCGCCGAGGGCCTGACCCTGGATGAAATGGCGCGAAGTCTGAGCGTCGGTCGGCGCACAGCCGAGCGCATGCGCGATGCGGTACGTGAGGTGTTCAGCGACCTCGAAGAGGTGGACGATCCGCCAACCCGGCGCTTTCGCATACCGGGCGGTCTCGACGGAGTGTTCCAGAGTCCCAATGCCGAGGAGTTGTCAGCCCTGCACGGTGCCGCCGATGTGCTCGCCGCGGCTGGAGCTGGGGTGCGCAGCGATTCTTTGCGCACATTGGAAGCCAAGATCCTGGCCTCGATCCGCGCGTCGGCCCGCCGCCGTATCGCCCCGGACATGGAGGCCCTGGTGCAAGCCGAGACCATTGCGGTACATGCCGGGCCCCGCCCCTTTGAAGACGCTAAGGTGCTGGGCGTCGTTCGCGACGCGGTTAAATCGATGAAGCGGCTGAGTTTCGCCTATGAAGGCGGTCGCACGCCTGGACGGTTCCGCGAGGTGACACCCTATGGAGTCCTGTTCGGACGCAGCAATTATCTGGTTGCTGCCGAAGCGCAGGGCGAGCCGGTCTCCTGGCGTTTTGACCGCATGCATCAGGTTGCCATCACCGACGCCTTCGCTGCGCCGCCGCCTGGGTTTTCCTTGGGCGACTATGCAAACGAAAGCTTTGGTATCTATCACGGCGCGCCAGAAGACGTGGTGCTGAGAATTACACCGGAACGCGCCGACGATGCCTTGGCCTGGCGCTTTCACACCCACCAGAAGATTGAACCCCTGCCAGACGGCTCGGTGCGCGTGTCCTTTCGCGCCGGAGGCATGCTGGAGCTGGCCTGGCACCTGTTCACCTGGTCCGATGCGGTAGAAATCCTCGCCCCTGAGAGCCTGCGCGAGGTAATGACTCAGGAGTTGCAGCGGGCCTTAGCGGCGCATAATCGCTCTAAAGATCAGAGACCTGAAACCTCACGCTAGCCTGCCAGCGAGCACCGGGAGCCAGCCACTTAAGGCCGGTAACTGATTGCGGGGCGGCGCTGTTCAGCGCGTCGGGCAGGTGGCTAATGGGTTCGACGCAGACGAAATCCGCGCCGGCGGGGGCGTAAACGACCGTGTGCGGATAGTCCTCGGTCGGTATGATCAATAGCCGCAATCTGCGGTCTGGCCAGGTCAGGGTCATGTCACCCTGACGAAAAGCATAGGCCCGATCGACCACACGCGATGAAACTGCGGCACCCGCCCACCAGTCTCGCCCCTGATCTCGCATATCAATACCGTCAGGCGGCGCATTGACCTCTCCGCGCAACAAGGCGTGCAACTGGGTTTGGCCGTTGCGGGGAAAATAGGGGTGAAGCCCCATACCTGCCGGCATGGGTGTCTGGCTTATGTTGGTCAGGACCAGAGTGTGGGTCAGGCCCAGATCATCCACCTCCAGGATCTGTTCGGCCCTGTATGCCCAAGGCCAGGCATCGGAGAGGTGATCATAGATGAGATGCACGCGCGCCGCCTCGGTGGTGGCGCGCCAGGGTGCCAACCAGCCGTGGCCGTGAATGGCGTTGGCCGGATCCACCTCAGGCGCATTGACCGGCAGTTGGACGTTCTGACCGTCGACGCAGAAACGCCCATCAGTGATGCGGCCGACGAAGGGAAGCATGGCGAAAGATGCCAAGTCCAACGGGCCCTCGGGCTCACGCGTAGGGCGAAACACATCGCGGCCCCGCCAGGAAAAGCTCAGCACCCCGCCACCCATTTGTGGGCACAAGGTCACACGGGTTTCGCCGGCACGCAGCTCAATCATCGATCACGCCAATTCCTTTGGCCGAGAATTGGTGGCAGTTTATGCCCGATCAGCGCAGATGCGAGGGCAAGGGCATGCGGACTCACAGGTTTCTTATCGCGGCCGCCAGCTTGGCGATGGTGGCGTTGAGCGCGAGCGCAGCGCCCGTATCGGGCGACACCCCGCATAATCGAGCCCTGGCGGCGGGCTATAAGGCGGCGTTCCTGTGCAGCGATCTGTTCAACGCCGGGATGACCGAGGCGCAAGCCACAGCGGATGATCTGGAGGGGATTTACCCCGAATACCAGGCGTTGGTGCGCACCCTGCCGGCGAAGATCGATACCCAAGCGCGGACGGTCAGTGTGGCATTTGACGATTCCCTGCCGCCCCGGATTGCTGCTTGGCGGCCCAACCTCGGCTGCGCTCAATTGCCGATTGGGGCCGATCCGAAAACCGTCAGCCTGCTGTCTAGACTGGATAACGGACCCGACGCGCCTCCCCTTCCAGTGCCGCCGCTGACCCAGGCCGATCCAAAGCTGCGAGCGGTCATCGCAAAAGCTTTTGACAAGGCGAGCTACGGGGCTGGGACCGAGACCACCGCAGTTGTCGTCATCACCGGCGACCAGATCATCGGTGAGCAATATCGAACGCCCTTTGATCCGACACGGCCGCAACGCACCTGGTCGGCCGCCAAAAGCCTGACGGCAACCGTGATCGGCCGCGCGGTGCAGATGCATCTGCTGGATGTTTCCGCACCTGTCCCCGTCCCTGAGTGGCAGGCTCCCGGCGATCCTCGTGCGGCGATTACCCTTGCCGACCTGATGCATATGCAAAGCGGCCTGTGGAGTGACGGTCCAGGCAACCGGACCGACGATATCTATCTAGGTGGTGCGACAGTGACGCAAAAGGCGGTCGCAATGCCTCTGGAGGCGGTGCCTGGCACCCGGTTCAACTATGCCAATGACGATCCTCTGCTGGCCGTGCGCGGACTGCGTGCTGTGCTCAAAGACGATCAAAACTATCTTCGCTTTCCCTTCACACAGCTGTTGTGGAAGATCGGTATGCGCCGCACATTTCTCGAGACCGACTGGCAGGGTAATTTCATCCTTTCCAGCCAGGTGTGGAGCACGGCGCGCGATCTGGGACGTCTGGGCCAGCTCTATCTGCATGATGGGGTTTGGAACGGCGAGCAACTTTTGCCACCGGGCTGGTCGCGGTTTGTGGCGACCCCGTCGGGGGCTCAACCGCCTGGGGAGGGGCGGCCTGGATACGGGGCGTTCTTCTGGCTCTATGGTCCAGCCCAGGGATTGCCGACCGGAACCTATGCTATGGATGGTAATCGCGGGCAGTACGTCTTCATCGTCCCCTCGCGCGGCATGGTGATCGTCCGCCGAGGCTTCGACGCCGCCGGCAAGCCGCCCTTCGATGTCGCGGGGTTTGTCCGGGATGTTTTGGCAAGCGTCGGCGGCCGATGATTACGGTCATAAACCCAGGATCGCTTTGGCCATGATGTTGCGCTGGATTTCGTTAGTGCCGGCATAGATGGAGCCGGCCCGGTCGTTGAAATAGTGGTCGGTGACAGACCAGGCGCTGGCGGGTCCGACGGCCGCAAGATTGGATCCAGCATCCACCAGGCCGCCCGACGTGGTCACGTGCGGCTGATGCGGCGCGGCGTAAGCACCGGCAAGGTCGGTCGCCAGGTGGGTTATCTGTTGGCTCAGGTCGGTATAGACGGCTTTTTGCATGGAGGACTCAGGCCCCGGACTGCCCCCGGCCTTCAATGCCGAAAGAATGCGAAGTTCCGTGGCTTCAAAAGCGGTGAGGTCAGAGGCCAACTGAGCCAGGCGCAAGCGCAGATGCGTGTGCTCGATCAGCCTTACGCCCCCCGCCTGTGTTTGCACCGCGGTCTGGCGCAGTTTCGAAAACGCGGCCCATAGCCCCGGAGCCGCGACCGAGCCACCGCGCTCAAACAGCAATAGATATTTGGCCACCGTCCAGCCCTGGCCGATTTTGCCGACGACCTGGCTCTTGGGCACGCGCACGCCGCTGAAGAAGACTTCACCCTGTACCGCCTCGCCGCTCAGGAACCGTATCGGGCTCACCTCCACGCCTGGGCTTCGCATGTCCAGGAGCAGGAAAGTGATGCCCTTTTGCGGAATGTCCTCAGTTGCTGTGCGCACCAGACAGAACATCCAATTTGCCGCGTGAGCATGGGTCGTCCAGATCTTATGACCATCCAGCACAAAGTCCTCGCCATCGTCGGCGGCGCGCAGTTGCAAACGGGCCAGATCTGATCCCGCTTCTCGTTCAGAATAGCCCTGGCACCAATAGTCAGCGCCTGAGAGAATACGCGGCAGGTAGCGGGCTTTCTGCGCCTCGGTGCCATGGCCGATCAGCACCGGCCCACACATGGCCAGACCCATAGGCGAAAGTGGCGGCGCCCCGGCGGCGGCGAGTTCGCTGGCGAAAATATAACGCTGCGCCGTGGTCCAACCACAACCACCGTGCTCAATCGGCCAGGCCGGCGCGACCCAGTCTTGTTTGTACAGGATCGCCTGCCAGGCCAGAGCGAGTTCCGGCGGCGCATAGACACTGGTCATCTTCGCCCGCGCGGCACGTAGGTCGGCGGTCAGATGATCAGCCAGGAAATCCCGCACTTCGTCGCGGAACTGGTTTTCCTCACCTGTCCAGTTCATATCCACGGCGGCCACCTTTGCTTAACCGTTATCTAGAGTCCTCAGCATAGCGGAGGCCCTTAGGTCAGATGCAAGCGAAAAGGGTGCCGGCGGCGCTTTAGGATACGTGCGGTAGGCACCGGCCCTGTTTCGTTGGCCGCCATCTTGAGTCTATAGTCGCTGATGCTGGCGCGAAAGCCTGAGGGCCAGAGCGTCGCATTGTCGGACACCTTAGGAAAAGGTCGCACGCCCATGCTCTCAGACACCCAGTCACCAGCTGACCTCGCCAGCTTCAGCCTGTTGGATCCTGTTGTGCAGAGCGATCCAAAAGCGTTCTATGCCCTGTTGCATCGGCAATGCCCTGTCTATGTCATGCCAGAAACCGGCATGTATGTGGTGACGCGCTATGACGATGTCCGCAGCGTTCTGCGTGATACCGAGCGGTTTTCCAATGATCTGACGGCCTCAAAGGGCATCAACGCCGGCACCTATGACATCTATCAACAGACGCTGAAGGCGCGCGGCTGGGGGCATGTGCAGACCTTACAGCGGACCGACCCGCCGCAACATGGTCGCTATCGGCGCCTGCTTGATGAGGTGTTTAACGTTCTGCAGGTAAAGGCTCTAACCCCGCATATCGCCGAGGTCGCCCATAGCCTGATCGACGGATTCATAGATGATGGGGAGTGCGATTTTGTCTTACAATTCGCGCTGCCCCTGCCTGGGATTATTATCGCGGAGCAATTGGGCCTCAACCGGAGCGATGTTCCCACCTTCAAAAAGTGGGCCGACAGCATCCTTGCTCCGGCCATGCTGGTGATGACCGAAAGCGAACTGCTGGCCACAGCAGAGGTCGAGCTGGAGATGCAACATTTTCTGGCCGGGATGTTCGAAGAGCGCCGCGCTCGGCCTAAGCCGGATCTGATCTCGGCGCTGGTGAACGCCCGTGTCGATGGCGAAGAGCCGTTATCGATACATGAACTGCAAAACCTGATGCATCAGCTGATTTCGGGCGGCTACGACACCACGATCAGTGCTTTGGCTAATGGTCTGTGGTTGTTGCTGCGCTATCCGGATGAAATGGCAAAGCTGCGGGCCAGGCCAGAGTTGTTGAAAGCCTTTGTCGACGAATCCCTGCGTTTCGAAAGTCCGGTGCAGGGCTTGATGCGCCGGGCGACACGTGATGTTGAGGTTGCGGGCGTTACTATTCCCCGCAACGCCCTGGTCATGGTTCGCTATGCCGCCGCCAATCAGGACCCAGACAAATTTGCCTGCCCTCATGTCTTCGACATTGAACGCAAGAATGCCGCAGCGCACCTTGCTTTTGGTAACGGCACCCATTTTTGTGTGGGTCGGCTGCTGGCCCGGCAGGAACTGTTAACGGGCTTTGACGTGCTTTTAGCGCGTCTGTCGGACATCGAACTCGCCGCCCCGCTACCCGAGCCGCCCCATCACCCCAGCCTGCTGCTTCATTCCATGAAGACGCTGCCGGTGCGGTTTAAGCCAATGCTAAAATGAGCGCCCAAAGGGTGTTTGTCCTGACTGCCCGACGAACTAGTGCATAATGGGAAGGTCACGGGAAGGTTAGATCCTTTCGCGATAGGGACACTAAAAACCCGCCAGATCATAGACCTGGCGGGCTCGAATTCTGGGTGCGGGGACAGGATTTGAACCTGTGACCTTCAGGTTATGAGCCTGACGAGCTACCGGGCTGCTCCACCCCGCGGCGAAGTCGCAATAGGATATGTGATGAAGGGTCGTAGACTTTAAGAAACCATCCGCTTGATAGACCTGGCGACGACCTACTCTCCCGCGCCTTAAGACGAAGTACCATCGGCCCTGGAGGGCTTAACGACCGAGTTCGGAATGGGATCGGGTGGGGACCTTCCGGAATAGCCACCAGGTCAATCAAGAGGATGTGAAGAAGACATCAGTGTCTGACGCGTAAATCTTGGCGCTCATGAGTTTAAATGAGAACGATCAAGCCGATCGAGCTATTAGTACCAGTAAGCTGCATGCCTCGCGGCACTTCCACACCTGGCCTATCAACGTGGTGGTCTACCACGGCTCTCGGCGAAACCTTGTTTTGAGGTTAGTTTCCCGCTTAGATGCTTTCAGCGGTTATCTAGTCCACACTTAGCTACCCTGCTGCGCGGCTGGCGCCACGACAGGTCCACCAGAGGTGTGTCCATCCCGGTCCTCTCGTACTAGGGACAGATCCTCTCAAGCTTCGTACACCCACGGCAGATAGGGACCAAACTGTCT
>JAYTXQ010000234.1:0-2405 GCA_043742825.1 Caulobacteraceae bacterium | reverse complement strand
TCGTCTTCAATGATCAGCACGAGTGTGGCGAGGTCGGCGTCGATTTGCCTTTGTGCTGTGGCAATCAGACGCTGAACCTCAATCGATGGCACTTCAAGTATAATCGCTACGTCATCGAAAGAAAAGCCTTCGACAGCGGTGAGAAGAAAAGCTTGCCGGGACAAGGGTGTCATGCGCAAAAGGCGGTCTGCGACGACGTTGCTCTCCAGGGCGGGATCGTCGGCGCGTGCTTCCAACTGACCGCCGCTGCTCGCCCACAGTGCGTGAAACGAGTGATAAAGTGCAACCTTAGTTGGCACGGCGTCGTCTGAGCGCAAATCGCCCGCAACTATCGCTCCAAGGGTCAGGCGGACGTATCGGTCTCCGGTGTCCTGGTCACCTGTCAGTGCGCGCGCATACCGACGCAAATAGGGTAAATGGGGACCGATCAGACTCACAAGATTCATTATCTATCCCCGTTCGATTACGACCAACTTACAGGAACGCAGAAACTATCAAATGGTTCCATCAATCCCGTGCGAAAATAAATAATTCTGCTTTCCTGATGTTCAGGTCGGGAACCGAATGCTCCCGCCTTCGTTTTAGGATAGCATTAATGAGCCGCGAGCATGCATATTTACGTGGCTTTGAGTTCCAGATCGGAAATGGAATGAACTTGAGCAGGCCATCGCTGGGCGAAGTGAGCGGCCTCGGCGCAACTCGCGCGAGGCAACGGGCAATCGGAGATAAGCTGCGCGAGCTTTTCGATGACGTGGTGCAGGAACCAGTTCCGGAGTCCTTCCTCGACATTCTGCGCCTAGCCGATGACGGCCCAGGGATAGGCAAGGCCTGACGGCGATGCACGACACGTCCGGCGCCGACCAGTTAGCAAGAGACCAGGCTTTCAAGGCTGACTTGCTAGCCCTCATTCCGAATTTGCGGGCCTTTGGCCGCACGATGACGGGTAACGCAACCGCAGCCGATGACCTCGCACAGGATGCAATGGTAAATGCCTGGCGCGCAAGGCACAGCTTTGTCGTCGGCACCAATATGAAAGCCTGGGTGTTTAAGATCCTCAGAAACCAGTTTCTGTCGGAACGCCGAAAGGCTTGGCGGCAGGTTCAGCTCGATCAGGATATGGCGGAGCGCACCCTAACGGCGACCGACGACCCGGCCGCGCCAATTGCTCTGAACGAGTTACGCCAAGCCCTCGCGATTTTGCCGTTTGACCAGCGCGAGGCCCTGATTCTGGTGGGTGCCGGAGGTTTTGCCTATGAGGAGGCTGCAGCGATTTGCGGCTGCGCTGTCGGGACCGTGAAAAGCCGGGTCAGCCGCGGACGCCGGTCTCTGCAACTTATTCTGGATGGCGGGGACTATCTTCGCGACGGGGCATCGGCCGCCGACGCGATGGGATCAATCATGGCCGAAGCGTCACGGTTGAGCGGCGGCAGATGAAACCGCAACGCTCGCTTGGCGTCGATCAGACCCGTAGAAAATCGGCCAAGGTTGCCCGTGACGAGTTCGCCCGTGAATTAGGTCTGCGCGAAATCGAACTTGCGGAAGTGACCAATCAAAAATCGGCCCTGGACGCTGAAATTCATCACAGGGTCGGCAACACACTTCAGGTCGTGCTGTCGCTGTTAAGTCTACAGGAACGCCGGCTGACCGACCCCGCCGCGCGGGCGGCAATGGCCCAGACCCGCCGTCGGGTGGGTGCCCTGGCGATGATCAATACAGCAATCTATCAGGGTCCAGGCCTGCGTTACGTAGACCTGACGGTGTTTCTCGAGGCTCTGATCGCCGAGTTGGTGACCGCCGATGTCGATGGAGAACGGGGGCTGGACATCGTCGTAGCCGTCAATCTTTTGGCGATCGAGGCTGTACATCTGCCTCCACTGGCCTTGTTTGTTGCGGAGGCGTTGCTGATGATGCTTGACCAGATTCAAACCGGAGGCCAGATCGCGATCTCGGTGGACAGCAGTCCAGGTGTGGCGAAAGTTTCCATCACAGGCAGTGATGCGGCATCTTTGGCCTGCGGGGAGCATGATCTGGCCTATACCTTGATGCACACCTATGCCCGCCAGCTGGCAGGCAATGTGAGCTTTGTCGACGATCCAGCGCCAACCCTGGCTCTGATCCTGACCTTTCCGATTCTTAGTTGAGTGGCGATCATTCGCCCTGGTCGTTGAGCCGATTTGGCTAAATCCTTTGCCTTGAGGGAACCAACCTCCTTGGTGCACGTTTAGACCTGACTGAAACCCTCCCTGGAGCTTAGCGCCAACATGCGTAAACTATTTATCTTCGCGACACTCGTGGCCAGCCTCGCGGTTGCCGGCTGCAACACCATTGCCGGTGCCGGCAAGGATACCGCTTCGGTCGGGCATGCGGTGACTGATACTGCTCAAGACGCCAAAGGCAAATAACCC
>JAYTXQ010000233.1:0-3001 GCA_043742825.1 Caulobacteraceae bacterium | reverse complement strand
GTAAAGCGTAACAAAATCATCGCCCGGACAAACCACTACAGCGCCCGCCTCGACAAAGCCTCGCGAAGTGTGGAGACGCGGTGGCGCAGCTTCAAAGACGACCGTCTCATTGAAGAATGTAACTCCCAAGACATCCCGCAAATAGGCGCTGAAAATTTCGATCACCGTTCGCGATTCGAACCGCAACTCATGCGGACTGTGAAGAACACCGCGCAGGTCACCGGCACCCATGCCGCCCGCCAGAGCTCGAAACGCTTGCGGCGTCAGCAGACGGCACCCTTCCCCCATTTCTGTCGTTAGAAAGGCCTCGATCACCGCCACGGCCTCAGGGGACCTGGCCGGCAGAAAAAGGCCTCGCTGCTCGACCTGCAACCCTGCTTGCGGTGCCAGATCGGCCCACATGTCGCGCGTGCGCCGCGCCAGGCTCCAGCTGTCGCCGGGCTCCTGACCAGTCACTGTAATAAAGCCGAAATTGCGGATCGACGCGCCATTGGCCCGCACGTCTTTTTCGATCACGACGACGCGCAGGCCCACCTGTGCCGCCACATAGGCGTGGGCCAGACCGATCACGCCGCCACCCACGACCGCCAGGTCAAAACTCTGGGCCGTCAAAAAGTCACCCGTCGTTCACCGCGCAAAGGTATGCGCAAAATGATTCATAGACGGCGATTGTGACAAGACCAATTCGCTGCAAACCCAGCGCAATCGGTGGAGTTAACGGTGCAAGAGCTTTTATCCGTAGATGACAAAGGTGGGCTCCTGAACGAACCCGACTAGCGTGATGTCTCGCAGGCCCATCTTGACATCCGCACCCCCTCATGCGCCCTTCCGCCGCCTTTTTAATCAGCCCCGGAATTGATCATCATGCACGCCTATCGCACCCACACCTGCGGCGCCCTTCGGCTTGCCGACCAGGGAGAAAATGTGCGCCTCTCCGGCTGGATCCACCGTAAACGCGACCACGGCGGTCTATTGTTTGTCGATCTGCGCGACCATTATGGCCTGACCCAACTCGTCGCCCATCCCGGATCGCCGGGTTTCGAGGCCCTGGAGCGGGCACGGCCTGAAAGCGTCGTGCGCATTGATGGCGAAGTGATCGCGCGCACCGCTGAGACGGTCAATCCGGGCTTGGCCACCGGCGAGGTCGAAGTGCGGGTGGGTGAGGTCGAAATCCTATCGGCTGCTGCCGAATTGCCCCTGCCCGTCTTTGGCGAGCCCGACTATCCAGAAGACATCCGCCTGGCGCACCGCTACCTCGACCTGCGGCGCGAGACCCTGCATCGCAATATCGTCCTGCGATCCAGAGTGATTGATTCTATCCGCCGGCGCATGGTCGCTCAGGGGTTCACCGAGTTTCAGACTCCCATATTGACTGCGTCCAGCCCTGAGGGCGCGCGGGACTTTCTGGTCCCGTCCCGCCTCCACCCAGGCAAGTTTTACGCCCTGCCCCAGGCCCCGCAGCAGTTCAAACAGCTGTTGATGGTGGCCGGCTTTGATCGCTACTTCCAGATCGCACCCTGTTTTCGCGATGAGGATTCCCGCGCCGATCGTTCACTGGAATTCTACCAGCTCGACGTCGAGATGAGTTTTGTCACTCAAGAGGATATCTTCGCCGCCATCGAGCCCGTGCTGCATGATCTCTTTGTCGAGTTTGCCGCCGGCAAACCAGTAACGGCCTATCCCTTCCCGCGCATCCCCTATCGCGACGCCATCGCCCGCTATGGCAGCGACAAGCCTGATCTGCGCAACCCTCTGATCATGCAGGATGTTTCTGAGGGCTTCCGGAGCGGCGGCTTCGGTCTGTTCTCCCGCATGCTCGAATCGCCGAAAAACGCCATCTGGGCCATCCCGGCGCCCGGCGGTGGCTCACGCGCCTTTTGTGATCGGATGAATTCCTGGGCCCAGAGCGAGGGCCAGCCGGGCCTGGGCTATATTTTTTGGCGTGATGGCGAAGGGGCAGAGGGCGGTGCGGCCGGACCCATCGCCCGCAACCTGGGCGAAGAGCGCAGCGAAGCCTTGCGCGTTCAACTGGGCCTGAACATCGGCGACGGAGCCTTCTTCGTCGGTGGCGATCCAAAGAGCTTCTACAAATTTGCCGGAGCGGCGCGCACCAAGGTGGCCACGGAACTTTCGCTAATAGACGAAAACCGCTTTGATTTCTGCTGGATCGTCGATTTCCCCATGTTCGAGTTCAACGACGAAGCAAACCATGTCGACTTCTCGCATAACCCTTTTTCAATGCCACAGGGCGAACTGGAGGCTTTGAACACTGAAGACCCGCTAGATATCCTGGCCTATCAATACGACATCGTCTGCAACGGCTACGAACTGTGCTCTGGCGCAGTGCGCAACCATCGCCCGGATATCATGCTGCGCGCCTTTGAAATCGCCGGCTGGAGCGCTGCTGGGGTGGAGGAGGAATTTGCCGGCATGCTCAACGCCTTCCGTTATGGGGCACCGCCGCACGGGGGTTTGGCCCCCGGCATCGACCGCATCGTCATGCTGCTGGCGGGCCAACAGGCCATCCGGGATGTCATCGCTTTCCCCCTTAATCAACAGGGCCAGGATCTGATGATGAACGCGCCATCTGCCGTGCGCGAGGTGCAACTCAAAGACCTGCACATCCGCACATTGCTGCCGGTCAAGGTTTAGAAAGACGCGGCCCCGCGTAGTCCCGCCTCAGGGGTGAATGCGGATGACGATCCGGTGTCCCTGGCACGGGGGAATGCGCAAGGGTTTGTTCACCTTGGTGGCAGCGTCGCCACAGGCCTCATCCAGCTGTTCCTGCGTCAGATTACGAGCCCCCTTCAGATCACTACCTGCCAGGTCTGCCCCAGCGAAATCGGCATCCCGGAAATCGGCTTTGGAAAACTCAGCGGCGGATAGATCGGCCCCGCGTAGTTGCGCGCCGCGAAACGAGGCCCCGGAAAAATTGCCCCCCTGCAGGTGAGCCCCCATAAAATTGCCCTGTTCGAATATCGCCCCCTTGGCCCTGACCTGA
>JAYTXQ010000232.1:0-5135 GCA_043742825.1 Caulobacteraceae bacterium | reverse complement strand
AGGACGCCCGTGCCGCTTGAATCGATAGCGGCTCGCGCTGCAGCGATCCGCTGCACAGCCAGGTCAAAGTCATAAAGCGGCTGGTCTGGATTGCCGGTGGAGTCCTCGACAGACAGGCCGGAGATCCCCGTAGCCACAGCGCGGGTAACATTGGCAGCGACCCCTCCCGGGTCATGCGCGAAACCGTTCTCGAAATCAGCGTTGAGTGGAATATCCACCGCCGCCGCCACAGCGGCGAGGTGCGCAAGGACATCATCCAGAGTGATCTTGTTGTCCTGCCGCCCCAGGGACCATGCCAGTCCGGCGCTGGTCGAGGCCAGAGCCTTAAACCCCAGTTCCTGCAAGGCGATCGCCGAACCGACATCCCAGGGATTGGGAATTACAAAGCACCCAGCCTCATGAAGTTTAGCAAAAGTGGCGCGCTTGGCCGCAACGGTCAGAGGCATGACGAAAGCTCCGTGTAGAAGATGATATGGCGTCTCTTAAACCACGATGAGGCCGATTGGAGAAATGCCTAAAAACAAGGCTTTCATAAATCCAACTCCTCATAAGTGCGCGAAAAACAAGCATACTGCATCGCAGCATCTGGAGCCTCGAGCCGACCTTTGACAGATAGATGCGGGCAAGGAGATGGCGGGCCAACAACCACCGTCACAACTCTTCAAGGGGATATCTCAAATGAATTTACGATTGCTTCTGCTGACCACAGCCACGCTCGGCGTTATGATCGCTCAGGCCGCATTAGCCGAAGATCAACCGGCTGCGGCCGCACCTGCCGCCGCCTCCGCCGCGCCAGCGGCCCCCGTTTCCTGGGCAAGCACGATCAAGTTCACCGGCCACGTCGAAGCGGGCATTACGGTTAACGCCAACAGCAACAATGTCGGCGAAAATTTCGGCCATCTGTTCACGGACAAAACTGATTCCTTCCTGCTCAACAGCGCCGCACTGACAGCGGAGCGAGATATCGATTCCGCCTCCAAGACCCTGGACTTTGGCTTCAAAGTCCAGGGTGCCTATGGCTCGGACTCGCGTTACACCCACTTCCTAGGCGAGTTGGATCACGCGACGACGTCACGCACTCAGTTCGATGTCGTTGAGGCCAATGTCCAGGCGCATATTCCGATTGGCGCTGCCAGCATCGACGTGAAGGTCGGTCAGTACGTCACGCCTCTAGGTGTCGAGGTGATCGATCCGACCGGCGACACCTTCTATTCTCACAGCTATATTTTCAACTTCGGCATTCCGTTCAAGCATACGGGCATTCTGACCACCACCCACGTCAATTCCAAACTGGACATCTATGCCGGCTATGACACCGGGGTGAACACGTCGGTTGGGAGAAATGGCGGTGACCAGGATGGACGCTTTCACTTTATTGGCGGCTTCGGTCTTAACCTGAAAGACCTGACCATAGTCGCCCTGACCCACATCGGGCCTGAACTGCCTAATGGAGCGCTGGGCGTCGGTGTCAATGTGCACAACAAATATCGCTATCTCACCGACGTCAATGCGGTGTGGAAAGTCAATGCCAAGCTGACCGCAACCACGGAACTAAACTATATCAAAGATGACGGTGTATCCGCCACCGGCGGCGGCGTCGTCCAGTACCTCACCTATGCCATGACCGATCACCTTTCGCTCTCGGCGCGGGCCGAGGTGTGGCGCGATAGCCAGGGCTTTTGGGTCGCCGCCTTCCCTGGTAACCAGGATTTCGTCAACGCCGAAAAGGGCCGTCCCAATGGCTCTTACGGCGCGGGGCCTGCGACCTACGGTGCGATCACTTTGGGCGCGATGCTCAAACCGACGCATATGCCGAAAAACCTAGATGGCCTGATGATCCGGCCGGAAATCCGCTATGACAGGGCTCTCGCTGGCGGCCTGCCCTTCGGTGGTAACCCTGGCACGCGCAAGGGCCAATTCACCTTCGGCATCGACATCGTCGCGCCGATTACGTTCTAAAGCCTTGCCAAATCAGAGCTACGCCGCGCTCATCTCATAGCCAGCGGGGCGTAGCCGAGGTGCATTCCGGCATCAGCCAGCAGTGCCTCTCCCGTGATGTGCCGGGCGGCCGGGGAGGCGAGGAAAACTGCCGCTCCGGCCAGGTCTTCGGCGGTAGATGCGGCTTTCAGGGGCATACTGTTGGCCACGCCTTGCCGCAGGTTCTCCGCCGCCTCGACGCTCAGATTATTGCTGAACCACGGCGTGTCGATATAGCCGGGGCAAATGGCATTAACCCTGATTTTTGGGGCCAGGGCCCTGGCCAGGGATATGGTCATGGTAATCATCGCGCCCTTTGATGCCGCATAAGGAACGCTAGATCCGACACCCGTGACTCCAGCTATTGAGGCGGTATTGACCACCGCGCCAGCCGCCGGCGCGCTTTCCAACAAGGTGCGGGCAGCGCGGATCATCTGGTAGGCCCCAATGACATTGACCCCGTAGATGCGAAGGAAATCCTCTGCCCCCACCGCGTCCATGTCGGCATGATCGCGGGCAAACACGGTCGTCCCAGCGTTGTTGAACAGGGCATCCAGCCGGCCAAAGGGTGCGGCGGCGGCGGCAATGCGCCTGCAGTCTTCGTCCTTGGAGACATCTCCCTGAGCCAGGATGGCCTGGGCTCCGGCAGCACGGACCTGAGCGGCGGTAATTTCGGCCTCGGCGTGACTGGAGGCATAATTTATGATCATCGTGGCCGCGCCGCGCCCGGCGATCTCAATCGCAATCGCCCGGCCCAGCCCCGTTGAGGCCCCGGTGACCAGGACGACCGCCCCTGCGAAATCATTGCCGCTCATTTCAAATCTCCCTGGCTTTGCTCTTGGGTTTTGTCGTTAGCTGGCTGCGACAGATTTGTCGCCTGGGTTGATCCGCGATATGGCCTGCTGCATGCAGGAAACCCATCTGACCCAGCTTGGCCACGCCACCGCTGCCTTCGCCTCGCCCGACGTGGCCATGCTTGAGCGAGTGCCTAACCCTCAGGTAGGTCAGCTTTATCTGGCCAAGTTTACCATTCCGGAGTTCACCTCATTGTGCCCGGTGACGGGTCAGCCTGATTTTGCTCATCTGGTGATTGACTATGCGCCTGCCGACTGGCTGATCGAGTCCAAATCGTTGAAGCTCTATCTGGCCTCGTTTCGAAACCATGGGGCCTTTCATGAAGACTGCACCTTGAAAATCGGTCGGAGACTCTTTGAGGTGGCTCAGCCGCAATGGTTGCGCATCGGTGGCTATTGGTATCCGCGCGGCGGTATCCCCATTGATGTCTTCTGGCAAAGCGGCCCGGCCCCTGATGGTCTGTGGCTCCCCGACCAGGGCGTCGCGCCCTATCGTGGTCGATGAAGCCGGTTCTGAAACGCCCAGAAGTCATGGCTCCCAGAAGGTGGTGAGGGCTGCCACGTCTGGTCGTACACGCTCCAGCGGCGCCTCGGTGGCAGTGCCGATGTGAACAAAGCCGGCGATCTGCTCGCCATGACCCAGGCCCAGCAAAGCTTGCGCCGCTGGGTCGTAGCTGTACCAGTCGGTGATCCAGTTGACCCCAAAGCCCATGGCCTGGCTGGCGACGGTAAGCATCGTGCACACCGCGCCAGCGGACAGGCGCTGTTCCCATTCGGGGATTTCGCCTGGGGTCAGGCGAGAAATCACTGCGATAGATAGCGGCGGGACGCGGATCTTGCCGAGTTTCGCCAGAGCCTTGTTCGCATCGGGGCGATCCTGGGCAATGGCCTCAAGCCCCGTAACGAAGCGGTCTTTGGCCTCAGCAGTTAGGACGACAAATCGCCATGGGGACAGTTTGCCGTGATCAGGAACACGCGTCGCCAGAGTCAAAAGCTGACGCAGTTGCGTCTCGTCCGGGCCCGGCCGGCGCAAGCTCATCGCCGAGGCAGATCGACGCCGCGACAGAAAACTCAGAGTGTCCAGGCTTTCGGTCACCTGCAGAGTATCGCCAAAACTGGGGGGTGGGGTAAACATTTCGGGGCCGATGTGTTGTGCAGAGGAGAAATTGTCTGAAGCAGTTATGGACGTGGGCTGGCAAACGCAATCACTGGTTCAAATTTAACCCTGGCGAAACCGCGTTGAGTGTCCCATATCGATAATCGTCTACCGACTGGTGGGCGGCGGAGCGAGACGTCATGGCAAAATTCCTTGAAGTGGTTGACCATTCGGTTGCGCCGCCAGTGTGGGCGGCCTTGCGCAATGAGGCACAGCACGTCGCCTTGGCCGAGCCCACACTGGCCTCGATCCTCAACGCAGTGGTTCTACGACACTCGCGCCTTGCCGATGCGCTTTCCTATCAATTGGCTCGCAAGCTTGGCGATCAGGAATTGCGGGCCATGAGCCTGCGCGAAATCGCCGATGAGGCCTATGCCGCTGACCCCTCGATCATTGATGCCGCCGAAGCTGATCTGAGGGCGGTGTTCGAGCGCGATCCGGCCTGCAAGGGTTATCTGCAACCGCTGTTATATTTCAAAGGCTTTCTGGCCTTGCAAACCCACCGTATTGCCCATTGGCTGTGGGGTCAGGGGCGTGAAGCTCTGGCTCTCTACCTGCAGAGCCGGGTCTCCGAACTCTTTCAAGTCGATATCCATCCGGCCGCCCCAGTGGGCATAGGGGTGTTCATCGACCACGGTACGGGCATCGTCATCGGTGAGACAGCGCGGATCGGCGACAACGTGTCGATGCTGCACGGGGTGACCCTGGGAGGGACAGGGGCCGAACGCGGCGACCGCCACCCCAAGATCGGCAATGGCGTTTTGCTTGGGGCAGGTGCCAAGGTTCTGGGCAACATTACCGTCGGTGACTATGCCAAGGTTGCGTCAGGGTCGGTCGTGCTCAAACCGGTTCCTCCCCACTGCACCGCCGCAGGTGTTCCTGCCCGCCTAGTGAACTGCCCGACCTGCACGGAGCCGGCGCGGACGATGGACCACACTCTGGCGGATGCGGTCTATGACTATGTAATCTGATCAGGGGCAGATCAATCGCACATGGAATTCTCTGCATTGGGAATTGGGTAATAAAGCAAAGTGTTGCAACGCCAAGAAGCCAAGGCGCTCGGATCATTCGGCGAAGCCAATCCATTCCGGCATTTCGGACCCACTGCCTGCGGCGCACGACCAACTCAGCCTTGGCTCCTTGGCGTT
>JAYTXQ010000231.1:0-14295 GCA_043742825.1 Caulobacteraceae bacterium | reverse complement strand
GTTTTAGGATTTCGGCCCATACGAGCGTTCTTGTCTCGACTGTGAAACACGCCGAACCCGGAGAGCTTAACGATCTCACCCCGTTCCAAGGCCTGGACCATCAATTCGAGTGTGCGCTCTACCAGACCACTGCAATCTTGCCGGGTCAGGCCGATTTCGCGATAAAGCGCATCTGTGAGATCGGCCCGCGTCAAGGTTTGATTGGTCATTCTTGCCTCATGGGTATTGTAGAGATACCGTGCCCAATGCAGTTTGTTGCGTCAAGTCAGAGACTTCACAGCAACGGTCTTATTGTCGATACAAAACCGAATTGCGATATAACTTTTCCGTCGGCCACGTCAGAGCCGAAGCACGACTGCGCCCCAGGTTAGACCGCCGCCCATGGCCTCAAGCAGCAACAGGTGTCCAGGCTTTATGCGCCCGTCCGCAATGCCTTGAGCCAGGGCCAGAGGGATCGAGGCGGCCGAGGTATTTGCATGTTCGGCCACCGTGGAAATCACTTTGTTACCGTCAATTCCCAGGCGACGTGCCACGCCTTCCAGGATTCGCTGATTAGCCTGGTGGGGGATGAACCAGTCGATCTGCGAGGTCTCAACGCCAGCGGCGGCTGCCGCAGAAACTACGGCTTCAGCAATGTTGACCACCGCGTGGCGGAACACCTGATTGCCCTGCATGCGCAATTTGCCGACTTGGGAGCTACTCGAGGGGCCACCATCGACGTAGAGCAAGTCTTGTTTGGTACCATCGGCCCTCAGGCAAGTCCCTAATATGCCCCGGTCAGCGATTGTGCCTTGCCCTTGGCGCGGTTCGACGACAACTGCCCCTGCCCCGTCGCCGAACAGGACACAGGTCCCGCGATCGGTCCAGTCCATCAGGCGGGTCATGGTTTCTGCACCAATAACCAAAGCGCACCGGGCCTGGCCACGGGCGACGAAATTGTCGGCTGTCGTAAGGGCATAAACAAAGCCCGAACATACGGCTTGCAGATCAAAGGCTACACAGATCGGCGCGCCCAGCTTGCGTTGCACGATCGTAGCGGTGGCGGGGAAGGTCAGGTCGGCCGTCGTCGTGGCCACTATGATCAGATCGACATCGGCTGCGGTCCTGCCTGCGGCGGCCAAAGCCCGTTTCGCTGCCTCCGTGGCAAGATCTGAAGTCATCTGGCCAGGTGCCGCCTGGTGGCGAGATCTGATGCCCGTGCGCTCGACGATCCAGGCATCGGTGGTATCGACGGTCTTCGACAGTTGTGCGTTGGTCACGACGGTATCGGGCAGAAAGCCGCCGACCCCGGTCACCACGGTGCGGATCGGTCCAGTCACGCTTGACCAGCCAATAACGGTTGCGCGTCGATCACCTTCAACCGTTTCAGGTTTTGATCCACTTCGGCACTAAAACCACTCTTCGCCAAGTTGAATGCCAGCTGTATGGCGGTGGCCAAGCCGCGAGCGTCGGCACTGCCGTGGCTCTTAACGACGATCCCCTGCAACCCGAGGAAGGGTCCACCATTGATGGCGCTGGGGTTCAGCCTCTCGGCCATCCCGCGCAAAGCCGTTTGAGCGACAAACGCCCCGACCCGCGCCAGAGGTGATGCTGTGAAGGTATCGCGCAGCTGACTGCGGAAAAATCTCGCTAGGCCCTCTGCGGTCTTCAAAACCGCATTTCCAGTGAACCCATCGGTAACGACGACATCGACCGTACCGTTGGCGATATCGTCGCCTTCGACGAATCCATAATAGTCGAAATCATGCCCTCCGATGCGCAACCGGCGATCCGCTTCCCGCACCGCTTCATTGCCCTTTTCGGTCTCAGTGCCGACATTCAATACCCCGACGGTCGGTCGCTGTGTCCCGCGCACAGCCCGCTGATAAGCCGCGCCCATGGTGGCGAATTCCACCAGACGATCTGCATCACACACCAGATTCGCCCCGACATCCAGCACAGCTGTTGTCCCCTGCAATGTCGGCCAGTTAGCCACGAGGGCGGGCCGGTCCAGATCGGCCATCATCCGTAACCGCAAGCGTGAAATCGCCATTAGAGCGCCAGTGTTTCCCGCCGAGACGGCGGCATCCGCTTCGCCTGATCGAACGCAATCTACCGCGTTCCACATTGATGTGCCGCCACCGCGACGCATTGCGTGAGCCGGCTTTGCATCCATGGGAATCACCAAGTCGGTATGGCGGACCTCAACCACATCCGGGCCGAAACCCAGCTGGGCGACGATGGGTTCGAGAATTGCGGCATCGCCATGCAACAGGAACCGGGCTTGCTTGGGTCCAATCGCCGAAGCCGCCAAGCCCGCAGCGGGACCGACGACACCCGGGCCGTGGTCGCCCCCCATCGCATCAATCGAGATTACAAGAGGCTCGGGCAGGGCGGCGGCTCTAAGATAGGGGTGGGATCTGGGACAGGGTCGCGTTCTAGGAAGAGGATGCAATCTGGAATCGGTGAGACGTTTGTGGCGGAACTGACGGCTTACTTACAGCCTGCGGCGTCGATAGCCATATCTTCTCTGGGGGGCGTCGGGCTAACTTGTGCGTTCAAACGCTCAAGATCAGCCTCAAGGATGAGGGCATCACTAGCCATTGCTAGTCCCTGCTCCAGGCGGATCGTATAGTCAGCGAGGGCTTCCGCGCCAGATTGAGCCTGATTCTGGTACACGGTGCGCCGAAACACATCCGCTAGGCTCGTCGCTTGTGCCACCGCAGAAAGCGCGGCACCGAGCGCCTCGGAACGACCATAAAACATCCGGATCATGCCTTGCACCTGCTTGGGCACAGCCAGATCGCCAACACCCATTTCACGTAAAGCCCCATCCAGATCTGCGACAAAGGTATCGAACAGGGCCTGGCCAATATCGACGCCGGTGGGGCCGGCGCGTCGAGCCCGTCGGATCAGCAGGAACACATGCAGCAGCAGCATTTCAAAACGCCCCGCGACAGTGTCCGGAACCTCCATGCGCATATAGAGGTCACCTATGCGGCTGTTGCTAACGGCCCAGGCGTGCAGTTTCATCGCCACTGCGCGTCGGCTGGTCTTGTCGGGGCGAGGAATCGCCATGAAAACTTGGCCTCGTTTTTGCCGTTCAAAATGTTTATTAATCCTGACATAGCTATCGGCGGGTCAGAGCACAAACTGAACCGGCGCATTTTTAATCCCGCGGAAGAAGTGCGCCAGGTCGACGACGCTCCCGCATTTACGTTACTGATCCTTAGGACCCCATGCCCAGAAAATCCGTCCTGACCCTATCCGTCCTTGCCACAATCTGGCTGGCCGGCTGCACGCCGATCAACAGTTTTCAGGGGTTTCAAGCCATCGAAGGCAGCCCCTCTGACATTAAGGCAGGGGTCGATACCCGCAGCACGGTCACCGCGCGTCTCGGCTCGCCAACCGCAACCTCGACTTTCGACAAGGACGTTTGGTTTTATGTCTCTCAGACCTCGAATAAATCCGGGTTCTACAGGCCGCGCGTCACGCGCCGAGATGTGACCACGATTGCTTTCGCCAAAGGAGGCGATTCTGTCACGGCGGTGAATGTCTATGGACTGAAAGACGGCAAAATCATCGCCTATAACAATCGCGAAACCCCAACGCGCGGCAGAGAAATGACTGTCATTGAGCAACTCATCGGTTCGATCAGTGCTGCCAGCGCCCTTCCGCCCAACCAGGACCAGAACCCCGGATCACACGGAAACGGGCGCTAGGGTCTGATAAGACTGAGGATTCTCCTTGCGGTCGGATTGTGATTCAAGCTCCTTTTGGAGTTTGCGATGGATCGTTTGATTTTGACCGATGGGCAGTGGGCGAAGATGGAGCCGCACTGCCTTAGCAAGGTGACGGACCCTGGCCGTACGGGCAGTGATACTCGACTATTTCTTGAGGGGGTGCTTTGGATTGCTAGGACCGGCAGTCCTTGGCGGGACCTGCCGCCGGTTTTTGGCAAGTGGAACACGGTGTTCGCCCGCTTCCGTTGGTGGGTTAAAGCCGATGTTTTCAAACGGCTTTTTGACGCCTGCTCGGACGATCCGGACATGGAATACGCTATGGTCGACGCCACGATCGTCAAGGTTCACCGCCACGGACGGGGCGCAAAAAAGGGGCTCAAAGCCAAGCCATAGGCAAGTCAAAACGCGGTATGACCACCAAGATCCTCGCCCTGACAGACGCGCTCGGCAATTTGGTGCACTTTGTTTTGTTGCCGGGCCATCGCTTCGACACTATCGGCGTGGCTCCGCTGATCAAGGATATCGAGTTTGGCGGCCTGATCGCCGACAAGGCCGTCAACTCCAATTCGATCATCGCAGACCTCGATGAGCGCGGCGCGAAAGTCGTCATCTCGCAGCATCCGCGACGAAGCCAGCCGCTCGCCATCGACCTGGAGGTCTACAAGTGGCGACACCTAATCGAGAACTTCTTTTGTAAGCTCAGAGAGTTCAAGCGCGTCGCCATGCGCAGCGACAAAACCGACCAGAGCTTCTCAGCCATGATCTATGTCGCAACCGCCGTTATCCACTCACGATGAACCTCAACAGACCCAACAAACAGGCCATAAAATCGAAAACATATTCGGCAGGATCAAGAACTGGTATGGCGTACATACCCGCTACGACCGTTGCGCGCACACCTTTATGTCAGCCATATCCATCGCCGCCGTCGTCATCTTCTGGCTCTGATCAATGAGTCCTGAGCCTAGGTCGCCAAAACGCTGTTGACCTCCAGAACCAGTATTTGCTTTTGTCTTTATATTTAGATAGTTAGATAGGCGTTGGTTCGTTTCCACATCTGGCGCGGCCTGGATCGATCATCATGGCCAGCCGATCACGCCCGACGTAACTGCCCGAATTTGGACAAGAACCTGTACTTTTCGCTTGCACAGCGTTTTTCGACGGGCTAAACACAAACAAGTTCGGTTCAGAGTGTTTAATTCCTTACGGAATGCCATCCCGCAGAAAAAGGTACCCAATTATGAAACTCTCTGCCCTGTCAGCAATTGCAGTCAGCACCGCAGCTTGGTTCTGCGTCGCCGCACCGGCTCACGCCGCGACGCCGCTGCTGCGCTTTACCCACAACAAGTCGGCCACGAACATCACTTGGAAACAATCGAAGGCGCCTAACGACACTGGCGGCTCGATCTTCGGCAATAATGGCAAGGCGGGCTTACTCTACGGTACAGTCGATCTGCTGCAACCGACATTGCCCAGCGGCCTACCGTTCCAGCTGATAACCTTTTCGGGAACCGCGCCAAACGGAAACCCAGATTTTCGCGTGGGCAACACCCTGTTCCAGCGGAACATCGGGGGTAGTTTCCAGATCATCTATAATGGCAAGACCAAGGTGATCAACGGTCATCTGTTCACCAATCACGTCACCAATCTGCTGAGCGGGACCTACAGTAACGCCTTCCTGATCGGCAAGGACGGTGGTCACAGGGCTGACTTCAGGTCTGGCGGATTGGTGAGCTTCACCTCCGACGTTTTGAATCTGACGGGCCAGACCGGCGATTACTTCGATCTCACCATTTTGGGAATCAAGAAGTATTCAGCCGATTTGGACAATAAGGACTCTGTGAACACCTTTATCGGCAGGGCAAACGGCGTGTTTGGGACCGGTGGCGTGCCCGAGCCCTCAGCCTGGGCTATTATGATTACAGGCATGGGTCTGGTCGGAGGCGCATTGCGCCGCCGGTCAAAGGCGACCGTCGCGGTCTAACCGGAACAATAAAACTGGATCGAATTCGCCGCCGACTGCAAAGTCGGCGGCGTTTTCACATGTGCGGACCCCTGACTGACCCCGGCCTAAAGTGACTATCCCGTACTGCCGGCACCCTCCCCCGTGCGCGCGAGGATAAGCGGAAATCGTCGGGTTGAAGCATCTGCCGCAGAGCTCAACACAAACGACACGAAGCGCACAAAGGAAGGCACGAAGCCGACCGAAGCTTTGTTATGTAATTGTGCTGCTAGATTTTTCTTTGTGATTCTTCTTTGTGTCCTTCGTGTTCTTGGTGGTGAATCTAGACGCGGCCGTGCAAGAGGAGTTCACCGGAATATCCGCGTCTTGAAGGCCCCCTGCAATCGCGCCAGAGCCGGCAAGGGTGCCGACGCTACTGGGTCCTGCAAGGATGAGGGTTCGGCCGGAGAGTCGGTATTCGAACACCCTTCATCACGGGTTTCATCGATCTCGCCAGACCACACTTACCCTAAGCCTAGTGTTGCGCGCTTCACCTAAAATACGATGCCTTAAAGCGGTAGCCTGGACCGCCCGCACGCGGCTGTCTGACCGGCATTCCCCAAATGAAAACGCGTCCCAGGCGGGTTGCCCAGGGCGCGTTGTCTTGTCGGCAGCAGCCGGTGTTGACTTTAGCCGGCACCCTGGTGGGCGAGGACCGCCAGCAGGAGCAAGGCTACGATATTGGTTATCTTGATCATCGGGTTCACTGCCGGGCCGGCGGTGTCCTTGTAAGGGTCCCCGACGGTGTCGCCGGTGACGGCCGCTTTGTGGGCTTCAGAACCCTTGCCGCCGTGATGACCCTCTTCGATCAGTTTCTTAGCATTGTCCCATGCGCCGCCGCCCGAGGTCATCGAGATGGCAACGAAGAGGCCGGTGACGATCACGCCCATCAGCATGGCCCCTAGGGCGGAGAATGCGTCAGAGCGCCCAGCAATGGCCTGGATGACAAAGAACAGCGCCACAGGTGAGACGACGGGCAAGAGCGAGGGGATGATCATCTCGCGGATGGCAGCCTTGGTCAGGATGTCGACGGCCCGGCCATATTCGGGTTTCACCTCATAGGTCATGATGCCCGGATTTTCACGGAACTGGCGGCGAACCTCCGCCACCACCGCTTCGGCAGCACGGCCCACAGCTGTCATCGACATGCCACCAAACAAGAAGGGCAGCAGACCGCCGAACAACAGGCCGACGACTACATAGGGATTGGCCAGATCGAAGGCGATATTGTCCATGCCCCTGAAGAAGGGGAACTTATCAGCGTGCGCAGAGAAGAACTTCAGATCCTGGGTATAGGCGGCGAACAGGACAAGAGCGCCAAGACCTGCTGAGCCGATAGCATAGCCCTTGGTGACCGCTTTGGTTGTGTTACCCACGGCGTCCAGCGCATCGGTAGCAACACGCACTTCGCTGGGCAGACCGGCCATTTCGGCGATACCGCCGGCATTGTCGGTGACCGGACCAAAGGCGTCCAGAGCGACGATAAAGCCCGCCAGGGAGAGCATAGTCGTGGTGGCGATAGCCACGCCAAAGAGGCCGGCGAACTGGAAGGTCAGGATGATGCCGACGATGATCACCAGCGCCGGAGCCGCGGTGGATTCCAGCGACATGGCCAGACCCTGGATGACGTTGGTGCCATGGCCGGAGACTGAGGCCTTGGCGATCGACTTCACCGGGCGGAAATTGGTGCCGGTGTAATATTCTGTGATGACCACGATGGCCGCCGTAACCGCGAGGCCGACAAGGCCGCAATAGAAGAGAGCGGTGCCGGTGACCAGTTTGTCACCGATCGTCACACCGTCTGCGGGCACCAGCTTGTTGATCACAAACCAGACCGCGCCCACCGACAAAACGCCCGTGACGATCAGGCCCTGATAGAGCGCGCCCATGATATTGCCGCTCTTACCCAGACGGACGGCAAAAGCACCGATGATCGAGGTGACGATACAGACCGCGCAGATGGCCAGGGGCAGAAGCATCATATTGCCGACCACGCTGGCAGCAGCGTCGCGGAAGAAGATGGCGGCCAGAACCATGGTCGCCACTGTGGTGACAGCATAGGTTTCAAACAGGTCGGCGGCCATACCGGCGCAGTCACCGACATTGTCGCCGACGTTGTCAGCGATGGTGGCGGCATTGCGGGGGTCGTCCTCGGGAATGCCGGCCTCAACCTTGCCGACCAAGTCGCCGCCTACATCAGCGCCCTTGGTAAAGATACCGCCGCCCAGGCGGGCGAAGATCGAAATCAACGAAGCCCCAAAGCCCAGAGCAACCAGAGAATCGATCACCTCACGGCTGGTGTTTTCCAGATGCATCACATTGGTCAGCACGCCGTAGTAGCCGGCAACGCCCAAGAGAGCGAAGCCCGCCACCAACATGCCGGTCACTGCGCCAGAGCGGAAAGCTAAAGACAGGCCCTTGGCCAGGCTCTCCGAAGCCGCCTGCGCGGTGCGCACGTTGGCGCGCACAGAAATCAGCATCCCGGCAAAACCGGCGAAACCCGAGAGTATGGCCCCGATGGAGAAACCGATCGCTTCACGCCAGCCAATGAGGAGGTAGATCACCCCCAAAATGATCACACCCACGCCGGCGATAGTCATATATTGACGACGAAGATAGGCTTGAGCGCCCTCTTGGATCGCTGCAGCGATTTCCTGCATCTTGGCATTGCCGGGCGAAGCGCCCAGCAACGAAGCGGTCTGCAGGATACCGTACAGGACAGCCAAAAGGCCAGCCCCAATGACCAGCGTGAGTACCGAAAACATGTTGAGAATCATCCCTCTGTGAGTCGCGCGTCTTGCCGCAACTGTCGTTGTGACGCGGGTATAGACGCCCCTTGGTATCCAAGGCTAGAGCAAGTGCCCGTCTGACACCCTAAAAAGTCGTCGAAAATTGCCAAAATGGGCCGCGAAACGCAATTGGCGGCTTAATCTGATCCCGGTAAGCGCTGATCAGTGCTGCCAGCCCAGGTTCGAGACGGTCACAAGGCGATCGTGAAACTGTGCTCCAACGCCCTCGCCGGCGACGAACTGACCGACATCCGTGCCCCTTACGCCCAAGGCATCGACGTCACGCACAAAGGCCACGACGTTAGAGGGGGCTACTGCGCACACTAAGGCATAGTCGTCCCCACCTGCCGCCAACGATTGAACGGCGACCGCCGCATCGTCCTGAAGACTGAGCCAAGTTTCGGCTTCGCTAGACATTGGCAGGCGGTCTAACGCCAGTTCGGTCCGTAGGCCGCTGGCACGCGCAACATGACCGGCGTCAGCCAGGAGGCCGTCGGACACATCGGCGCAGGCATGGGCATAGGCCAGGAGGGGCTCAGCCAGAGTCAGAAGCGGAACCGGGAGGCGATAGCGCTTGGCCAGGTTTCCGTCTAGGTCAGCCAGTTCCCCGCGCGCGGCCCTAAGGCCAAGGAGACCATCGCCGATGGTCCCGCACACGACCAACCGGTCGCCGAGTTGAGCCCCTGATCTTAAGACCGCCCTGCCCTGCGGCACCCAGCCTAGCACCGTGGCGCTGAGCGTCAAAGGCCCCTTGATCGCGATGGTATCACCACCCAGCAGCGAAACATCAAAGGCTGCGCCATCTGCCGCGAGCCCCTGGGCAAATGCATGCCGATAGTCCACGTCGCAGGCGTCAGGCCAAGCCGTCATGAGGAAATATCCAAAGGGGGTAGCCCCCTTAGCGGCAAGATCCGACAGGCTTGTGCGGAGCAGTCGCTGAGCGATCCTGCCTGGATACTCGCCGCGCAGGAAATGCACCCCCTCCGTCATGGCATCCTTAGAAATGACTAGGTCATATCCTGGGCGAGACGGCAAAATTGCCGCGTCGTCCCCCAGACCCAGGGCGCGAGAATCGCCTCGCGTCAGGGGCGTGAGGCTGGAAATCCAAGCAAATTCGTCAGGTCGGTCGCTCATCGCGGGCGATCCCATCCAATGCGCCATTGATGAAACCCGCCTCCAGGCCGTCAAAAAACGATTTTGCGATCTCGACATATTCATCGATCACGACTTCGGTCGGCACCTCAGCCATGGCCAGCAGTTCAAAGGCACCGCAGCGCAGAATCGCCCGCGCCGTGGCATCGATCCGTTCCAGTTTCCATCCCTCTGAAAGTCGGCGAACAACAGCCCGATCAACCGCCACTTGGCTGCCAACAACTCCGCGAACGAGGCCGGCAAAGAACACCTCGTCGGCTATCGCCAATTGCACGCCATCGACATCAGCCTCAAACCGGTGATCGCGAAATTGCCGGATCACATCCTCGACCCCTACGGTCGAGAGGTCCAATTGGTAGAGGGCCTGAACAGCAGCCAGTCGAGCGACCGAACGCTCCGGTCGCGCTGGACGCCTCATTCGGCGCTGCCAGCGAAACGCTGTTTCAGCTCAATCATGTCCAGACAGGCGCGCGCAGCACCACCACCCTTGTCCCCTTCGGCAAAGCGGGCTCGGGCGAGGGCCTGAGCCTCATCCTCGACGGTCAGAATGCCGTTGCCCAGGGCGACGCCCAGCATCGAAAGGTCCATCAGACCCCGCGCGGATTCGCCAGCGACAATCTCAAAGTGATAGGTTTCACCGCGAATGACACAGCCCAAAGCGACAAAGCCGTCATAGGCATCGGCGGCCATGGCAATGGCCCCGGGGATCTCCAGCGCGCCCGGCACAGTTACCACGTCGTACTCTGCCCCGAAGGCAGTCAGAGCATCGGTGGCACCCTTGAGCAATTCATCGGCCAGGTGATCATAGAATCTGGCTTCGACGATTAAGACTTTGAGCGGCTTATCGGTCACGGCTGAACCTCAGACTTCATCGGCTGCCAGCCGACAATGCGCAGACCATATCCATCCAACGCTGCCGGTTTAACGGCGCGACTGGTCAGGAGCACCATGTCTCTCACACCCAGATCCAAAAGAATCTGAGCTCCGACACCATAGTCGCGCAGGGCATTTGTGGCGTTAGTATCCTCCGGGATGCCGCCATAACGCTCTGAGAGCCAGGCTGGGTTGGGATCTCTAAGAAAGACTGCAACCCCTGAACCGTCATAGGCACTGATAGCGCGCATGGCGGCCGGTACATAGTCGCGGCGCGCCTCGGTGTGACCCAGCATATCGGCCGCCATATCTACCCGATGCATGCGTACAAGTGTCGGGCTGTCAGCTTCAATTTTGCCGTGGGTCAAAGCGACATGCTCGGTGCCATCGATGGTGTTGCGATAGATAACCATCCGGAACTGGCCGCCAAAGGTGGACTCAAACGGGGTTTCCAGCACCCGCTCCACCTGGCGCTCGGTTCGCCGACGATAGGCAATCAGGTCGGCAATGGTGCCGATTTTCAGGCCGTGTAGCTGGGAAAAGGCGATCAGGTCGGGCAACCTGGCCATGGTTCCATCGTCGTTCATCACCTCGCAGATGACCCCGGCGGGGCTGAGGCCCGCGAGGCGGGATATGTCTACCGCCGCCTCGGTATGACCGGTACGAACCAGGACGCCACCGTCCTTAGCCACCAGAGGAAAAACGTGACCCGGCGAGACGATATCGTCGGGTCCCTTGCTGGTATCAATGGCAACGGCAACGGTATGCGCGCGATCGTGGGCGGAAATCCCCGTGGTTACCCCCTCTTTGGCCTCAATCGAGATGGTGAAGGCCGTGGCATGCAGAGCACCGTTTTCGACTGCCATGGGCGGCAGACGCAGTTGCCTGGCGCGCTCGAGGGTGATCGCCAGGCAGATCAGGCCACGGGCATGTTTGGCCATAAAGTTGATCTGATCGGGGGTGGCGAACTGCGCCGGGATGATAATATCCCCCTCGTTCTCTCGATCCTCGGCATCGACCAGAATATAGGGGCGTCCCTGACGAGCGTCCTCGATGATATCTTCAATGGCCGAAATCGGCGTGTCGTGGGTCATTACTCAGGAAGTCTCCCGCCAGCGGGCGAGATAACGCGCCAGCATGTCGATTTCCAGGTTCACCCTCGACCCGGTGTGCAGTTGACCAAGGGTGGTGACGTCCCAGGTGTGAGGAATGATATTGACGCCAAAGACATCGTCTTCAACCTCATTGACGGTCAACGAGACCCCCTCAACGGTGATCGATCCCTTGGCGGCAATATAGCGGTGCAAAGGGCGAGGCGCGCGCAAGGTCACCCGGTGTGATCCCCCTTCGGCGCGGATGCTCATCACCTCGCCAACGCCATCGACGTGCCCCGAGACGATGTGGCCGCCCAGTTCGTCACCCACCCGCGCGGGGCGTTCCAGATTGACCCTTTGACCTTCAGCCCAGTCGCCAAGCGTGCTCATGGCAAGTGTCTCGGCCGAAATCTCGACCGCGAACCAGCCCTCGCCCTTATCTACGACAGTCAGGCAACAGCCCGCATGGCTGATCGACGCGCCGTTGGCGATGCCAGCCACATCAAAGGCGGTCTCAATCTCAAGACGCCGGTCGCGATTGGTCTCACTCACCGACCGCACCCTGCCAATATCGGTCACAATTCCGGTAAACATCAGAGCCTCTCGTAACGCTCCCATAGATCATCGCCTAGGGCGGTCACCGAAATTCGTCGCAGACGCGGGGCCTCGGCCAGGTGCCTCAAGACAAATTCGCCAATCGCCGGCCGGCCTTCATCGCCCAATATGATCGGAGCGCGGAACCATTCGACGTTATCAACCAGACCTGCGCGCAAAAAGCTTGCGGCGACCTGGCCACCGCCCTCAATCATCACGGCCAGCAGATTTCTGACCTTCAATGCCTCAAGAGCCGCCGCCGGATCAACCCGACCCTCCGAACCAGTGACTTCGACCACCTCTACCCCGGCGTCAGTCAAACCTTGAGTGGCGGGGCCCAGACTGAGCACCAGCGTAGAAAGTCTACGGGCGGTCCGGACCAGTTTGCAACCTAAGGGTATGCGTGCGCGACTGTCGAGCACAATGCGGGTCGGCTGGAACCCTACATATCCGCCCAGGCGCACCGTGAGTTCCGGATCATCAGCGATCACCGTATCGACGCCGACCAGGATACCGCTGTGGCAGGCCCGCAACCGATGCACCTCTTCACGTGCCGCCGCGCCGGTGATCCAGCGACTCTCGCCCGTGGCCGTGGCAATGCGCCCGTCCAGGGACGTCGCCAGCTTGAGAGTGACCTTCATGGTCCAGGGTCGTCCGACAACCCTTCGTTGTTCAGGCCCTCGTCGCTGAGAAACCTCGCGAAGTCCTGCGTCTCGCGGAAGTCGCGATAGACGGAGGCATAGCGAACATAGGCCACGTCATCTAGGGTCTTTAGGGCGGTCATCACCAACTCACCGACCACATGCGAGCCAATCTCGGTCTCGCCCATGCTCTCCAGTTGCCGCACAATGGCGTTGATCATGCGCTCAACCCGCTCAAGGTCGATGGGACGTTTGCGGGTGGCAATGGAGATCGAACGGACCAGTTTTTCGCGATCAAACGGCGTGCGCCGACCGGAGCGTTTCAGCACCATCAATTCGCGCAGTTGCACGCGTTCAAACGTAGTGAAACGACCGCCGCATTGGGGGCAAAGACGTCTGCGGCGGATCGCTGCACCGTCTTCAGAGGGGCGGCTGTCTTTCACCTGACTTTCGAGTTCACCGCAAAACGGGCAACGCATGATCTGGCCCTTTCACCGGAATCGTAATGCCCACTCAAGAATAGATGGGAAACCGCGCCGTCAGTGCCAGCACCCGCGAACGCACAGAGGCTTCGACTGCGGCATCCCCCGCCTCGCCATGAGCTGCTAGGCCATCAACGACCTCGCCGATCAATTGACCGACAAGGCGAAACTCCGCCGGGCCAAAGCCTCGAGTCGTCCCCGCCGGCGTGCCCAGGCGAATGCCCGAACTGAGCATCGGTGGGCGCGGATCAAACGGAATGGTGCTGCGGCTGCACGTGATCCCCGCCCGCTCCAGGCCATCCTCGGCGGCCTTCCCGGTGACGTTCTTAGAGGTCAAATCGACTACCATCAGGTGACTGTCAGTACCGCCGGCCACGACCCGCATTCCGGCGACAAATATCGCATCGGCCAGGGCACGGGCGTTATCGACGACATGGCGTCCGTAGAGCTTGAAAGCCGGTTGCAAAGCCTCACCAAAGGCCACCGCCTTGCCAGCGATCACATGCATCAGCGGGCCACCCTGCAGGCCGGGGAAAACCGCAGCATCGATCTTTTTGCCCAGCTTACGGTCATTTGAAAGGATCATCCCTCCGCGCGGACCTCGCAGCGTCTTGTGTGTGGTCGTCGTCACCACATGGGCGTGTTCAATCGGACTGGGGAAGACACCTGCAGCGACTAGGCCGGCAAAGTGCGCCATGTCTACCATCAGATAGGCCCCCACGCTGTCGGCCACCTGACGGAAGCGGGCAAAATCAATGGTTCGACTGTAAGCTGAGCCGCCGGCGATGATCAGTTTAGGCTGGGTCCGCAGGGCGATCTCAGCCAAGGCTTCATAGTCGATGATCTGGTCCTGAGTACGCACGCTATAGGCGACGGGTTTGAACCACATGCCCGACTGGTTCACCGACTTACCGTGGGTCAAGTGCCCGCCCGCATTCAGATCCAT
>JAYTXQ010000230.1:0-2374 GCA_043742825.1 Caulobacteraceae bacterium | reverse complement strand
TAGAATGGTGGCAGAAAAGCTGTCGGTGACGGGTTTGATCATGCGCAATGGTTGACGCGCGGGGCTAGCGGACCTATCAGACAGCCTCGCGAAACCACTTCCTTGTCGAGCGAAATAATTGCGGATGTAGCTCAGTTGGTTAGAGCGCCGGCCTGTCACGCCGGAGGTCGCGGGTTCAAGTCCCGTCATTCGCGCCATCGCTTTTGGCCAGCGCATTGTCATCCAACGGCTTGTGTTGTGCATAGAACGCGATTGGATGGACCCGTTTTTCTAGGTCCTGACAACCCTCCACCGACCGGGCATCATTAGGGACATAATCAGTGACGCACGCGCTGGCTTTGCAATGCCAGGCCGTATGAGCGGCAATCAGATTGCCGGGCGTAGCTCGCGATGTTTGCAGGGTGGCAATCAGACGCGCGTCTGCGATCGCCGAACCGGCGAGGCCTAGAGCGAAGGTAGCGTACACAAGCAGAAGTGGAGTCTTCACCGATAGATCCTTGCCTCAAATCGAGGCATCTGAACGATGCTTAGTTAATGTCGTCAAGATGCAATTCAAGAAGCCCTCGGTGCCATTGCGAAATTTTTTTGCTGGGCCGACACCTGAATGCCTACGCCCCCAGAACTAGCGACCGTTAGGGTGTCATAAATCTTTGCAGCCAACATGCGGATTCTAAGTATGGCCGTGACATTGGGAATGTCCAGCCGGTGTAGATTCATGCGTTATAGGGCCTCTGCCAACCGGACGATGCATTCCCAGGGCGTCGCTGGAAAGCTGGGGCGAGCGTTCAATTGTGCGAGCCAGGCGACAAGGTTAGATGTGTTGGCGGTAGGGTGCCCCCACTCCGGCGTCATGGCAAACATATCGATGGCGCGGGCGATTTGTGCATCAGCCAGGCCCACACAGTCGCCGATGAAAAAGAGTTACTTGCACAGTTTAGTGGAAATCGCGGCGAAGACGTGATGGGCCTTATGCATAGTGGCCCCGATCAAGGCTTCAGCTGGGATTAGGCCCATCAATCGCGGACCGGCAATCCTCTGGAAAATGATAATATTTCCAACGCCCTGGAACAGGCACTAGTCGTTGACGTTGCAAAATTGGTCCGTGCGTGCCGCTGCTTTGGCAACATTGGGTGTCAAGGCCGACTCGGGTAAAATCCGATCAGGATATCTGAGAATCGCCTGGGTCTCACAGACCATAAAACCGTCATGCTCCAGAACGGGAACCCGGCCGACTGCATGCCGAGAGAGGTGCGGTTCGGACTGGAAAGTTCCGGGTGCCACAGGGGAGATCCGGTATCGCGCGCCTTTTTTCCTCAAGCGTGGCGAATACCGCACGGCCAATGGGGCTGCCGGGGATGCTATGGACGATGACGGCTGACACGGACTCTTTCTAACTAGAGTTGGATTTCGACGAAACTGACATAGCCGGGAGCATGCCCGGCCAGCCGTTATCCAGTTGGTCGATGGTGCTCTGCGCATCGGCACCAAAGCGTTCCAGATCCCGGTGCTCGAGGGTAACCAAAGCCCCCCCCCTTCTGCCGCGGCGAAGGTCACTTCGACTTCGGTTAGCAGATCTGGGTTGAAGGAGAACTCCGCGTCGAGCTGCCAGACCAGCAGCAAGCGGGTCGGAGGTTCCCAGGCGAGCAACTTGCCCCAGAGCGTTTCGACGCCTTGAGCTTCGCGCTCGAACCATCGTCCGCCTGGCGGGGTTCAGGAATGACCGTCTCGCATGGGGACTTTCCGACTGTCCGGCCCACAGGCCACCAGTTTCCAATCTGCGTAGTGAAGAGATCAAACGCTCGGCCTGGGGACGTCGAGACGAACACAGTTTTGACAATGGGGGCAATGGTCACAGGATCTCCCTTGATTTGAACTCTCACCGAGTACGCCTTGTTAAGAAGGGGAGAACACGGCACTATCTTCATCAGCGGCATGGAATCTCGGCTCCGCAGTTGCTGGGGATGCGTTAATGGATAGCGTTAGGGCGCAGGCGTTAGCAGCCTGCTATACAGACATGCGCCGCGTTGCGCGCCGCATAATGGCTAATGATAAGCTAGGTCGGGTGTTGCAACCCACGGAAATCGCCAATGAAGCGGCCATACGCCTGTTACGGGCAAATTTGGCGGGCGTGGAAAGTGAGGGGCATTTGCTAGCCTTGGCGGCGCGCACAATACGCCAGGTTCTGATTGACGAAGCCCGCAAAGCCATGGCCAACAAACGTCAGGCCGTGGGCTTGATGACCCTCTGGCCGGACGACGGCCAACACCACCTCATCGACCTAGGCTCAGGACCCATTAAAGGGATTCCCAAGGGGAAGATGATCTGATTCACTGGCGGCGTCAGGAGGACACCGCCATGAGTGATTTGTTCTGGT
>JAYTXQ010000229.1:0-1530 GCA_043742825.1 Caulobacteraceae bacterium | reverse complement strand
TTACGTGGGTAATCTCCTGGACATGACGCGTCTGGAAGGCGGGGCACTGCGCACGCGCGCTGAGTGGACCGATGTGCGCGACGTGTTAATGGCGGCGGTGCGCAGGGTGGAACGGCGGCTCGGCAACCGGACCCTTTTGCGCGACTTTCCAGCTGAACTGACCGCGGTGCAGGTGGACCCAGGACTGCTTGAACAGGCCGTCGTCAATATTCTTGAGAACGCCATTGAATATAGTCCCGACGGCCGGCCGATCGAAGCGGCGGTGTATGAGGATCGCAACAACGTGGTGGTGTGTATCGAGGATGATGGGCCCGGTATTCCCAAGCTGGAGATCGAGCGTATCTTTGAAAAATTCCGTCGCCTGGATGAGCCATCTGACCGAGGAATTCGAGACAAAAAAGGCGCCGGGCTTGGGCTCTCAATTGCCAAAGGCTTTGTGGAAGCGATGAACGGTCGCATCGCCGCCGCCAGCCCGATTCATGGCGGGCTGGGGACGCGCATTCTCATCAGCCTGAGAAAAGGCGCGGTGCCCATGCACCCGCCAAAGTGATCTGATCCCATGAACGCCCGACGACCGCGCATCCTTGTGATCGACGATGAACCGCAGATTCATCGTTTTCTCAGTCCCGCGCTTGAGGCAGCGGGCTATGAACCCATCCGGGCCGAAACTGGCCAGGCAGGTTTGGCAATAATCGCCAATCGACCGCCGGATGCAGTGATTCTGGACCTGGGCCTGCCAGACCTCGACGGTGGGGCTGTCCTCGTGCGGGCAAGAGCCTTCTATGATGGCCCGATCCTCATCCTGTCAGCGCGAGACCAGGAGATAGAAAAGATCGACGCCCTCGACCAGGGGGCTGACGACTATGTGGAAAAGCCCTTCAACGTTGGTGAGCTCCTGGCACGCTTGCGTGTTGCTCTGCGCCACCGCCTCAATCGCCTGGGCGCGGCACCCGTTGTGCACGCGGGGGACCTGTGCATCGATCTGATCAAGCGACTGGTCACGCGCAACGGAGAAAACGTGAAGCTTTCGCCGCGTGAATACGACCTGCTGGCGGCTCTGGTGGTCGGGGGCGGCAAGGTGTTGACCCATCGCCACCTGCTCACAGCCGTCTGGGGCCCGGCCAACGCCCAGGATGTGCAGTACCTGCGGGTCTTCGTCGGTCACCTGAGGCAAAAACTGGAGCCTGACCCTTCCGCGCCGCAATACATAACAACTGAGAGCGGTGTCGGTTATCGATTCCTTGCCGACTGAGCACAGTAAGGGTTGCGACGAGGGCACACAGGGTTTTACGGCCTCTAAGCCATGACGGGTGTTGCCGGTACGGGCTCGAACGGGTCCAGATTACCGGCGGCCAGCAAGGCTTGGCGGCGCTGCACTTCCAGGGCCATCAACTGGACCTCCAGGCCCAGCTTTTGCGCCTCGGCCTGCTCGCGCTCTAGCCGAATTTTACCGGCCTCTTCCAGTTCGGGGTCCTGAACGCAGCAGTGTGTGAGTTCGGGATCATAGACGACACCGTCGGTCGGCACGGT
>JAYTXQ010000228.1:0-6285 GCA_043742825.1 Caulobacteraceae bacterium | reverse complement strand
GAGACCACTGTGCTTTCGAGAAGGGTTTCAAAATTCATGCTAACTCACTTAACCTGGAACGGTTCGTCGCGACTACGCATGCATGGCCTACACGCGTTGGGCTGTGGTTCGGGCCGGATCGATCCAGCCTATGTTGCCGTCGCTGCGACGATAGACCACTGATAGGCCACCGTGGCCGGCGTTTCTGAATACAATTGCCTGATCTTCAGTCAAATCCAACTCCATTACTGCCATAGCAACAGTCAAAGTCCGCAAGCGGGCCTCGCTTTCGGCGATGATCATTGCCGCCGGTGGCTCAGATTGCTCGTCAGGGCCCCAGTCGTCGATCAGATCATCGCCGTCTGGCGCACGCAGAATGAAGGCGCGACCTGATTCGACGGCCTTGGCTGTGGCGGCCACAGAATGGCTTTTCAACCGGCGTTTATAGCGTCGAACCCGGGTTTCGATCTTTTCCAAGGCTTGGCTGAACGCGCCGTGGGCGTCTCCACCCTGGCCGTGGCTCTGCAGATGCTGGCCGGAAGCCAGCCTGACGTCGCAATCGACGCGGAACCCGTGGCCATCTCGGCTGACCACCACTTCGGCGTCGCCGCCTCGCTCAAAAAAGTGGCCTATACTGTCTCCCAATTCCTGGCCAATTCGCCCCCGAAGGGCCTCACCTACATCGACATGTCTGCCGGAAACTTGCACTTGCATGTCCAAACCACGCGCCTGTGGCCTACCGTTGTCAAGCGACCTCGCGAGGTTGTGAAAGGCCATGTCCGCTGCTGGCTCGTACCTAATGGATGGCGCGCGAATTCAGGGCTGAAAGACCGATGCCGGCGGCATTTTTTTCGTCGCGGGCAATGGCAGCACGTTCCGCCATCCGCACCACAAGAGGGGATGGCAATCATCAGCTTGGACTCCAGAACCTTGGATCCAGAGCGGGGTTCGCTTAAGAGGGTTTATGAATCAGATCCCCGTTACCGTCCTGACCGGCTATCTCGGTGCCGGGAAAACCACGCTTCTCAATCGCATCCTCTCCGAAGACCACGGCAAGCGCTATGCGGTGATCGTCAACGAGTTTGGCGAGATCGGCATCGATAATGATCTGGTCGTCGGGGCCGACGAAGAAGTCTTCGAGATGAACAACGGCTGCGTTTGTTGCACGGTGCGCGGCGACCTGATCCGCATTCTCCAGGGCCTGATGAAACGCCAGGCCAGCGCCACGCGCGGGTTTGACGCGATCATTCTGGAAACCACGGGCCTTGCTGATCCGGGGCCAGTGGCTCAGACCTTTTTCGCCGATGAGGAGGTCAAGGCCAAGACGCGCCTGGACTCGGTGACCACCGTTGTCGATGCTAAACACATCTTGCTCACCCTGTCGGAAAGCCGTGAAGCGCGCGAGCAGATCGCCTTTGCTGATCAGATCGTACTGAACAAGACCGACCTGGTCTCGGAAGCTGATCTGAAATTACTCGAAACGCGCCTGCATCGCCTAAACCCCATGGCCAAGGTTCACAGGGCGGTACGTTCCAATGTCGCTCTGGACGCGATTCTGGGGCGCGGTGGCTTTGATTTGGGCCGCATTATTGAATTGGAGCCGCATTTCCTCAACCCGGAACATGGCGAGGACGGCCACGTGCATGACGACGACTGTGAGGGCGATCATGGCCACAGCCGTGGGCATGCGGGTCATATCCACCAGGATGACATCAAGGGTGTTTCCTTGTGGCTTGTGCGGCCCGTAGACGGGGAAAAAGTCAGTCGTTGGCTGAATGCCCTGCTGGCGGAACAGGGCGGCGATATCTTGCGCGCCAAGGGCATTGTCAATGTTGCCGGCGAAGCGCGCCGCCTGGTGTTTCAGGCGGTGCACATGATGCTGGAGGGCGATCTGCAACAGCCCTGGCGTGAGGACGAAACTCGCGACAGCCGCATGGTGTTCATTGGGCGCAATCTCGACGAATCGAAATTGCGCGCAGGCTTCGAAGCCTGCGCTGTTTAGGGGATTTGATCTAGCCGCCGCCGAGGTCTTCTGAGATCAGACCGATCTTGTAGTAGCTGTCGCGCTGCAGCTGGTTGATCACATCCATGAACTGACGATAGCGAACGTGCCGGTCGGCGCGGATGAAGATGCGTTGACTGGTCGGCGCGGTGATCGTCGGGTCGGTGAAGACCAACGAGGCGGCCAGATCGCCACCCAGACGGTCCATGTTCGAGGGGCGTGTCTCAAGCTTGCCGAACGAGACATAGATATTGCCGTCATCGCGCAGAGAGATAAACGTCGGCGGCTTGTCTTTTGCGCCTGGAGGCGGAGCCTTGGCCGGCGGCAGGTCGATTTTCACTGACACTGTTGCCAGGGGGGCCACCACCATGAAGATGATCAACAGAACAAGCATCACGTCCACGAATGGCGTGACGTTCATATCGGCGTTCTGGCCGAGGTCGAATTTGCTGCCCCCCGAACCTGAAAGCTTTGCCGCCATTGAGGACTCCCTACGTCGCGGATCGCTTAGTCGGACCCGCTGTCAAAAACCATAGTCAAAAACCTTTGCGGTCAATCACGCGGATTTACCACTAAGCAAACTTCCTCTGCCCGCAGGCTGACGGCTCGTCAAGACGCCACGGTTTCGGCTAAGGCTGCAAACATGGATTTTATTTTCGATGCCTATGTCACTCAGACTCTCGCCGAAGGCGAATCTGCGGTGTTCGCGCTGGGCGACGGCTCGCTTAGCTGGGATGATGGCCATGTCTGCCAGGCCCACGACGGCGCGGTTCTTTGCGCCGCGATTCACCCCTCGGGCGTCGGCGTGGTCACTGGCGGCGACGATGGACGGCTTGTCTGGTCCAGGCGTGATGGGGCGCAGATACTGGCCCAGGTGCCGGGGCGGTGGATAGACGCGCTGGCCGTTTCATCGGCGTCGGGCCTGATCGCCTTTGCCGCTGGTCGCGAGGCGCAGGTGATCGACACAGCCAATGGCGATTTTCTGCGCACCTTTATGCATGAGCGGAGCGTTGCCGCGCTCAGCTTTGACCCAAAAGGCCGACGCCTGGCCGTGGCAACCTATGGTGGGGCGGCTTTGTGGTATGCGCGAATCGCTGAGCAAAAGCCGGTGATGCTGCGCTGGGCCGGCTCACATATCGGCATCGCCTTCAGTCCAGACGGCCGATTCCTGGTCTCGGCCATGCAGGAATCGGCCCTGCACGGCTGGCGCTTGAGTGACGCGATGGACATGCGCATGGGCGGCTATCCTGCCAAAACCCACAGCCTGGAATTCCTCAATCGAGGTGCGTGGCTGGCGACGTCTGGGGCCTCAGGCATAGTGCTGTGGCCCTTCGCCGGCAACGGTGGCCCTATGGGCAAACAGGCAGCCGAAATCGGCGCTCAAGAGGGGGCTCTGGTTACCCGAATTGCGGCATCGCCTACGGAGTCCCGTGTCGTCGCGGGCCTTGACGACGGCCGCATCTGGACCTGTGACTTGAAGAATGAAAAGCTGATCTTTCTACGTGAGACTCTCGGCGCTGCGATCAGTGCCTTGTCCTTGCTTCCGGGCGGACGGGTGGCCTGGGGAGACGAGTCGGGTGCGGGCGGCGTGATCGACCTCGCCTAACGTCCCGCCGCAACCAGCAGGGCCTCTGCGTCCGCTGGCGTAAGTGGCAGAGCGTGTTTGGCAGCAATGATGCCGCTGGCGGTGATCGCATAGGTTTCCGGAACGCCCGTGAGCCCGATTTCCAGCCCGGCGGTCCCCTCCTGATCGGTCAAAGTCTGAGTGAATGGGTTTCCAAACCTGGCCAAAAATCCCTGGGTATTGGTGGGCTTGTCCTCATAGGCGATGCCTGTGATCGGGACGCCCTCCGCCTGCAAGGCCAACAAGGTCGGGGCCTCCTCTCCACAAGGGCCACACCATGAAGCATAGAATACGACAAGATGGGCCCTCTTTGCACCGCGCAGGCGCGTCGGTGTGCCCGATTGCAGGTCGGGCAGTGTCAGGTCGGGCAAGGGCTTACCAACCATCGCCATCGGCACAACGTGTGTCTGACGGTTCAATGAATAGACCGTGAACATGCCCAACATAATGAGCAAAACGCCGACAGGTACCAGCGCAAAGAGCCGGTTCATCGCTTTGGCGGCCCCTCAAGTTCTCGGACCTTGCGCCGCCAATGGCGTGCGCGAGCCAGGGTTTCGATGATCATGCCGACAAATATCGCCAGACTGATGCCGAGGGCGGGCCAGATATAGGCGGCATATTTGCCAAAGCCGAACAGCGCCTGAGTCATGCGTGAGCGGCTTGCGTGGCCAGGGCCACAGCGCGTCGACGCCAGACTTCTGCCCGTGTTCGCACCATCCACAACGATCCGAAAGCCGCCATATATCCAAACCCGGCCAGTGCCAGGGGGATCAGATAGACAGGCGCGAGGGTCGAGCCGCCAGAGCGGAAAATTGATTCGCCCTGGTGCAAGGTGTTCCACCAATCAACTGAGAACTTGATGATCGGCAGATTTATCAACCCAACCAAAGCCAGAATGGCACCAGCGCGACCGGCCTTGGTTTCATCCTCAATGCTGGCTCTCAATGCCAGGTAGCCAACGAACAGCAGAAACAGCACGAGCATTGAAGTCAGGCGCGCATCCCACACCCACCATGTGCCCCACATCGGCCTGCCCCAAAGAGATCCCGTGACCAGCGCCAGGAATGTGAATGCCGCGCCTAGTGGGGCTGCCGCCTTGGCGGCGGCGTCTGCCAGAGCGTGTCGGAAGACCAGATAAAAAAAACTTGCGCCGCCCAGACCGGCGTAGGCCAGCATGGCTACCCAGGCCGCCGGTACATGTACGAACATGATGCGCACGGTCTCGCCCTGTTGATAGTCCGGCGGTGCCGTCAGGCCCAGCCACAGGCCGCTGCCGATCAGGCCGACGCTGAGACTACCCAATATCGGGGCGGCCCAGCGGGAAAAGGCCATGAAGCGGTAGGGATTGGCGAGCGCGGCGATCATACCCAGCGATTTAAGGTCCGTTGGCGGACTCGGCAAGGTCGCCGTCGTCACGCCAGGCCATGCAGCCATTGGGCCAAGGGGGCCTCGTCGTCTGTCGCGGCGGCCGCATGGACCATGGCGAGTGTCAACTTATTGCCGCGAACTTCGCTAGGGCTGAGCCCATAGGCAGCTTTGAAGGCGCGGCTGAACACGCTCGCAGACGTGAAACCGATTCGCCGGGCAAGTTCGTCGATGCGGTCCTGATCGGTCTCGCCCGTGGCTAACTCTGAAAAGGCCCGGCGCAATCTGCGATTACGGATGAACTGAGCCACGCCCCCCAACGGCGCAAACATCCAGTAAAGCGCGGCGCGCGAAAGCCCGAACATGTCGATCAGATGTTCGGCACCCAGATCGACGACGTGCAGCGAGTCTTCAATATGTCGTTTGATGGCCACCAGGGATGCAGCCCGAAGGCGCTTACCCTGGTCGTGGCGGCGATCACTGGACGGACCGAAACAGACGGCGATCATAGCGGCAGTAGAGGCGGCCAGACCCGGGCCGTGGATCAACTGCAGGCGCTCAGCGGCCTCAAGTGAACTGCGGACCTGGCCAAAAAGAATGTCACCCATCGGGGACCCACGGCGCAATACCGTGCCACTGACGCTTTCGGGTTGGGCGAGCAAGGGCGCAAGCAGGGCTCTGGTAAGGGCCAGAGCGGTGCTAAAGCCGCTCAAAGACCAGATGTCCGCCGGGCTAGTAAAACTGAAAAGGCAGATATCGCCGGGGCCGATATCCAGAGGCACCCCGTCACATCGCCACTAGTAGCCACTTTCGTAGCACATCAACAGGAAATAATGGTCGATGGCGTCACAGGCTACAGTCGCAGCAATGCGGTGAAAGCGTTACGCCGTAACCGCTCCCTTGCCGATGAGCATGGGGCTGGCATTAAAAATGGTCAGGTCACAGCTGATAGATTTGGACGATCTCGTCGGGATCGTCGTTAAGCACAAATAGTGCGCTCTGCGCGTGCGGTCAGAGCTGATAACTAATGTCACGGTCGACACTTGCAGACGCTACGGTGAAACTTGGCAGGCCCGGCTGATGTCTCATTGGCGTTCCTGCGGCGAACAGCTGACCGAACTATTTGAGCGTTCAGACAACTTTGATCCAGCAATCCGTGTTATATTTCAGGCCTACTGTCCCAGAAATCGTATTTAAGAACTGCGACGTATTGCCCGCTCTTAGAGTCTGTTTGGAAAATCGGCTATTTGGGATTCCTGTGTGACGCGGTTCATGATTCAAGCTCTGGATGTGGACAGAGCAGAGCCGTGGCCGG
>JAYTXQ010000227.1:0-81178 GCA_043742825.1 Caulobacteraceae bacterium | reverse complement strand
GAACTCTGAGCACCTGACCGAACCGCGCTGTCCATTTGACCCTGCGTTGCTCCGGGAGCGTATATGCCGTTGCTCATGTTCAACCCTCGGCCGACAGCTTGCTCTGTACGGTAAGCATTTAGTTCAGTCCGATATTCAGCCGCTTTGCTGTTAGGGAAGCCAAGCCGGTTGAAATCGAGTTCGTGGCGCGCTTCGTGCGCCAAAGAACTTGCCCCTAATCCCTGCTGAATAGCACCGGTGCTCATGCCAGGATTGGCATTTCCATAAGCCGAACTCGCACCAGCAGCGTTGATTTGTTTGATGTCCACCCTGATCTGACCTCCCGGACCAGCTGAAGCTAAAGTATTCTTGGCCAACGACGAGGGAGCGATTGTAACCCCATTTTTCTCCCCAGGTTTACCAAGATACGCAAGTGTCGCGCCTAATTTCTTGGCAGCATCCGAGTTGGAATTTAGGCTCTTCAGCGCGGTTTGCGCTGTGCTCACGTAGCCCTTTATCGTCCCACAATCAGATTTACTTCCCGAGCATTCATATAGCCCCGTCGGGTCTGTTCCGTCGACGGGATCATTTGCGACATAGACATACCAATTGACGTTGCCCTTATACCCTACCGGATCGGTCTGCAGGAACCGCCCGCTGGCCGGATCATAGACGCGGGCCTTGTAGTAATAGAGCCCTAGCTCCGGCAACGCGATCTGGCCGGTGTAGCGGAACCGGCTGCCGCCCCAGGTATTGGGATTGCCATAGGCGTCGTAGGCGTAGGTCGAAAGCACGTTGCCGCTGCTGTCGGCCGCAGCGCTCACTGAGCCCTGGCGGTCTTTGTAGAGATAGCGCGCGGCGCTGGCGGCGATGGAGATGCCTTCGAACCAAACGACAGGGTCATCGACACCGGGGCCGTGCATATAGCGGCGCAACAGGGTGTTTGCGCCGTCGTATTCGGCCACGAGCATGTCGTCGTCATACTGGAAGCGGGTTGTTGCCCCGCTGGTCACTGTGGTCTGTTGCAGGCGGCCGCGATGGCCGCATCTCGGTTGAGGCCGTCCGACGCGGTATTGAGGATCGAGGGCGCGCCGCTGGCCCAGTCATAGATCGCCGTCGAGGTATTGCCGCTGGCGACCTGGCTGGCGGGGGTGAAGCTGTTAGTCCAGGTCACCGTATTGGCCCCCGTCAGAGCGTGGCTCAGGCTGGTCAGGCGGTCGGCGAAGTCATAGCCCAAGGTGGACCCCCTGCCATTAGCCCGGCCGGCGCCGGTCATCCTGCCCAAGTTGACATAGCCCGGTGCCATGCTCAACGCATTGCCCGCCTTGGCCACAGAGGTAAACTCATCCAGACGATCGAAGCAATAGACCACCGATTGTCCATCGCCCCACACAAGAGTGGCTGAGCCCAGGGCGGAATCAACATTACAGCCAATTCAAATGAGACTGCAGAGTGGGCCTCCGATTCGCGAGCCATCGCAGGCTCAGTGATTGCTCACTTTTCCCAGCATATTTCGAAAAGCGCGCGCTCGCTGGAACGCAACAAAACGCTCTCACAATCGGCCGGCTCCATCCCAAATACCTGGGTAAACTGGCGCGGGCCGCAGCGGAGGTGTAACGCCAACACATGACCGATGCCTCTTCTCCACAGTCGTTGCCACTCGCTCGGGCTGATCGTTATACGCAATTGGTGCAGGAGATCGCTGCGGTGCTGGAGGGCGAACCCAACTTGATCGCTCGCATGGCCAGCGTCATAGCCATGCTGTCGTCGGCGCATCCGCATTTTTTCTGGACAGGATTTTACCTCGTTGATCCGTCGCGGGATCGAGAGCTGGTTGTCGGCCCATACCAGGGAACACTCGGGTGCCTACGCATCGCATTTGATCGGGGCGTCTGCGGTGCTGCAGCAACCGGGCGAAAGACGCTCATCATAGCGGATGTCCTTGCATTTCCCGGCCACATCGCCTGCGATGCCGCCTCTCGCAGCGAGATCGTCGTCCCCGTCTTTTCGGCTGACCAGACCCTAGTGGGGGTGTTGGATATCGATGCGACGACGCTCGCGGCTTTCGATGAGGTCGATGCCCGAGGCCTCGAAGCGATTACCCGGCTCATCTGCGCCACAGTTCACGAAGCTGACGCCCCTTTGCCGCCGGTGGCGACGTTTTAAGGCCGGGCACAGGTATCTGCACGGTGCTAAATGGGTAGCCCACCTACCGGAGCTTGGTTCATCTAAACTGCTGCAGGGGTGGTGATCGACCGGGGCGAGGGAAGGCTTGACTTTAGCTTGGTGGGGCTGAACGCAAACCCCTCGTAACCCCGCGCGACGATGCCTTCGCAAAGCTCACGATAGACCCCGACGCCGGCGATATAGGGCATGAACACGCGGGGTTTGCCGGGGACGTTGGCACCCATGTACCAGGAATTGGCCAAGGGATAGAGGGTCTGCTGAGCCGACTCATTGACGTGAATCACCCAGGCCTCCTGGGCGTCATGGGTCGCCTCAATACGGCCAAGCTGACGGGCAGTCATGTAGGCCAAACAGTCACTGATGAAATCGACATGCTGTTCGATTGAGACGATCATGCTGGAAAGCACCGAGGGGCTGCCCGGCCCGGTAATGGTGAAAAGGTTGGGAAAGCCGGAAACCATCAGACCCAGATAAGTCTTGGGGCCTTCTGACCATTGGTCCTTCAGAGCCACGCCGCCGCAGCCGCGAATGTCGATCTTGGCAAGAGTTCCGGTCATCGCGTCAAAGCCAATGGCAAAGATGATGGCATCGAATTCGAACTGCGCATCGGTGGTCTTCAGGCCTGTGGTGTTCAGGGTTTCAAGGGGCGTGGTCAGAAGATCCACCAGGTGGACATGCGGCAGATTGTAGGTTTCATAATAGCCGCTATCGACGCAAAGCCGTTTGGTAGCGAAGGGGTAGGTCTTGGGCGTCAGCAGATCGGCCGTCGTCGGGTCTGTTACGATGGATCTGATTTTTTGGGCGACAAACTCCGCCGCCGTGGCGTTGGCCGCCGCATCGGTGGTGAGATCGGCAAAGGCCCCGCCGAGCGCAAAGCCGCCCACGGCCCATCGGCGCTCAAATTCCTCCCGCCGCGTCTCAGCGGAGACGTCAAGCGCCAGCTGTTCATTGCCGTCCCGCGACAAAAATCCGCCAGCGGAATACCGCTCCAGCCGCCGGTTTTCTGCGAGGTTGGCTTTCCAGGCGGCGATCTTCTCGGGGGCCAGCTTGCCGTTATGCGCCGGAACCGAATAATTGGGGGTGCGTTGAAAAACAGTAACCTGCGCCGCCTGGGCCGCGATGATCGGGATTGATTGAATGGCGGACGAGCCCGTACCGATGACGCCTACGCGTTGACCGGTGAAGTCGACCCCGTCTTCGGGCCAGCGGCCGGTCTGGTAGGTCTTGCCCTTGAAACTGTCCTGGCCGGGAAATTCCGGCTCCTTGATCGCCGATAGGCACCCGGTAGCCATGACGCAGTAGCGTGCTGAAATCTGAGCACCACCATCGAGGCTCAGCCGCCAAAGGTTGGTGGTTTCATCAAAATGCGCCGATGCCACGAACGTGCTAAATTGAATGTCCCGTCGCAGGTCAAATCGGTCGGCGACATGATTGGCATAGCGTAGCAGTTCCGGCTGGGTGGCATAGCGCTCCGACCAATCCCATTCCTTCTCCAGCGCCTCAGAAAACGAATAGGAATATTCCAGGCTCTCGACATCCACGCGTGCACCGGGATAGCGGTTCCAAAACCAGGTGCCGCCAACGCCGTCTCCCGCCTCATAGACCTTAGCGGACAATCCCAGGCCGCGCAGGCGATGCAGCATATACATCCCGGCCAGGCCGGCACCGACAACGACCACATCATAATTGGGCTTTGAATCCACCAGTCTACCTGCCTTATCTCACTCGCACCTGCTCAGGTTTTCACGATAGCGACAGTCACCGGGTATTGGGAGCGATAATCGGCGGCACCATTTGCAAACCCTAAGGGGATCAGGGCGCGCCAGGGTCGTCTAAATACGGCCCGCACCGCAGTTCGGACAGCGTAATTTACGGTGATTAACGGTGGAAAAATAGAGTCACGTTCAATAGGTGAAAGGGCTCCCTATGCGCCCCCCGATCACGCCGCGTGCCCCCCTTTTGGGAAGGTGAGGCGTGCCAATAGAAGTATTTCCTTGGGAATTTCTAACCCCACGGGTTCACGAAACGGACATCGAAGCACTTTAGCGGCCTATCGCCGTGAGGCGTTTGAGCGCGGGGCGACGGGCATGGATGACCGGGAGATCGTTCGGCGATATCGCAGCGTCTTTTTGTCGGACATTCACCTAGGCACGCGCGGTTGCCAGGCCGAATGGCTGCTGGATTTTCTTAAAGGTATGAGCTGCGAAAAGCTGTATCTGATCGGCGACATCATCGACGGTTGGCAGATGAAGCGGGGCCTCTACTGGCCGCAGAGCCATAATGACGTGGTGCAAAAGCTGTTACGTTTGGCGCGCAAAGGCACAGACGTCAGCTATATTCCGGGCAATCACGACAGCCGTGCGCGAGACTTTTGTGGCGTGCATTTCGGCGGCGTGAAGGTCAGCCGCGACGCGGTCCACACCACAGCCGACGGTCGGCGGTTTTTGGTCCTGCACGGGGATGAGTTCGACGCCTCGGTGCGCCGCGGCCGCCTCGTCGCTCTGGCCGGTCACTTGGCCTATAAAATCCTGCTGACCTTCAACACCAGCTTCAACCGCATCAGCCGGCGGATCGGCACCGACTATTGGAGCTTGTCGGCCTTCCTGAAAAGCCACCTTCGCAACGCCCAGAAGTTCATCGATGTCTTCGAGAGGGCGGCAGCCTCCGAGGCCCGCCGACGTGGCCTGGACGGGGTCATCTGCGGCCACATCCACCATGCGCAAATGCGCGATATCGACGGTGTAACCTATATCAACGACGGCGACTGGGTCGAAAGCTGCACGGCCCTGGTCGAGCATCTGGACGGCAGGTTTGAGATCATCGCCTGGGCCAGGGCGCGGTCATGGTCTGTTTTGAACGCAATGGAGAAAAACGGCGATCCGCAGATCTACCTGGACCACCTGTCCGTTGGCCACTCATAGCCCTGAGCGCCGCCTTCGTTGCCCAGTTGTGCCAGAACATAGGCAAAAACCCGAGAGCTGTGGAATAGTCGCCAGGTCGTCTCCCAGCCCCGCCTTGCCATATGACGGGCCGTGGCGTCATCGGCGATCAGGCCGGTGAGCTTTCCCGCCAGATCATCCAGGTCATTGTAAAAGACCATCTCGTCATCGTTGTAGAACCGTTGGAAGCCAGACCGTTGGTCGACCAGAGCGACGAGCCCCCAGCCCAGGATATGGGCCATGCGATCAGAGGCGTAGAGCGGCGCGCTGGCCCGGCGCGACAGTGACCAGCCCATGCGGGCCGACCGCAGCGCTTGAAAATAGGCATTGCCGTCAACCTCGGGCCGGCCCCCGATACCCGGCGTGTTCCGCCTGAGCCCTGGCACGCGCATCTGAAGCTGGCTAACCGCCTGTTCGGGGGAGAGCCTTTGGTCGCCGACCTCGCGCGGCAGTGCGTCGTGGGCCGCAAACAACAGGTCAAAGGCGGGAGCGTCCGTCTCAAACCCAAGCCCGGTCTCGATCGCTGGATCGACGGGATTGGGCATAAATGCGGCGAAAGCCCCGGGGCCAGCGTAGGCCCCCAACGCTGGCTCAGCCGTGGTAACGAACAGCGCGTCGACGAAGCCCCGGCGCAAGGCAAGGCGCCGCTTTGCTTTGGCGGTATCGATGGGGTCGATGTGAATATCGGCGATGATCAACCCCGGTGCCAGCCGGCGGGCCTCCCGCAGAGCGGCATTGCTGATCAGGTCGGCGAAATGCAACAGGATCAGATCGGGCCTCAACTCATCTACTGTTTGCAGAAACCGCCGATTTACGCCCTGGCCACCCAGAGATTTCAGGCCCAGGGGTGCAGAGGACCGCGCCACCGCGCGATCCGAAAACTCAACCACCAGGTGATCGGCGCGGGTTGCCGCATGCGTGAACTTGCGGCGAATGTCGAACAGCGACAGTTTAACCGTGTCGCGCTCGGCACCGGTCATCCAGTTGAAATCGGCGACGTTAAGGATGCGCATATTTGGCTTTGGCGAGGAATGGACGTGGGCGTCAAGATATTCGAGCATGAGGACGGGCGCTGCGGCTGGGCCAACCCGAAGGATCCAATCTATGTTGCCTATCACGACACGGAGTGGGGGGTGCCGGAATATGATCCCCGCGCGCTTTGGGAAAAGCTGGTGCTGGACGGGTTTCAGGCAGGACTATCGTGGGTGACCATACTGAAAAAGCGAGAAGCCTTTCGCGCGGCTTTCGATGGTTTTGATCCGCAGATTGTCGCGCGATATGGTGTCTCTGATCGCGCCCGCCTGATGGACAATCCCGGTATCGTCCGCTCGGGTGGTAAGATCGACGCGGCGATCAGCGGCGCGCGGGTATGGTTGGACATGCGTGAGCGGGGCGAGGATTTCACCGCCTTTGTCTGGGATTTTGTCGGCGGCGCACCGCTACAGAATGTCTGGAGCGAAATCGGTCAGGTTCCCGCTCAGACCCCTGCTGCCGAAGCTCTGTCCAAGGCCCTGAAGGCCAGGGGTTTTAAGTTTTGCGGCCCGGTCATCACCTATGCCTTCATGCAGGCGGTGGGCATGGTCAATGACCATATCACACCGTGTTTTCGCTACGCCGAGGTTGCTGGGATGGCCCGGAGCTGATGCCGCGCACGCAGCTTGATCTCAACCTGGAGCGAGACTCTGCCGCACCGATGTGCGGGGTTGATGAAGCGGGGCGGGGGCCTTGGGCTGGGCCGGTCTGCGCTGCCGCCGTAATCCTCGATCCGGCAAGGCCGATCCGGGGTCTTGCCGATTCCAAGGCCCTTAGCGCCGCTCGTCGCGAGGTTCTGGCGGCTGAAATCAGGACCCACGCCACCGCCTTCGCCATTGCCTATGCCTCTGTTGAAGAGATCGATGAGCATAATATCCTGCGAGCAACTGGCCTTGCCATGCGCCGGGCAGTTGAGGCCCTCAGGCCAGCGCCGGTGTTCGCCCTGATTGATGGCAATCACAGCTTCGATATGCCTTGCCTTGCCAGGGCCCTGATCAAGGGCGACGCCCTGTGCGCCTCCATTGCCGCCGCTTCGATCCTGGCAAAGACCGCCCGCGACGCCTTGATGATCCAGATGCACGCCCGCTGGCCGGACTACGGTTTTGCCGCGCATAAGGGTTATGGCGTCGCCGCCCACGCTAAGGCTCTGGCGCGCCTGGGGCCTTGCCCCATCCACCGCAGAAGCTTCGCGCCGATCCGCCGCCTGTTGCAGGTGCAGGGTTAATGCGAAGATTCAACCTGTACAGCCGATCACCACGCGCGGGATATCGGCGCGCATGACCGATGAACCCGCCCTTATCCGTGCCTTGAAGCTTCAAGCCCAGGGGTGCCTGACCTTTGGCTCGGCCTTTTCTGCGGCTCTACTTGAACATATGGCGACCGATTGGTCCGCGGACGGACCGACGCGGGCACTGTTCGCCCCCTGGGAGGGGGTTGGAGCCCGCGCGCTGCTCAACGATGCGGTTCCTTTGCGCCTGCTGGCAGGCTTGCATGATCTGGCGCTGGAGGGAGTCTCAACACAATTGACCGAGGCGTACCCTTCGACCCTGATATCGGGTGATGCGGACAAGGCCTGGGGTGCGGCAATGGACATCCTGACCGAGCATCAGGATCGCCTCGTCCACTTCATGAGGCATGAACCTCAGACCAATGAGGTGTGCCGCTCAGCTTGTTTGTTGGGTGGTTTTTTGCATGTCGCGGCAGAGACGAAACTGCCGATGCGCACATTTGAGTTGGGGGCCAGCGCCGGGCTCAACCAGCTTTGGGATCGCTTTGGTTATCGGTTGGGCGAAGGGCGATGCTGGGGTGATGCTAACAGCCCCGTACGAATCGAAGCGGATTGGCGCGGCACCGCGCCGCCACTGAATGCCCAGATTGAGGTCATTTCCCGCGCCGCATGTGATCGAAAACCCGTAGACCTGAACGATTCGGAGGCCCGACAGCGCCTGCGCGCCTATGTCTGGGCCGATCAGGCCAACCGCCTGGCGCGTCTGGACGCCGCCATTGCCTTGGCCTTAGAGGTCGGCGCAAAGGTTCAAACCGCTGATGCGGTAGACTTTACCCGCAGCATCCAGCCTCAATCTGCGGCAGTGACGGTCATCTATCATTCGGTATTCTGGCAGTATGTTCCCCAGCAAGGCCAGATCGATCTCGCCGCCGCGATTCTGGCTCTCGGGGAGAGCGCGACGCGTGCCAATCCCGTGGCCTGGGTGCGCATGGAGCCGCCAGCGGAAAACCCTGCCAATATGCAACTGCTTGTGACACTATGGCCAGGCGGCGAAGACCGCCTGCTGGGCTATGTTCACCCCCACGGGACATGGGCAAATTGGGACTGATTTAACCGGAGAAACTCGATGCGTCTGTTCGTTCTTGGCCTGGCAGTTGCCTTGGGGTGGTGCGGCCTCGCGTTCGCCCAGACTTCGGTGCCAACTGCGACGGCCATCGCCTCCGATCCGGCCCCCGACGCGGCCTATCCCGCCCGTCTGGAGGTCATTCACGTGCCCAGCGGCGGTGTGTCGATCAACGGCATCGCCTATGTGGCGTCCGGTCCCGGACCTCACCCGACCCTGGTCCTGTTCCACGGCCTTCCCGGCAATGAAAAGAACCTCGACCTGGCCCAGGCGGTGCGCCGCGCCGGTTGGACCGTGGTGACGATCAACTATCGTGGGTCATGGGGCAGCCCCGGAGTATTTCGTTTTGCCCAAAACCTTCAGGATGCCGACGCGGCTCTGGCTTTCGTGCGTGATCCCGCGAACGCGAAACACCTCAGTATTGATCCGGCGCGGATCGCCATCGCCGGCCACAGCATGGGCGGCTGGGTGACGGCCGAGACCTTCGCTCACGATCAGGGTCTGTTGGGCGCGGTGATGATTTCGGCGGGCGATATGGGTCTGGTTGGCAAACTGGCCGGTCAACAGCGCAGCACCATGGTCAAGATGATGGATGACAGCCGCGAAACTCTGATGGGGGTCACCGGCGAAAGCATGGCCGATGAATTGATCGCCCACGCGGACGCCTGGTCTTTCGCCGCCCTGGCCCCCAAGCTCGCCGGCCGCAGGCTGTTGATCCTCTACAGCCACGACTTTGTCGAAAGCCATTCAGCCGGCCTGATCGCCTCAATCAAGGCCTCCGGTGCCGCAGCCCCGGCCTCTGCCGACGTCGTCACCGACCACAGCTGGTCCGACCACCGTATTGAACTGGAGACCCGCGTAATCGACTGGTTGCGGGGGTTGCCGCAGAAGCCTTGAGGCCAGAAGCTGACCGACACGGACAACAATGCGTTTCTCTGCCTCGGTCCACGAAGTGTCCCGCCTTGACATGGCAATCGGCAAAGTGCTGACCTGAAGCCTCGTCGCGCGATTACGCCGCGCAAAACCCCAGGAGGAGACACCGATGTTGGACGTAGCACCGGTCGAGGCCTTGATTGAGCCGTGGAACCTGCCCCTGGACTCCCTCGATCCCAGCGACGGCTCGCTTTATCAGCGCGGCCTGCTGCACGAATATCTGCGTCGTTTGCGTCAGGAAGATCCGGTCCATTGGTCGCCGACGGGCCCGACTGGCGGCTTTTGGTCGATCACCAAGTTCAACGATATCCTGGCCATCGACAGCAATCACGGGGCGTTTTCCTCTGACCGCGACATCGTTGTCGGCGATCAGCCCGAGGGTTTTGCCATCAAGAACTTTATCCAGGCTGACCCACCCGTGCATGACGTGCAACGCAAGGCGGCGTCTCCGGCTGTTGCGCCTGGTCGTCTGGTCGAACTTGAGGTGCTGATGCGTCAGCGAACCGGTGACTTGTTGGATTCGCTGCCGCGCGGGGAGACTTTCGACTGGGTTGATCGCGTCTCAATTGAGCTGACCACACAGTTTCTCGCTACCCTGTTCGATTTTCCATGGGAGGACAGACGCCTGCTGCCTTATTGGTCCGACATGACTACGGCCAGCGATACGACCGGCAATCTGATCGTGACCGCAGACGAACGCGAGCGGGTGATGATGGAGTGTCATGCCTATTTCGCGAAGCTGTGGACCGAGCGGGCGGCTACGCCGCCGAAGTTCGATTTCCTCTCTCTGCTGGCCCATAATCCGGGGACCAGGAACATGATCAATGACCCGATGGAGTTTTTGGGCAACATCGTGCTCCTGATCGTGGGTGGCAATGACACCACCCGCAATTCTATGAGCGGCGGCGTCACGTTCATGCACGACAATCCCGACCAGTGGGCCAAGCTGAAAGCCGATCCCTCTCTGGTAGCCGGTGCCACCTCTGAGATCATTCGTTATCAGTCACCGGTCGCCCATATGCGGCGCACCGCTCTGCGCGACATCGAAGTCGGCGGTAAGCTGATCCGCAAGGGCGAACGGGTGGTCATGTGGTATGTCTCCGGCAACCGCGACGAAGAAGTGATCGACAATCCCGACGCCTTCATCATCGATCGGCCCCGGGCTCGGCATCACGTCGCCTTCGGCTTTGGCATTCATCGCTGCATGGGTAATCGGGCCGCCGAGATGCAGATTCAGATCCTCTGGGAAGAAATCATCAAACGTTTCGACAAAATCGAGGTCGTGGGCCGCGAAGAGCGGGCGATGTCCAACTTCATCCTCGGCATCACCAAACTGCCGGTCCGCATTCCGGCCTGAACTGATCATCCGGCGGTCTCAGTGATTGGGGGAGCCCGTTGTACCGAAGCTTTACCGCAGTTCCAGCCCCTGCATCTGCCCTTCGGCCCGCCAGTCTCGCAGCACGTCGAAAAACTTCAGGGGTCCGGCTGCATACATGTCGCTGAAGAAACCGGTTTTGTTTCCCGCCGCCCCTTCGCTGTTGTAATAGCCAGGCGTGCACTCGTTATAAAATCTTTGGCCCATGCCCGACATGTCGCGAACTATCTTCACATAGGCGGCTTCCGCTTCCTGCGTGGGCTCCAGGACGGCGCACCCGTTGTTTCGCGCCTGGGTGACCATGTAGGTAACATGTTTGGCCTGTTCGTTAAGAGCCATTGGCACGCTGACCGTGACGGCTGACTGGGTGAAGCCCAAGAAAAAACAGTTGGGAAAGCCATGGCTGGTAAAGCCATGCAGCGTGCGCAGGCCTTGCGACCAGTGTTCAGACAGCGTCCTGCCCTCCCGACCGATGATGTCATAGCCGGCGCGGCGGGTGAACGAGGTGCCGACTTCAAATCCTGTGGCGAAGATCAGGCAGTCAAGTTCATAGTCCTGGCCATTGGCGATAACGCCATTAGCCGTCAGCCGCTCAACCCCTTTGCCGTGGGTATCGACCAGAGTCACATTGGGGCGGTTATAGGTGGCAAGATATTCATCATGAAAGCAGGGACGCTTGCAGAATTGCCTGTACCAGGGCTTGAGGGCGGCGGCTGTCGCCGGGTCATTGACGGTGGCGTCCACACGAGCGCGCACCTGATTCATTTTCTTGTAGTCAGCCAGCACCATAAGTTCGGCGCGTTCCTGGCTGTCCAGCCGCCGACCCAATTTTCGCGATGCCGTCTTGGCTGCAATGCCGGTCAGATTGCGAAAGATATCGGTCCAGCCGTCGTGAACCAGATCTTCGTCCTGGTCGCCGCCGCTGACCAGGACATTGAAGTTCTCCATCCGCCTCTGTTGCCAGCCGGGGGTGAGCGAAGCGGCCCAGGCGGGGTCGGTGGGCGCATTGTTGCGGACATCTACCGACGAGGGCGTACGCTGAAAGACATAGAGTTGCTTGGCTGCCTCGCCCAGATGCGGAATGCACTGTATCGCCGTCGCCCCGGTGCCGATAATGCCGACACGTTTGTCTTTGAGGCCCGTCAGGTTCCCGTAACTGTCCCCGCCGGTATAGCGATAATCCCAGCGGCTGGTGTGAAAGGTATAGCCTTTAAAGTCGTTAATGCCCTCAATGCCAGGCAGTTTAGGGCGGCTGAGTGGACCATTGGCCATGGCAATATACTGAGCTTTAAAGCGGTCGCCTCGATTGGTGCTGATGATCCAGCGTTCCGCGGCTTCGTCCCAGGCAAGCTGGGTGACACCGGTCTGCATCAGGGCATGATCATAGAGGCCAAAATGCCGGGCAATGGCGCGGCTGTGGTCCAAAATCTCAGGCGCGAATGAATATTTATGCTTGGGCATATAGCCCAACTCTTCCAAAAGCGGCAGGTAGCAATAGGATTCCACATCGCACATGGCCCCCGGATAACGGTTCCAGTACCATGTGCCGCCAAAGTCACCGGCAGCCTCGACAACGCGGATGGTTTCAAACCCCGCCTCGCGCAGCCGCGCGCCCATGAGCAGGCCGCCAAATCCGCCACCAATGATGGCGAACTGAACCTCGTCAAACACCGGCTCGCGGGTGAAGCCTGGATCGACGTAGGGGTCCTCAATATAGCGGGAAAACTCGGCTTTGACCTCAACATACTGGCTCGCGCCATCTTCGCGCAGGCGCTTGTCACGTTCCGCAAGATATTTATCCAACAGGGCGTCGGGATCGAAATCAATCTCGCCGACCAGGGCGGTAATCTCAGGATGAAGCTGCATGGCGCGACGTTTCCAATGGATCGATAGGCGTAATTGTAGGGGACCGCATCAGTAGATCAAGCTGCAAGCTGGCCCTTAGGTCAGGGTCGATGTATTTATCTGGCGCTTCCTAAAGCTTGCCGGCGAAATGGCGGTAGGACAAATCGTCTGGCGCACGCTGGCCATAGGTCATTTTGCCTGGATTGGCCCGGTCCCAGCTGTCGCTGGAGGGGACTGTTGAGTTCCAATCATAGTCGGCATGGCGATGGGCGAAACGCCATTCGCCACCCCGGCGCTCAAAGCGGTCCAGATACCGGCCCGCCGCCAGAGTGAAGATGTCACTGCCGCCCTCCTGCGCAATGGTGTGATGGGCAATGAAATAGCTCTCTCCATAGGCGATATCACCATCCAGCTTGATAAGCACATTGCCGACCACGTGTTGGGTGCGCTTCATGCTGTTTAGCACCGGCATGACCCAGGTGGCGAAGTCGGCAGCTGTGCCGACAAACACGCCATGGTCGTCGGTGGCGTCTGGATGAAACAGGCTTACCAAAAGTTCGCTGTCACAGCGGTCAATGGCGCGAGCGAGATTGTAGACAAGCTCTGTACAGGCTTGTTTGTCCAATAATGCCTGAATGGCAGGTTCGATCATGGGGAATTCCTCTCTATTTGCGGTTTGTTCGACCATGCCGCAGGCCCACGGCACAAGTGTCTTTCAGCACAATTGCTTATTTTATGTTACGGAAGCGGCCTTCACTCTGACCCTGGGCTTGTGGAATTCAGGCTCCACCTCCAGGCTGGGCGCGCGCCACAGGGTGTGCAGGGCGATGCGCAGGGCGGCAAGGACATCCTGAGTCCGCTGCGCCCGTTGGTCTGGAAACACATGCACCCACAGCCAGTTGTTGACCAGGTCGGTCAGATCCCGCGCCGCCCGAAACTGGGGAATGTCGGCCAGCGCGGCGTTGCCGAATATCTGGCCGGTAAAGCGCTTGGCCTGGGCCTCAACCTCGCGCGCTGAGGCTTCCAGGACCGTCTGCAGAGCCGGCGTCGTGCGTGCGGCGGTGAGCAACTCCAGCCGGGCAACCCGGTAGCGGTCCTCTGCCGGGCTGGCGACTAGATCGATCGCAAATTCAATCAGACCACGGCCGGCAGGGGGGTGGCTCGCTGCCGCCTCATAACTTTCCCAGACGCACCGTGCGACATGGTCTGCCAGGGCGATCATTACCGCTTCAGTGGTCATGAAATAGTACTGAACCGCGCCGCGGGTCAGGCCGGAGCATTCCGCAATGCGTGCCAGAGTGGTGCCGTGATAGCCATGTCGGTTCACCGCATCGACGGCACCTTCCAGGATCAGCACCCTGGTCTTTTCGCTTTTGGGTGTTGTGGTCCGTTTTGGCGCGCTCGGTCTTTGCGAGATCGGATGGGCAGGGTGTAGCGGTGGTGTCATGGGGCCTGTTTCTCAGTGCAACGCTTTCCGCTCGGTGACGTGGAGATTCATTTTAAGCGCTGTTGCTTTTTTGTCCAGGGGGGCGCAGGTATGCTTCCGTCCCGTTGGAGATAAGATCGATGAGCGAAACCCTGGATACCCGTAGCGACATCGCACCGCAATTAGCCGATCTGAGCAAGGTGGCTGAGCCAGTTCTGAGTGATCGACCGATTAAACCGGACCGATATTACTCGAAAGAAATCTGGCAAAAGGAGTGGGACAAGGTCTGGACTAAGACTTGGCAGATTGCCGGGACTCGCGCCCAACTGGTCAAGGCCGGGGATTTCATTACTGCGAAGTTGGGACCCGAGACTATTCTCTGCGTCATGGGGGACGACGGTCAGACCCGGGCGTTCTACAACGTCTGCCAGCATCGGGGCATGCAGCTTGTGGCCGAAGAGGCCGGCAGCGCGCGTCGGCTGGTTTGTCCCTATCACGGCTGGGCCTACAACCTGCGTGGCGAGCTGCGCGCCGTGCCCGATGAGGCTGATTTTCCCCAAGGCAGTCCTTGCGGCAAGCGCAATCTGGTAGAAATCCCCTGCGAGGTCTGGGCCGGATTTGTCTGGTACAATATGGACCCCGATTGCATGTCTCTGCGCTCCTCCATGCAGCCGATCTGTGAGCATATCGACACCTATCCCATGGACGACATGGTGCGTACGCACTGGGTCACCCTGGAGGGGGATTTCAACTGGAAGCTGATCCAGGACAATTTCAACGAGTCCTACCATGTCCCGTTTGTGCACCCTCAGACCAAGTTCGTCATGGAATATGCCGCCGACTACTGCCAGTTCAACCTCTATCCCAGCGGCCATTGCCGGATGTTGATGCCGGGGGCGGGGCCGACCAAGACCTTGCAGGGGGGCGAGGACGAAACCCTGAAATATATGGCTGAAGAGCTGCGGTTCTGGGGCCTGGATCCAGACCAGTTCCGGGGCGGCAAGACCGGGGAAATGCGCGCGGCACTACAGCAACAAAAACGGTTGCTGGGCGAGGAAAAGGGTTTTGATTTTTCAACCTACCACGATGCCCAGCTCACCGATCACTGGCATTTCACTATCTTTCCCAATCTGTCGTTCAGTCTGAAACCCGATGGCAATATCTGGCTACGGGCCCGCCCGCATGAGAGCGACCCGGAAAAGTGCTATTTTGACATGTGGTACATGACCCTGTTCCCTAAAGGCACCACGAAATACTATAGCCAGAGTATGTCTGAATGGGTGGATGTCAGCATCCCCGCCCCGCACCTTCAAGGCAAGGTGGGCGAGGTTTCCGCCGGCCCCGGCATCGATCAGGACGTGTCAGTCTGGCTTGGCACACAAAAGGGCCTGCGTTCGCGGGGCTATACGGGCGACTATCTGGCCTGGCAGGAGCGCCGCGTGCGCTATTTTCACGACAACCTTGATGTATGGATGGACCGCTAGATGGCTTTCACCGGACCAGCAGAGGATCGCCTGGCTATCCGTGAGCTGATGGATGCCTATAGCGACGCTGTCTTTCACCATGATGCCGACAACTGGATCAGCAATTGGGCGTCAGACGCGGTCTGGCGCATGCCGAGTGTCGATGTGTCGGGATCGGTAGCGATCAAGGCGGCCTGGGTGAAGGCCATGAGCGCCTTCAAATTCACAGGGTTTTTCTCGTCCCTGGGATCAATTGAGGTTGACGGCGATGCGGCCACAGCGCGCTCGTATGCCACTGAAATCCTGGAAACCCAGGACGGGTCGATGCTCCGGCTTATCGGCACTTACGATGATAAACTGGTCAAACGCGATGGACGTTGGCTCTTTGCCAGTCGCATCTACAAGGTTTTGAGGCAGGAAGCATGAGCACCCCCTATCGCGTTGTCATTTCAGGCGAAATAGATCTTGAGCCGGCCAAGGTCGAGGCCTGCGTGCTTGATGCCCAGCCGCTGATCGCGGCGGCCCTGGCGGAGAGGGGGTGTAATCATTACGCCTGGACTACCGATCCGGCCAAACCCGGGCGCGTGCACGTCTTTGAAGAATGGGACAGCGAGGCCGATTTGATCGCCCATCTGGCCGCAGAACCCTATTTGAAAATGTCGGCACACCTGAATGCGGTGGGTCTGCTAGGTGCGGACACCCGCAAATATCGCGTGGACCTGGTCGAGCCGGTCTATGATCCACAAGGCCAGCCGCGCGGCGATTTTTTCACTGCGGGATAAGGAAAACTGTCCGCAGATGACGCAGATTAGTGCAGATGGTGGTGCGTTCCGGTGCCACCGGCGATCAAAGCCGCACTCGCACCCGAATTGGCTTTGCCCGCCAACCCGACCGCCATCTGCTTTAATCTGCATCATCTGCGGATAGAAATCTCTTCGAACATCAGGATCCTTGCCGCTATGAACAAGATGTTGGACCAATCCGAGCTCACCGCGATCATGCATGATGCGATCGGTCATGCCCGCGCGGGAACCATCTCCAGGGCGGCGGGTGTGCTCAAGCTGGCGGCCAGTCGCTACTATGACGCCGACAATTTCCAGCGTGAGGTCGATCAGATCTTCAAGCGGGTGCCTCTGGTTCTGGCGGCGACCGCCGAAATGCCGAAACCCGGTGACTTTAAGACGCTCGAGGCGGTGGGTGTGCCGGTGCTACTCGTCCGGGGTCAGGACGGCGTAGTGCGGGCGTTTTTAAACTCCTGCAGCCATCGTGGCACCAATGTCACCATTGAGCCCACAGGCAATGCCAAGCGCTTTGTCTGCCCCTATCACGGCTGGACCTTCACCCAGAAGGGCGAGCTGATGGGTGTCGCTTCACCGGAAGATTTTGGCCCAATCGACAAGTCCTGTTACGGCCTGACACCCCTGCCTTGCGATGAGCGCTCAGGCCTGATCTGGGGTATCGTCAACGCGAAGTCGCAGCTCAGCTTTGATGACTTCCTTTCGGGTTATGACAAACTCCTAGCCAATTTCGGCTTTCAGGATTGGCATTTTTTCGACAAGCGCACCCTGGCCGGCCCAAACTGGAAAATCGCCTACGACGGCTATCTGGATTTCTATCACCTGCCAGTGCTGCATAAAAATACCTTTGGCGAAGATATGTACAATCAGGCCCTCTATTATGCCTGGGGGCCACATCAGTTTTTCAAAGCCCCTACGGCAGACATCGCCGCGTTGGGCGACCAGAGAGAAGATCAGTGGACTGATGAAGCCAAGATGAGCGGTGTGTGGACGATTTTTCCCCACGTCTCCATCGCCAGCTTTGACGGCGGTTGTCGCGGGGTGTTGATTTCGCAATTGATGCCAGGGCGTAATGTCAGCGAGTCGTTCACGACCCAGATCTACCTGACCCAGAGGCTGCCGACGGCGGAAGAGGCCGTTGCGGTTGCCGAGCAGTTCAAATTTCTCGAAACCGTCGTCCGTGATGAGGACTACGCCACCGGCATTCGCCAGCAAAAAGCTCTGGAGAACGGCGGCCGTGAATGGGTGCTCTTCGGCGAGAACGAAGGCGGTGCCCAGCGGTTTCACCAATGGGTTGATCGGCTACTTGCGGCAGACGACACGCAACTAAAAGCGATATTTGCGCAAGAGCCTGGGATGCAGATGCAGGAACGCGTCTGACGGATACGGCTTTCTGCCCCGTCAGCTCAAGGCCCTTTCAGGTGGTTAGTCCCGACCGCGACTGTTCGCCGTACAATTTGGCTATTTAGCGGTCGCCCGCACTGCGTTAACGGCGTCGTCGCAGTAACGCATGATCATGTCTCAAAAAAACTCCTTGCAATCTCCGACACAAGTTAGATATAACGAATTGTCCGATATATCTTGGACGAGTTAATAAGGAACTAAAATGTTTGGACGTCATCATATGCGCCGGGGCGAAGGTCACGGCGAGAGGCCGCAAAGAGGTTTGGGCGGCGAAGGCTTTGAGGGGCGCGGCGAGGGCCGTGGGCAAGGCAGAAGTCGGCGGGGCCGCGTGTTTGATCAGGGCGACCTGCGCTTTGTCATTCTCAAGCTGATTTCGGAAAAGCCCAGCCACGGCTATGAGCTGATCAAGGAAATCGAAGACCGCCTGGGCGGGGCCTATAGCCCCAGTCCGGGCGTCGTCTATCCCACTCTGACCTTTCTCGAAGAGGCGGGCTATATCGCCGCTGCCGCCAGCGAGGGGGCGAAGAAAGCCTATGCGATTACCGACGAAGGGCTGACAGCACTCGAACAAAACCGCCCCTTGGTCGAGGGGCTGTTTCAGCGCATCGCAGGCTTGGCCCAGCGCAGCCAAGGGGGCCGCGCACCCCAGATCGTCCGCGCCATAAGCAACCTGCATGTAGCCCTGCGCCTGCGAATGGAACGTGGCGATGTATCCCAAGCCCAGATTGGTGCCATCGCTGAGGTCCTGGACGGTGCCGCCCGCGCTATTGAGGCGGCCTGACCTAGCCTGAACCGGAAATGGCCACCGCCGGTTCGGTGTCCACTCCGGTTCGGGCGGCCCTAGCTGTCGAACACGATGACCGAACGGGCGATTTCGCCGGTTTTCATCTCGACGAAGGCTTCGTTGATCTCTTCCAGCTTTATGCGGCGTGAGATCATCTCATCAAGCTTTAGCTTACCGGCCAGGTACATATCGACCATGCGCGGCATATCGACCGGGAAGTGGTTCGAGCCCATAAGTGAGCCCTGAATCTTCTTTTCCCCAAGGAAGGCCCAACCAGGAATTTCCAGGGTCTGACCCAGAGGCACCATGCCGATGATATTGGCGGTGCCGCCCCGGCCGATCATGCCGAAAGACTGCTCAGCGGTCTTCTTCAGGCCGATGGCCTCAAAGCTGTGCTGAACCCCGCCTTTGGTCATCTCCAGCACTTCTTTCACCACATCTTTGTCGGCGGCGCAGATGAAGTCAGTGGCGCCGAAATGCCGAGCCATATTGTCCTTGGACGGCGATAGATCGATGGCGATAATCCGGCCGGCTCCGGCAATGGCTGCGCCATTGATCGCGGCAAGGCCGACGCCGCCACAACCGATCACAGCGACCGTGTCGCCTGGTCGAACATTGGAGGTATGAAACACCGCGCCCATGCCGGTAAGGACGCCGCATCCGATCAGGGCAGCGCGATCTAACGGCATGTCTTTACGGATCGCGGTGCAGGCATGCTCGTGGATCAACATCTGTTCGGCGAAGGACGACAGATTCAGGAACTGGCCCATTGGGCCGTCACTTTGCGACAAACGAGGTTCATCCTGGTCACCGCGCCGCGTATCTGGGCTGATACACAGGCTCATGTGTCCGGTCAGGCAGTGGTTACAATGACCGCAAAAGGCCGAGAGACAGGTGATGACATGGTCACCGACCTTTACCGTCCGTACTTCTGAGCCTATCTGTTCCACAACGCCCGCACTCTCGTGGCCCAGGACCGCGGGCAGGGCGTAGGGATAAAGGCCTTCGATGAAGTGCAGGTCCGAATGGCAAACGCCAGCAGCGGCGGTGCGGATCAGCACTTCGTGCGGCCCAGGCTTGTTGATCTGAACGTTCTCGATCCGAAGTGGCGTTCTGACCTCACGTAATACGGCAGCTTTCATGGTTTCCTCTCCAGGGGTGTGACTAGGGTTCTAAGTTTCAGGTTATCGCTGCTCATGCGTCGCGCGCCAAGCCATATTCTCTGTGATATTTTCGGATGATTGTCAGGCGATGGGTTCGTGCCTGATTGCCGCGCGCGCGCTTCCGCCGTAAGCTAATCGTCATGAAGTTTGCTGTTCCCGTCATTGTGCTTGTTTTGACCTTGGCCGCCTGCGCCCAAACGCCCATGGGACTGGTCGCCCCTGTTAGCGTCCAGGCTGGCGGCCAGGAGGATGAGTTTCGAGCCGAAGATTTCACTTGGTCAACTGAGCAGGGCGGCGCATCGATATCCGGGGTTATGACCTATCACACTGGCGAGGTGCGCTATAGCTGCGAGGGCAGTGACGTTCGCCTGACGCCGGAAACGCCCTGGAGTCGGCGGCGCATGGTGATTCTTTATGGCACCGCGTCGGCGGGCTCTGCCCCGGTGTCTATCGTCCGCGCTCGCACGCCATCGGCACCCACCGGCGATTTCGCCCGCTTTGTGCGCAAAACCACCTGCAACAGCGAAAATCAGTTCAGCTTTTCCGGCCTGCCGCGCGGGTCCTGGTTTGTCATCACAGTTGCCAAGCCAGTAAATGGCCAAGGCGAAGCGATCGCCCTGACCCGCCGCGTGGAAACTCGAGGCGGCCCCAAAACGATCACGCTGAACTAGATCACGATGATTCTAAACATTTAGAGCGGGATTTGCGCGGATAACCGGTGTCCACTTATCCGCGTCCCGCTTTAGCGCCGTTCAGGGTTTCGATTGGCAACTACAGGCCTGCGTGGCCTGGAAAGCTGCATCCAAAGCTGATGCCGGCGTTCAGCACCGGTTCAGCAGGGTGGCCGTAAACCCGTCTCATCCCTGACGCGGTCTCCACTTCGGAGTCCTGACATGGCAGGCAGAGTTGTGAGGCTTATGATGAAACGTTTGGTTTTGCGCGGATTGGCCATCCTCAGTCTGGCCGGCGCGGCTTTGGCGATTGCAACGCCGACCTTGGCTGACGGCGATCATTACCGTGGTGATCGTGGTGGCTACTACGGCGATGGCCGAGGCTCTGATTGGCGGGGCGGCGACCACTGGCGCGGAGACGGCTGGGGCGTGCGCTATCATGGCGAGGGCGACCGTGAACATCGCGAATGGCGCGGCCGATACTGGGGCAGAGGTTATGGCGGCGGCACATGTGTTGTACGTCGTCGGGTTTGGGACCCCTATGATGGCCGCTATGAGCTGCGCGTTACCCCATCCGCGTGCGGGCGTTGGTTTCGCTGATCGAGACTATTTGCCTCGGACGCGTGCGATGATCCTTGCCAGTTGACCCGTGTGTTGCCGGTGCGACCGCTATCCAGCAGCGATCAGTTGCGGGGCTTCGGGCTGCCGCAGTCATATCGCTACGGCTGCCCAACAATAGTGAACTGCTCGGTTGACCTTTTGCTACTCGGGACCCTCAGGCCGCTGCGGTCTAGTCTTTAGCGCGCTCGATATAAGAGCCGTCAGCGGTCAGAACGACGACGCGGGTGCCAACGGTCAGATAGGCTGGCACCATCGTGCGCACACCATTGGACAGAATCGCTGGCTTGGCGGATCCCGATGCGGTCTGGCCCTTTACTGAAGGTTCGGTTTCGACCACCTCCAAAGTTGCCCGCGTTGGCAATTCCAGGGCAATGGGAATTTCGTTGTGCAGCGACAGTGTCACTGTCATCCCGTCTTGCAGATAGGCAGCAGCGTCACCCACTAGGTCGGCTGGCACCGAGACCTGGTCAAAGTTGGCCGGATTCATGAAGTGATAGCCATCCCCGTCTGAATAGAGAAAATTATAGTCGCGATCATCGACAAAGGCGCGTTCCACTTGCTCGGTCGTGCGCCAGCGTTCGGAGACCTTCACACCATCGGAGATCCGGCGCATGTCCAATTGAGTGACAGGCGTGCCCTTGCCGGGGTGAATATTTTCCAGGCTGAGCACCACATATAGCTTCCCCTCCAGATCGACGACGGAACCTCTGCGCAGTGAACTTGCCGCGACCTTGACCATGATACCCTCTAAACTACGCCCGGAGCGCAGCTTCGCGCCCCGGTACGGAATTGAAATTTGAACGCGCACCTACACCACCCGGCACCCGAAAGGCCAGAGGCAGAGCCGCCTTGGTGGTTGCCAGAGCGCCACGCATTGCGTCGTCCGCGGCTTCTGATGCGCAACCAGGTGACGCGCGCGGTGAGGGACTGGTTCGAAGCTCAAGGCTTTGTGGAGACGCAGACGGCGGCCTTACAGGTCTCACCGGGCAACGAAGCGCATCTGCATGCCTTTGCCACCGAACTGATCACGCTGGGCGGCGAAGCACAGCAGTTGTATCTGCATACTTCGCCGGAATTCGCCTGCAAGAAACTGTTGGCGGCAGGGGAAGAGCGGATTTTCGATTTCGCCACTGTCTGGCGCAATCGCGAGCGCGGGCCCCTGCACAGTCCGGAATTTACGTTGTTGGAATGGTACCGCGCAGGGGAACCCTACCAGGCGTTGATGGACGACTGCGCTAGGTTACTCAGCCTGAGCGCCCAAACGGCGCGATGCCGGCACTTCGAATTTCGCGGTCGAACAATGGACCCGTTTCTCAGCCCAGAACGCCTGACGGTGGCGGAGGCCTTTGAGCGTTTCTCCGACATCGATCTGCTGGCCAGCCTGGATAATGGTGGAGAACCCGACCGTGAGACTCTGGCCGCTACCGCGCACGGCGCCGGTGTGAGGATCGCTCCCGATGATACCTGGGCCGATGTCTTCAGCCGGGTCATGGTGGAACGGATTGAGCCGAATCTGGGTCTGGGTCGGGCGACCATACTTTGTGAGTATCCCGTCGCCGAGGCCGCCCTCGCCCGCGCCAAGCCCGGCTCGCCCAAGGTCGCCGAACGCTTTGAGCTCTATGCCTGCGGCGTCGAACTGGCCAATGCTTTTGCCGAACTCACCGACCCGGCTGAGCAACGCCGACGCTTCACGGCCGAAATGGCTGAGATGCAGCGTGTTTACGGCTCCAGCTATCCCATCGACGAGGATTTCCTCGCCGCACTGGCAGTGATGCCACCCGCCAGTGGTGCCGCCTTGGGTTTTGATCGTCTGGTCATGCTGGCCACAGGGGCAACCCACATCGATCAGGTTCGTTGGACGCCTGTTGTCGGCTAAGGACTTGATATGACCCGCTCAAGTACCCTCACCACGCCTGCAGCTCTCGCGGAGCTGGGTTTTATTGCCCCCGAGCGCCTTACGGCTCTGCAACTGGTAGCGGCGCGCTATGCTGTGGCCATAACCGCGCACAGCGCCGAACTCATCGACCACGACGACCCGGCCGATCCCATTGCGCTTCAGTTCCTACCGAACGAGGCCGAACTGCACGGCCAGCCAGGGGATATGACCGATCCGGTCGGCGACGCGGTTCACAGCCCGGTCGCTGGAGTTGTGCATCGCTATCCCGACCGCGTGCTGCTGATGCCAACCCATACCTGCGTAACCTATTGCCGTTTCTGCTTTCGCCGGGAAACGGTTGGCCCCGGCCATGCCCAGGCGCTGAGTCCCGAAGACCTGGACGCCGCCTTCGCCTATATCTCGCAGCGCCCGGCCATCTGGGAGGTGATCCTCACCGGCGGTGATCCCCTGATCCTGTCGCCCAGGCGGTTAGGCCTGATCATGGACCGCCTGGCTCAAATCGACCACGTTAAGGTCGTACGCCTGCATACCCGGGTACCGGCGGTAGATCCGGCGCGGATCAGCGGTGCCTTGGTCGCGGCGCTGAAGCGGGCGAACAAGGCGGTCTATGTTGCCCTACACGCAAACCACCCCCGTGAGCTGACGGCCGTTGTGCGCGCCGCCTGTGCCCGAATGATCGATGCCGGTATCCCGATGCTCAGCCAGACCGTGCTTCTGCGCGGGGTCAATGACAATGCCCAGACCCTTAGCGAGCTGATGCGCGCGTTCGTCGAGACCCGGATCAAGCCCTATTACCTGCACCAAAGTGATCTGGCCCCTGGCACCGCCCATCTGCGCGCCAACCTCTGTGACGGTCAGGCCCTGATGCGCGAGATGCGCGGTAGCCTGTCGGGCCTCTGCCAACCCACCTTCGTCCTCGACATCCCCGGCGGGCACGGCAAGGTCCCGGTCGGGCCGACCTATTGCCAGGACGCCCTGGACGGCACAGCACGGGTTGAAGACCCCTGGGGTATCACGCACATCTACCCACCGGAGGTGTAATGTCGAGTTTGCTGCATAGTTTCGTCCGCTGGCTCGTTCACGGCGACAATCCCCGAAAGGGTGGTCACGCCCCGCGAACCCATCCTCGCGGCCCGCGAGGATTTAGTGCGCCATATTGAATTCTTGGCTTACCCGGCCCGAGGATCAGACGCGACGGGGGAAACACGAGCGCTGCGAGGTGAACTCGAACTGGCCCTGGCCGAGATCGACTGCGAAATCGAGGCGCTGGGGCGGGAAGCGTTGGTGGTGTTAGGTAAGCTGACGTCGTAATTATCGACCTATTGCGCCAACGGTTATGAGCTGCCAGACCCAAGCAAATGCGCGACCTTGCGGTTAGCCGCGAGACAAGCTTGGAGATTCTCCCATGGTCTGGACAGACGTCGCAATCGACGCCGGTATCAAGCTGGCAGAGCGTGTTCTCTCACCCGTCTTCTCGCCGAAGAAGACTGACGACGATCCCCTGTTGATGGCCCCCGGTTTGGCTACCGGTTACTACTACAATTTCCTCGACGTCGTTGGACAACAGCTCATTAGCGGCGTTGTCACTCTTAACGACAACCCCCGGCCACAGGAGGGCGGCGGCGGAGTCGAAACGACATTTAGTCTGGACACGACCAGCATCCAGATCATTATGCCCGAGCGGCTCGACGGGCCTGCGTTCCAACGCTGCAACGCTTAGTTCGACCTCAGTCAGAAGGGGTCGGTGTTTCTGAACGCAAATCGCAGATACTACGGTGTTAACTACCGCATCACCGAGATCAATGCGGTAAAATTTCTCACTATTATAGACTACGCCCGACCGGTGACGGCTCTGAAGCGTTATTACGAGGACGTGTTGCGCATGGACACGTTCTCAGGCAGCGCCGACAAACGCTGGGTCGAATTGCAGAAGGCGGAGCTCTTGGTGTTTGAACAAACACTCAAACGGCTGCAGGAGCGTGGCTACGCCACCCTGACCAACAAGCTTGATTTCCTGCGCCGCGGCTGAGCGAGTTGGATAGCTTAGGTCGTCCTACGGTAACTCCCAATTACCCCAACTTTGGCCTGGTGGCGTGTTTCAGCTTGATTGAAAAGATCAGAATCCCGCCCTTCGCGATTTTGCATAAGCTGCCTACCAGAAACCGCACGCGCAACTTTATCACGGGCGGGTGGCGGTGTGCGTCGCGACAGCGCTAGCCACATCGGTTTGCGCGAAGTCATTGCCTTTGAACAGCAGCTGCTGGCCCCTCACCTTAGCCAGGGCATAACTGAAGACAGCGCCGAAAATTCAGGCTTGCGGGGTGGCCGCTGCCCTTGCCGAAAGCGACGAAGGCAGAATAGGCAGCGTTCATCTCCGGCACGCCCGGTGCCACAACCTCGAAAGCTTCGAGCCGTAACAGGTCGTCGACCAGAACGACTGCGCGCTCACCCCGCCGACCGTGAACTACCATCTTGGCCTCAACTACCGACACGGTGCTAATCAAAGCCTTGCCGGCCTTACGAATGATGTCAAAAAACGCCTCACGTTCTGGCTCGCCAAAGACAATTGCGACGATCGCGGAGGTATCGACAACGATCACTTCGGTAGGCCGTGGCTGTCCCAATCCAGAGGATCGAAAGCATCCGTGCGATCTGGGATGCGGTCGAGTTGAGCCAATAGTGCAGCCATTCGTCCTATGTCGGACACGCGATGAATTTCCCCCGCCAAGCTATCAATCGCCCGTTCGACAAGAGCCGTCTTTGTCATGCCGACAGCGCGGGCCAGCCGTTGCACCTTCGCAACGACGACGGGATTTGCGATTTGTAGAGCCATTTGTTGTCTCGAATGTTTATACGGACACGCTCAATATACATGACACGGATACGGCGTCCAAACGCAAACAAGCGCGCGCTCCCTAATTCCCCTTGCGATAATCCACGTCGTCCCAGGTCAGGGTTTTGTATGTCTCCCTTTTGGGCCCTAGATAGCCGAACAGGAAGGCCGCGACTTTGCGCATCTGGATTTCTTCGCTGCCTTCAGTGATGCGGTAGCGGCGGTGGTGGCGATAGATGTGTTCGAAAGATTTGTGGCGGGAATAGCCGATACCGCCATGCACCTGCATGGCCCGGTCGGCGGCTTCGCAGACCAAGCGATTGCCCCAATAATTGCACATGGAGACCTTGTCGGAGATCTGTTTTTCCACCTCCTTGTGGGGCATGTTGTCCATTTCCCATGCGGTCTTGCGGATCAGCAGGCGCAGCATTTCGCACTGAGTAGCCAGTTCGACCAAGGGAAACTGGATGGCTTGATTGTCGGACAAAGGCTTGCCGAAGGGCTTGCGCATGCGGGCATATTTGACGCTTTCTTCGACGCAATAGACCGCCGCGCCCAGGGATGAGGCGGCCTGACGGATACGGTTCTGGTGCACGAAGCTTTGGCCTAGCCCTAAGCCCCGGCCTTCAACGCCCCAGATGGCATCATCGCTGACCCAGATGTTGGTGAGGCTGACGCGCGGGTGATCGGTGGGCATGTTGAAGGTCCACAGATATTCCTCAATCTTTACCCCAGGATTATCTGCGGGAACAAGGAACACCGTCAGGCCAGTGGAATCTCCGTCCTTGCCGCTCGTGCGGGCGAAAACCATGATGTAGTTGGCCACGTGCATGCCGGTGGTCCACATCTTCTCGCCATTGATCCGCCAGCCGGCAACCCCGTCCTTGTCCTCGCGCACGGCGCGGGTTTCCATAAAGGTGGCGTCAGAGCCGTGGTTGGGTTCGGTCAGGCCAAAGCCGGTACGGATCTGGCCGGCCAGCAGCTTTTCGCCGTACATTTCGTACTGGGCGTTGGTGGCAAATTCCTTGAACATCAGGATGAACGGGTTGTTTCCGACGATCGAATGCTCGGTCTGCAGGTCGTTGTGCAGGCCAAGTCCTCTGGCCGCCAGGTGCTCGCGGATGACCGCCATATCCAGGTTGCTGCCCCCTTGCCCGCCCATTTCCTTGGGCCAGCCATAACGCAGGTGCCCTGCCTCATTCGCGACCGCCCGTGCCTCGGCCAGGAGTTCCTCCCACTCGTGCCGGGGCAAACCATTGTTGTCCCAGTCGGTACGGGCATTCTCGCGGCGGTGATCAAAAAAACGGATATTGTCATCTCGCTGTTCGATCGGTTTGATCTTGGCTTCGATGAAGGCGTCCAGCTCAGCCAGATAGGCGGTGAGCTCAGGTGACAGGGCGAAATCCATGGCGTTTCCTCTTAGGCTATGATCGGTCGGCGGGGTTGGGGTCGGGCTCGCGCGTCGCCAGTCTGGCACGGTAGGCGGCATAGGTGGGCTGGTCCACAGCAAGTTTTGCCATGGTCGTCGCCCATAGGTGTTCCGCAAGACCGGGCGTGTTCAAATCCATCTGGCGATCCAGGATGCGGCGGGAGAGCTCCGCATTCAGATGGGTCAAATCCCCGTCTTGGCCAAGCAAGGCTCTGAGGGTCGCCAGTTCATCGGCGTCGCTTGCAGGTGTCAGGTCGAGCTGGCGGGCCATCATCTCCAGGGCATTGGCGGCGACCCGCACCTGGAATCCCGTATGGCCTGAAAGGGCGGGCGCAACATCGGCTTTCAGAAACCGGGCGACGGCGGCGAGAACCTCGTTGGGGTTGGGTTGATCTTGCATGTCAGGCCGCGATCAGCCGCAAGAGATCGATCTCGTTTTCGCTGCTGCGACGGGCAATCACGGCGCGCTCGACGCTGGGATCGACCGTGCGGAAGCTCTCGCTCATGCCGCAGCACATGACACCCCAGCGGATCGAACCGAAGACTTCCCAGAACTTGGCGTGGTCACGATTGACCGGAGCGCCGCCGGCCGTTTCGTAGCCGGCCCAAAGATCTTCGCGTAGACCAAAGCCGCCGACGGGTTTGTCGATCATGCCAAAGCGCCAGCAACTCGTGCACAGCCATCCCAGATCCGCCATGGGGTCGGCGATATGGGCGATCTCCCAGTCCAATACCGCACGCACCCCGTCCGGGCCGATCATCAGATTGCCGTTGCGAAAATCACCGTGCACCAGTTTGGGGTGTTTCGGCGGCGGTGGGCAGTTGTCCTCCAGCCAGCAAAAGGCCAGATCAAACACGGGTCTCGGCCAGTTGGTCGCCAGGTAGGTCTCTTTGTATTGCGCCACCTGCTCGGCAGGCGTGTAACGGCGCAGGGTCGGGAAATCATCCGGATTCATTGTGTGGATCCTGGCAATGATCTCGCCGCATTGGTGGGCCAGGAATTCCCGGGCCACAGCGAGCTCCGGGCTCTTGACGATCCGCCCCCCTAAAGTCTCGCCCTCGACAAAACCCATGATAAATCCGCGTCCGAGGCCGTCTTCCGGGGTCAGGACCCATGGGACGCTGGGCACCGGCACACCGACCGCCGCAGCGGCCTCGATCAATTGGGCCTCGACCTCAAGGCCTATCGCCAGGTCGGAAACACGACCCCCGCCCGGTGCGCGACGCAGGACCATGGGCACAGGCCCATCGTGACTCAAAACCGAAAACCGCCATATCTCCTGCGAAGCCCCGGCTGACATCCGAGCTACGTCGGCGACGCCCAGGCCGCCGAGGCGAGCCTTGGCCATGCGAGCGAGGGGCTCGTCCAGTTCCGACGTCATTTATCCAGCTCCCGTCGTGTTCGGTCTTAAGTCTGTCTAACCCAACCGCGTGCAATGCAAAACGGTCACGTTGCGGAACCGGGCGCGATAGGTCATTGGCGCGACGACAGTGCGAGCTTGCCAGCCAGGGCGCGGGCGAGGCGTTGATTGAGCGCTGCGGAGGGATGGCCGCTACCGGACAGAACATAAGACGACATTTGGCTGGTATAGTCGGGGATCAGCGCCGACACACGCAAATAGGGGACGCCGCGAGCCTGCATTTCTGCGGCCATCGCCTGCACGGCCGCCGTCCTTTGGCGCGCACGGCCCACGTCGCCACCGTCCTGCCATGCTGGTTCGTCCCACAGGAGCACCAGAAAATCGGCCCCATACCGAAGCTTGGCCGCATCACGCGCCGCCGCGACCATGGCGCCAAACAGCCTGGCGCTTGCCGGACTTGGTGCGGCTAAGGCAAGATCACGAAGTCCGGCGACGATCGCGCTGCGGGACGCCAGAGCGACGCTGGTGCCGAGCCATCCGGGTTCAAAAACGCCAGCATCGCGCAATCTGCCTTCTTCGAGCACGAAACGCGGTGTCCCCGCGCGATGAACCCACGCCCGGTCATCGATGCGGCCAAGCTGTTGGTCACTGGCCGAATAGATAATCAATCTCGGGCCGGACTTGAGGTCGGGGATAAGGCGGCCAGAGTCCACCAGGCGCAGAACCTGGTTGGTCCCATAGCCACTGAACGCGGCGTTGGTCACTTTCAGAGCGAAACCCGTGGTCTGCGAAAACCGTGCCGGCAGGGCCTGGGTGTCGTTCAGGCCATCGCCGAAGGTATAGGAATCGCCGACAAAGACGACCGATGTCGCCGAGTGATCGTTTGATCCGACGGTCAGGCGATGGCCTCGCGGATCGATGCCATAGTGGGCGTCATAGATCGTCCGGCCAAACCGTCGCCAGATAATGCGGGCGCGCACGCCTGGCCGGGGCGCATACCCCAAAAGGGGGTCGGGGATAATGAATCTGTCTGAGCGGCCCTCCATGGTGATTCTGGGAAAGAAGATCAGGCCGACCTCGGCGTCCAGCGCAGCCAGGCAGAGCATAGATACCGCTGTCAGCAAAAAGAGTCGCTTGCTGCGTCCTGAAGGCCAGCCGGTGCCCGCAACGGCGATGAGCGCCGCCAGGGTGATCAGCGCATAGCTGGCAACATACGGCGAAGCGCCAAAATCATAGACGACGGCTGCGCCTCCGGCGGCGAGGCCGAGCGCCAGTCCCAGGCGCATCAATCGCTTCGGCATGGGCTGGTACCTATTGATAGACTTTGCGGGAACCAAGACTTCGCCAACGGGTTTATTTGGAGTGGAGATCGTTTTTCGTCTGGGATGTGAGGTCTCAGGCATTGCACCGGGATTAAGTGGACATGACGGCGCTTCTGGCCAGACTCGTAAACCCCATTGTCTGGCGTATCCCGGGGCACGGCGCGCGCAAGCTGCATGGCTTTTCTTTTGCTGAACACAGCAGCATGCTGGATCTGAACGCGGCCTCCCGATTGACCACATCGCCGCAGCGCGCGGCCCTGTATTTGCAGCACATGCTGGATGAGAACCGGCACGCCCGCATGTTCGCGATGCGCGCCAACGAACTGCGCGTTGAAGGCGGCCGCCCCAGTCTGGGCTTTCCACACGCGGATTTCGAAAATTTGTTCGAACGCCTGGGCGAGGTTCGGTTCCTGGCCTTTGTCCATCGCGGCGAACGTCGCGGTCGGGCGCAGTTCGAAACCTACAAGGCCTGGTTCGCGAGGCAGGGCGACAACAAGACCCGGGCAATGTTCGAGGCGATCGTGCGCGATGAAACTCGCCACGAGACCTATACCCGCGCTCTGCTGGTCGAGCTGGCCGGCGGCGAGGCGAATGCCCGCAAGGAGCTCACACTCGCCGCCTTGTGGGAAGCCTGGAGACATTGGCGTCGGCTTGGGCGGGCAGCGGCGGAAGGGTTCTATTTCGTGCTGATGCTGGCCTTTTATGCTCTGCTCGCGCCCTTCACTCTGCTCGCCGCATGGCTGCGGCCGGCACCGTCAGGCTGGTCGGTGCCGGACATTCGGGCGGACGAGTCGTGATGGCGACGTTTGACCCATGAGCGTGGTTCTGGGGATTTCCGCCTATTACCATGACTCAGCTGCGGCCCTGGTGGTCGATGGCCGAATCGTCGCGGCGATGCAGGAAGAGCGGTTTTCGCGGCGCAAGAATGAGGCGGGTCTGCCGGTCCAGGCCGCCCTAGCCTGTCTCGCAATGGCCGGATTGACCAGCGGCGACATCGACCAGGTGGTGTTTTACGAAGACCCTTTCGCCCGGCTAGAGCGGGTAATTATGGCATCCTTGCGCACCTTCCCGCGCTCCTGGCGACAGTTCCCCGGTGCCATGCGGGCGCAACTGAGCACCAAGGTCTGGGTTCTGGACGCCATCGCTGCAATGCTGGATGTGCCAAGGGCCAAGGTCGTCCACACCAGCCATCATCGCAGCCATGCTGCCAGCGCCTTCTTCGCCAGCCCCTATGATCGGGCCGCGATCCTGACCATCGACGGCGTGGGCGAGGCCGTTTCCACGGCCATTTGGCGCGGAGAGGGGACCTCAATCACCGGCCTGGGATCCATTGAATATCCTCATTCCCTGGGCCTGCTCTACGCCGCGCTGACCGCCTATCTGGGCTTTGAAGTCAACGAGGGCGAATACAAAGTCATGGGCCTTGCGGCGTTCGGCAGCCCGCGATACCGCGACGCCATCGACCGGCTGTTGAAACCCCGGGCGGAAGGCGCCTTCGAGCTCGATCTGGCCTATTTCGCCTTCCACACCGACACTGATATCGCCTTCAGCCCCAAGCTGGAGACGCTGTTGGGCCCACGTCGCCCGGTCGGCAAGCCCTGGGAAATCGCCGATTCGTTCGAGGACCAGCTCTACGCCGATATCGCCGCCAGCCTGCAGCAGGCCACCGAGGAGGCGATCATCGCCCTGGCCAAGGAAGCCCGTCGCCGAACTGGCTGCGAGGATCTGTGTCTGGCCGGCGGCGTTGCTCTCAACTGTGTTGCCAACGCCAGGGTGTTGCGTGAAGCAGGGTTCGCTCGAGTGTTTGTTCAGCCTGCCGCGGGCGATGCCGGGGGGGCTCTGGGTGCCGCGATGCTGGGCTCGGTGGACCTCGATGGTCGCCGGCCCCAGGCGATGAACACGGCTGCGCTCGGCATGGGCCTGTGCAACGATGTCGCCCGCGACTTGGCGGCCCGTCTGGGATTATACTTCGAAACGCCGCCGGACGCGGTCGAGGCCGCGGCAGAGCTGATTGCTCAGGACAAGGTCGTCGCCTTCGCCCGCGGCCGTTTCGAATGGGGCCCTCGCGCCCTGGGACAGCGCTCCATCTTGGCCTCACCTGGAAACAGTGAGATGCGCGAGCGGCTCAATCGGATCATCAAGAAGCGCGAGCCCTTCCGTCCCTTCGCGCCGGCCGTGCTCGCCGACGAAGCGGGGTCCTGGTTCACTGAAATCGATAACGATATGGCCCCCTTCATGACAACAACGGCCCGGGTGACGCCGGCACGAACCCAAAATCTTCAGGCGGTTACGCATGTGGACGGCACCTCGCGCGCACAGACGGTCAGCGCTGAGGCGTCGCCGGATTTTCATCGCCTGCTAAAGGCCGTCAACCGCCGCACGGACGTCCCGATCGTGCTCAACACCTCGCTTAACGGAGCTGGCGAGCCGATCGTTGCCAGCGAGGCGGACGCACTGGCCTTCTTCGTTTCCCATTCGGTGGACGCCATGCTGGTGCAAGACATTCTGATCAGACGGAGATGAGCCGATGAACGTGTATCAATCGCGTCTATCCCGGTTTTTGTCGCGCGGCTCGACCGTCGGGGCGCTGCTGCGCCACTTTACCAGTCGTGGCCGATGGTTTCTTTTGCCGGTAGTGGTGCTCCTCGCGGTCAGTGCGATCCTCCTGGTCGTCGCCGGCGGCCTCAGCTACGTCGCTCCATTTGTCTACGCGATATTTTAAGGTTTAAGCTGAGCCGTTAACGGGTGGCTCGGCATGTCGTTTCCATCCAGGCTTGCCACAGCTCGAACCCCGATCAGGCTGTTGGTCAGAAACAGGCCGGACGCCGCCGCCAAAGCGGAGCTGGGGGATCGTACCTCCCGCACATCGATGCCGAGGTCCCCAGCCTGCTCGATGACCGCCCGTCGCATCACCCCGTCCAGAACCCCGCACTCCAGCGTCGGTGTGATCAACATGTCAGCTTCGAACCAGAACAGATTTGCCGCCGCTGCGCAGGTGATTTCGCCACGGTTGTTGAGCATCAGGGCTTCCTCCGCGCCGAGCCTAAGGGCCTCGCGCCGGGCCAGAACGTTGTCGAGATAGGCCAAAGTCTTCAGCCGCGACGAAAGCGAGCCCTCGTTTCGGCGCACTGATACGGTGGCTAGCCTTACCGCATCGACTGGGCTTGGCGATGGTGCTGCGGTGGCGAGTAGAACGGGGGTCGGTACGGGGGGGCGGTCGAGTCCTCGGCCGCCCGGTCCGGCGGTCCAGGTCAGGCGCACGGCGGCGCGTGTCGTCTCCAGAACTCCCCGCGATATAGCTTCCATAGCGGCGGCGCGCAGGCGCGCTTCGGCAGGTGCCGGCAGGTCCAATACCTCGCATCCGGCGATGAGGCGCGCAGCATGGGCGTCGAACCTATCCAGACGGCCATCCGTCCACAAAACCGTTTCGAATAATCCGTCGCCAAGCAAAAGACCTCTGTCAGAGGCTTCGACAGTCATCGCGGTTCCACCAGGGCCCGGCGCAAGCCGGCAATCTTTACCTCCGTCTCTTCGCGCTCGGCCACCGGGTTGCTGTCGGCGACGATACCGGCCCCCGCAGTTGCGCGAAACCGCCAGCCCTCGGCGTCCTGAACGAAGGCGGCAGTGCGGATTAGGACGCTGGAGTCCATGGCTCCATTATAGCCCACCCAGGCCAGCGTGCCGCACCAGGGGCCGCGCGGTGGCTCGTGGCCGGCGATCACCTTCATGGCCTGGATTTTCGGGGCACCGGTGATAGACCCCGGTGGGAAGGTAGCGGCCAACAGATCGGCGGGCCCTAACCCATCGATCATGGTGCCCGTGATGGTGGAGACCAGGTGGTGCACAGCGGGAAAGGTTTGCACGGCGAAGAGCTCTGGGGTCTTTACCGAGCCCGCAATGCACACTCGTGCAAGGTCATTGCGGACCAGATCGACGATCATTAGGTTCTCCGCTCGTTCCTTGTCGCTAGCCAGTAAAGCTGCAATCTGTTCGGCGTCCGCCTCCGGCGTCTCGCCACGTGGCCGCGTGCCCTTGATTGGCCTGGAGGTGACGGTCTTCCCATCGGCGGCGATTGCGACAAACTGTTCGGGCGAATGCGAGACCAGAGCCAAACCTGGCAGGCGCAGATAGGCACTATAGGGAGCCGGACTCTGAGCGGTCAGGCGGCGAAAAACATCGAAAGGGGTGGCCTCTGGCCGCAGGGTCCCGGTCCAGGTTCTGGCGATATTGGCCTGGAATATCTCACCCGCTGCGATCCGTCCGATCACGTCGGTGACAGCCGCTTCATACACCGCAGCGTCCGTTTCGCAGGTAAACTCATCGGCCAGACTGATTGATGACGGTAGCTTGGCAGCCGTGCCTGTCAGCCAGGACAGGGCAACAGAAACCGCACGCTTCGCGGCACTTGGGGCCATGCCCCGTCCCACTGCCAGGACGCGCTTTTGCTCATGGTCAAAAGCCAGAACCGCGCCGACCTCAATCAGACACAGGTCGGGCCAGTCGGGGTCCCGCAGCAGGTCCAGCTGTTCAAGCCGGTCTGCATATTCATAAGCGGCCAGGGCGACAATGCCGCCCTGGAACGGGGGGGGGGCCTGGGTGAGCGGGGCCGCACGGTCATTGCGCGTCAACCATTCCGCCAGGCTGGCAAAGCTCGTATCCGCATCGTCCGGCCAGAGCTTTTCGCTGTCGTCGGCCAGCAGCGAGAGGTAGGACCAGCGGGCACCTGGCGATCCGTTGGACAACATTAACAGTGCAAACGGCTTGTCCGCGAACGGGGCCATGACTTCGACCGGGTCGCGCCAGTCGGCGGTCTTTTGGCTGACAAAACTCACGTCAGGCCCGTCGCGCCTCGTCGTAGGCGGACCACATGGGTGCGCAGTCGATCATCCGACCCTCGGCCATGGACTGGTCGATGGCCATGACGGTCAAGCCCGCCTCCATCGAATCGGCTGCTGTGACGGGGAAGGTGGCTCGACCCTCAATCGCCGCCAGCAGGTCTATCGCCATGGCTTCATCCGCGCCGTTGTGCAGATCGGCAGTCAGGCCGCCAAAGTCTATGCGCTCAGGGCGGGCGCGTGACAGGCTGGGGCGCAGCATCACCTTGTTGCGCACCAGATCAGCGATCAGGGTGCCGCGCGTGCCGGCGATGTACCAGCGCCGCTCCTGCAAAGCTGCGTGGCTGTTGCAGTGAAACGCCAGGGCTAGACCAGTGTCGTAGCGGACGATGGCCGTCTGGTGGTCAGCCAGATCCATATCGGACTGGAATGGATCGTTGGCCGCCGCCCAGCCGGAGTCGCGCTCTGTATAAGCCGCCTCGCCGTCATCATAGGTACGCGGCAGATGCGCGTTTTGCGGGGTGAAAATCCGTCGCCCACCGAAACTGGCCACCTGAGCGGGACGCCCGCCGGCGATGCGGCCGAAAATATCAAAGTCATGACAGACCTTGTCGAGCAGAAAGGACCCTCCCCAGTCGGCCCGCCGGCGCCAGTTGCGGGCCAGATAGGACCCATGCTCAGGGTGCAGATGCTCAGTGGCATCCATCGAGATCAGCTCGCCCAGTTCTCCAGCGTCCACGCGTGCGATAACTTCGCGAACGATGGGCATCGAGCGCATAACTAGGCCGATGAAAAGCGGTGGTACGGACCCACCGGCAAGCCGACGGGCTAGGGTCAGGGTTTCAGTCTGGGTACGGACGATAGGTTTTTCGCAAAAGATCGGCCAGCCCGCCGCTATGGCGCTGTGCAGGTGGTGCAGATGCAAATGATTGGGCGAACCGATCATGACCAGATCAAACGGCCCGGCCGTGAACAGGGCTTCCGGGTCGTCGAATACGGGGCCAGGCTTAATCGCGGCGGCCTGCAGGATTGGCAGCCCAACCGGCGCAGGATCGACGTGGCCGACGACGTAAATGTCCCATCCCACGGCCTTCATTGCCGCCAGGACGTGAGCGATCCTCTGGCCCAGGCCGATGACCGCAATGCGATAGGTCTTCATCGGGCGGACCTGACGGCTGAGAAGGTGAAACCTGACGATGTCAGACACCAATTCGACGTCCCCGGTCAAGGCAGTAGGAGCGTCCGGGTTGATCGCCTGTCACCAGCTGCGGGTTTCACCCGTCAACGTGCCGTGAGCGGAGACCGTAGCAAGCCCCCGCTCTATAGTTGTGACAGGCCTAGACCGCTTTAGGCGCCCTGCGGCGAAGGGAGGCACCGGTCAGTCCGAAGCCGGTGATCATCAACGCCCAGGACGCCGGTTCGGGAACGGAGACCGAGACGCCGCCGATTGCTTGCGCACCAAGGCCCTGAAACTCCGCAAACTTGAAGTCGAGGGTGTCATTGCCTGTAGACAGTGCATGCAGTGCTACAAGCTGATCCACGACAAAACTCGTGTTCGTGAAAGTGCCCAGCGTAGTACCGTCCAGAACCACCGAGAATGATAACGGATTCGTTGGGCCCGCAACTTGTTGTAAAAAATGAAAATCAATCGTCAGAGGCGATCCGGCCTTTGAATGAAAACTCTGTGATAGATCGACGAAGTCGCCGGGCGTGCCCACCTTTGTATAAAAGCAATAGTACGCCGCGCTGAAGCATCCCCGGGTAAAGTTGTTCGTCACCTGTATGTACGGCGGTTCGGTGGGTCTCCCCGGCGCATTCAGGGTCCAGCCCGTCAGGTCGCCAGTTGCGAAATCCCCGTTTGTCAGAAGATTGCCTGACGCTGTTGCGGCTCCAGCGGCCGAGACACATACCAAGCATGTCGTGGCTGCGAGGAATTTGACGATTGACGAGGTTAGCATAGCTTCATCTCCTTGGTTGATTGAACGGTCGACTTTTCGCCCACATTCGCAGGCGCGCCCATTGCCCAGATGGCTAGCTGGATGGCCTAACCCGTTGCGCCGTGGCCAACTTGGGCAGACATTCAACGGCGAAAGGAGAACCCATGGCCCGGCCCGCGATCATCCAGATGCTGCGCGTACAGATTGTGGCAATACCGGTAATGGTGCTCGTCTTGATCTATTCGCAGCTATGGCTCGCCGGACGTGTGCCGCCTGGCCGCCTGACGGTCATCGACGCCCTGATCGTTGCGTTGATCCTTTGGCGGGTGGCTTCATTCGTGGCCATTCGCCGTCAACCGGATTTCGGCGACGACTCGCCCGACCGTTGGTATTCAAATTCGGCAACCAGTTTCTGGAGCGTGGCGGTCGCATTTGTCGGGGCATTCTGGCTGGCAATGCCCTATGCCAATCAGGCCGAGCAAATGCTGGTGGTGTTAATTGCCCAGTTTTCAGTGTCGATCTCCGCGATGGGGACGGTGCGGCGCGCGCGAGCCTCCTTGGGCCTGGCGGGGCTGATCGCCCCCACCGTGATCCCGTTTGGAATTGTTTTATATTTCCTGGTGCACCGGGGCACCTTCTCTATACCGATCATTTTGTTCACGATCCTGTTCTGTGGATTGCAGTTGCTGTTGCGGCGAGCCCTGCAGGCCGCAGTCAGTCAGGCCTGGGATGCCAAGGCCGACGCCGACGCTCAGCGAGAGGCCAAAGCCCGGTTCCTGGCATCGGCGTCGCATGATCTGGGCCAACCCTTGCACTCGGCGCGTCTGTTTTTCGATCAGGCTGTGCGCGGCACCGACCCTGTCCGGCGGGCAAAGGCCGCGAGCCAGGCGGAAGCCGCATTCGATGCGGTGGAGCGCCAACTGAAAAACATCAACGAACACCTGCGACTTGAAGCGGGCGCGACAGTCCCACAACTTGCTGAAATCGCGATAGGGGCCCTGATGGCGCGGGTCGCCGCGTCGTTCGCGCCGGCGGCAGACCTCGTGGGGCTGAAAATCAGCGCCATCCCCAGTCGGCTGCTGGTCAACGCCGATCCGGATCTGCTCGAACGCGCGCTCTCAAACCTCGTCGACAACACGATTCGCCACGCTAAGGCGCGACGGCTGCTTATCGGCGCGCGACATCGAGGTGCCCACGTGCGACTTATGGCATCTGATGACGGTGTCGGCATCACTCATACCGATCCGGGCTCTCTATTTGACGACTATGTTCAGGACGTCGATCACGGCAATGAAGTTCGCGGCGGTTTTGGGCTTGGGCTCGCGTCGGTTCGCCGCATTGCCTCGCTTTTGGGCGGCCAGGGCGGAATTGAGCCGCGCTGGCACCACGGCGCGGCGTTTTTCATTGAATTGGCTACGGTGCCGCGTTTAAATGAGCCATGCGCTCATGCCTAATTTGCGACGATCACGCCATGATGCGCGAAGCTTTGGCGGGTACGATCGCCATGCATTGGCCGATGGCCGATGTTCTCCGCGTGACCGATTTTCCAACGGCATGGGCGGCGGCGGCGTCCAACCAGCCTGAGGTGATCCTGTGCGATCTGGGCATGCCGGGGGCTCCCCCGCTTGTCGGCGTCGGCAAGGTCCGCACCGCAGCCCCCGCCGCGCGACTGATGGTCGTGACTGCGCTTGAGGATGATGGCTTGCTGCTCGACCTCTTTAATCTGGGAATAGCCGGTTTCGTCCCAAAAGCGTCCAGTGGTGCCATCCTGGAGGCCGCTATTCGTCTCGTCCTGGCGGGAGGGACCTATCTTCCGCCGCGCATGATCGCGCTGACCGGTGCCATTGCCCGGGATGCCCCCTCATCCCAGCGGGCGGCCACCCTTAGCCTGACCCAGCGACAGATTCAGGTTCTGCAAAAAATCGCCCTGGGTTCATCCAACAAAGAGATCGCCCGAGACCTCGGCGTGTCACCGGCAACCGTAAAAGCCCATGTCGCCGCACTCATCGCCGTGCTGGGGGCGACTAATCGAATGGAGGCGACGGCCAAGGGTCGTTCGATGGGATTGATTGCCTGACCGATCCGACGATTGGGAGCTCTGGCACCGGGATAATCGGGCGAGTTTAGAGCTCAACAAGATTGCCCACAGATAAAAATTCTTGAACCGTTAAGTCACTCGATCGCTCTGAAGTATCGCCCTATCAGCTGGCGTGCCTCAAACCGTTTCGCTCATCGCCTCTTCGGGTGCCACGAATCCCTTCCAGTTGTTCATATAGTTGACGAAGGTCTCACTCAGCCCTTCGGCCCGCAGATGGGCCCGGCTGACCGGGCGGGCGATGGGCTCGAAATCGGGATCGGCGGCGATCTGGCGCGGATAGTCGTGGTGCAGGACGGCGGCGCGGCCGATGACGGTGAAATCGACGCCGCTTTGCATGACCTGCCGGGCGCTGGCCCCGTTCATAATCTTTCCGGCGGCCCCCAGTCGCGTCGCCCCTCGTGGCAGATCGGCGAACCAGTCGATCAAGGTTTTGGCCGCATAGTCAGCCTCATTAGGGATCTTGAAGACGTCCCAAAGAGACATATCCAGATAGTCGATATCGCCGCTGGTCATCAGTTGGGTCGCCAGGTCGCGGGCCTCGCCTATCTGCATGCCGAAACGTTCCGGTGACAGCCTGACGCCAAGCTGGAAATCGGGACGGCAGCGGGCGCGGACACCAGCAATGATGTCCAGCAACAGCTTGGACCGGCCCGCCAGGGTGCCGCCCCACGCATCGGTGCGAACATTGGTCTCGGGCGAGAGAAACGCACAGATAATATAGCCATGTGCGCCGTGCAGCTCGACGCCGTCGAATCCGGCCTTCTCGGATCTGACCGCTGCGGCAATGAAGTCTTCGGTCAGTTGTTCAATCTCCGCCCCGGTCAGGGCGCGACAGGCAAACTCGGCGTTTTCAGACGGCGCTACCGGTGTCTCGCCGATCAGGTCAGCCGGAGAACGAAAGCCCGCGTGGTGTAACTGCACCGAAGAGACCGCGCCACGGCTGCGGATTTCCTTAGCCAGTCGGGTCAGACCCGCCAGGTGTTCATCGCCGAATGTCCCAAGTTGTCCGGCAAAGCCCTGGCCCCGCGCCTGTACATGCGCTGCGCAGGTCATCACCAGACCAAAGTCGCCGCTGGCGCGCAAGGTCAGCCAACGGAATTCGTCATCCGACAACGTCCCGTCGGTGTGGCTCTGGCTGTTGGTCAGCGGGGCCAGCATGAAGCGGTTTTTCCAGGCGGGGCCGCGCGTGAGGGTGAGGGGGGCGAAGAGATTGGTCATACGTGGCTTTATGCATCATACAGACGCGCGCCGACAAATGCTTTCACAAGCGACCCCTGGTTTGAGTTAGACTATCGAGTGCGAGTTCGAACTGCCGACACACATCAATTTTCGACGGGAACAGCTACCATGACCAAGACCCCCAGCGGTTTCATCTGGTACGAATTGATCACCAGCGACGTTGCGGCGGCGACAAAATTTTACGGCGATGTGGTTGGTTGGACCGTTGAAGACGCCGGCCAGAGCGGTATGGACTATCGGCAGCTGAAGATGGGCGAGCACTATGTCGGCGGCCTGATGGCGCTGCCGCAGGGCGCGGACCAGACCGGCATGCGGCCGATGTGGCTGGGCTATATCAGTGTTGACGATCTGCCTGCCGCAATGAGCAGTCTGACGGCGGCCGGAGGCAAGGTGCACATGCCGGCCACCGAAGTTCCCGGTGTCGGCAGCTTTGCCATGGTCAGCGATCCGCAAGGGGCACTCTTTTATATCATGCAACCCATAGGCGGGGGGCCAAGCGTCTCGTTCATGCCGCCCATGCCTGGGCATGCCGGCTGGAATGAGTTGCACACAAGCGATTGGGAAGCGGGGTTCACTTTTTACGCCGACCAGTTCGGCTGGGGTAAATCCGAAACGCTCGATATGGGCGGCATGGGAACCTACCTGCTCTTCAACGCTGGTGGCGATGCCGTCGGCGGCATGATGACCGATACAAATTCCCCTCAGCCGATGTGGAGTTATTACATCTGCGCCGATAATATTGACACGGCGGCGGCCCGCGTCACGGGGGCCGGGGGGTCGATCCTGTTTGGCCCCAGCGCCGTCCCCGGCGGTGGCTGGATCATCAACGCGGTGGACCCACAAGGCGCCATGTTCTCCCTGACCGGCCCGCGCCTCACCTGAGCCTAACTATGGCAATCGGATAGGCTAACGATTGAAGATTTTTATCCGCAGATACCGCAGATAGACACAGATGGGCTCCTTAACGAACGCGCCGAAGGCGCAAGACAATCTACCATTTGGCTATTTTGACCGCTTCGCGGGCGTTTAACGTAAACCCATCTGTGTAAATCTGCGTCATCTGTGGATAATCTTAATTGGCTCTGAACACCCCCGATACCCCTGCGAACCTGACTCAGAGTCACACCCGTCAGATCGAATAGAAATCCGCTACAGTCGGGATCCGGTCGTTGAGGATCAAAATGGTCTTGGCGGCTATCCGCCAGACAGCCTGTTCACGCTGCAGACGGTAATCATAACGCCCGAAAAACACGTGCTGGGTCTGCCGCACGGCGTTGAACTGGTGCACCGTCCAGGCCGCTGTGACCTTGCAGCTCTGCGCATCACCGCTTTCCACCAGTATATTGGTCACCGCATGCACCGTGCGGGGCAAGGTGGCGGAGGCGACTGATAGACCAGAATTGGCCCGCCACACCCGGTCCTCCAAATTGTGCCGGCCTGCATAATATATCAGTGAGAGCTCGGTATCCGGGTTGGCGGTAGGGGTCACCTCATCGCGCCAGGCCGGGGCCCAAAAGACCGCGTCTGCGGTATAGAGTGCCAGCCAGGCGTCGAATTGCCGCCGGTCCAGGTAGAGCGCTTCGAGGCTAAGCAATTGCGCCGCTCCAGCTTGGGTCAGGGGCCCGCTCACGCACTGGCCTCCATGCCGGCGGCCAGGCGCTTCAACCAGGCACGGTAATAGCTATGATACAGGGTCTCGTCACAGAGTTGCGCCCCGCCCTGGGCATTACGCGCCGGATCCATCGGCGCGCCGGTGGAAAAGGCGTTGCCCCCGGCGCGGGTGTTGGTCATGCCCCGCGAATAGCCCAGGAGCCAAGGGCGCACAGGGCTGCCGTGGCCTTCCTGGCAATCCTCATAGCTCACCGTATCGTCGGGCGTCGCCATGCCGGTGGGATTAAAGAAATCCTCGTAATTGCGGATCCGGGCGCGCCGCGCCGCCGGCGCTTCGCCCTTGGGAGCGATGCAGAAGGTGCGCATCTCGGTCTTATTGGGCGCAATTGGCCGGATAATCCGTAGCTGACTGGAGGCATTTTCCGCCACCTGCATGTTGGGAAACAGGGTCAAATTGCGCAGGTTGAACATCCAATCGCGCCGTGCCGCGCCATACCGCTCGGCCAGGATTTCCGCGCGCTCGAACAGGGGCGAGGCCTCGCTCACCGCCACGCGCGCCCAGTTCAGCACGTGACCGTGGTCAAAACTGAACGACCCGCCGGTGATCCCCTCGCCCCCCTCCAGCCAGGTCATGTCCTTTTCCCAGACCGAGCGTACTGAACCAGCTTTCGGTGCCTCGGCGCGTTTCTCCAGAAGGCGCAGATAGGAGGGGTGAGCGGAAGTGAAGTGATAGGCGTCAGAACAGTTTTCCAGCTGCATCTTCCAGTTACCGTCATAGGTGAAGATGACCTCGCCGGGGACAAGCTCGCACCCATCGGGGCTCTGGTCGACCACCAGGTCCAGGAGGCGGCGGGCCTCGCCAAGATAGTCCTCCAGCGGGCCCGCAGGTGTTAGGCTGCCGAAGAGAAATCCACGATATTCGGCAAAAGCGCCCAGCCTGGCCAGGTTGCGGTCAGTTTGCTTGAAGGGTTCTGCGTAAGCGCCTTCCTCCAACCATTTGACCGCGACGTTTTTGCCGGCGCTGTCAAAACTCCAGCTGTGATAAGCACAGACGTGAAGTTTGCCCCGTCCCTGGCGCGTGTGACAGATCCGGGCCCCCTTGTGCGGGCAGGAATTGATGAAAGCGTTCAGGTTTCCCGCCCCGTCGCGCATGATCACCACCGGCGCGCGGCCCACGGTGGTGGTGAAAAAGTCGTGGGGGCTCGGCGCCTGGCAGGCCATGCCGAGAAAGACCCAGCCGCGCTCAAAGATGTGTTTCATCTCCAGATCGAAAACCGCCTGATCGGTGAAGGCTTTTTTGTTGACGCTGAAGACCCCTTCGCCCGGTCGATCATCAATCAACGCCGCCAAGTCCGTGCATTGCACCATCATTGTCTCCCTAGTCTCTGATCTACAATCGCAGGGTTTGTTTGGCCACAGCTATGCGCCTAAACAAGAGGTGATGGTCGCGGAGGGCGTTGCATGAAAGCCAGTGTTTTTCAGTCTCAGGGCGCGCCGCTGGCGGTGATAGACCTGCCTGATCCAGAAATCGGGGCCGGCGATCTTCTGATTAAGGTTGCCTACAGCGGAGTGTGCGGCACCGACCTGCATCTGACCCAACCGGGAATTGCTCGTGCCCTTAGCCCCGGGATCATCCTTGGCCATGAGTTCGCCGGAGAGGTGGTCGAGGTTGGCCGCAGCGCCGGAGATCATTGGCGCACCGGGGAACGGGTCACGGTGATGCCGTTTCGGCCATGTCCTACCTGCGGCGCGGTGTGCAAGGATGGTTTCGACATCATCTGCCCCAGCGTCTCTTACCTTGGGATCGGCCTGCCAGGCGGCAACGCCCAGTATGTCGCCGTAGGTGCCGCCCAGGCCCTGAAACTTCCGGGACCGGTAGACCTGATCTGCGGCGCGCTGGTTGAGCCTCTCGCCGTCGGCTACCACGCAGTGCGTAAGGCCGGATCGATCCTGGGGCTACGGGTCCTGGTTATCGGCGCCGGCCCGGTCGGTCAGGCCGTAGCCCTCTACGCCCGCGTGGCCGGCGCACGATCGGTGGTGGTTTCAGAACCCCGCGAAGCCGCACGTTGCCGTGCCGCCGGCCTTGGCGCCACCGCCACCCTTGATCCTGCGGCCGGCGACGCTGGCGTGGCTTTCGCCGACCTCGTGGGGGGGCCGCCGGAGGTCATTTTCGAGTGCGTCGGCACGCCGGGGATGATTGAGGAAGCGGTACGTATCGCCCCGCTCTTCGGCCGCGTGATCGTGGTGGGCGCCTGCATGGAACAGGACCACCTCTATCCCATGGTGGCTCTGACCAAGGAGCTGACGCTCACCTTCGTCCTTGGCCACGACCGCGGCGATTTCGCCTTCGTCATCGACAGCCTGTTAAGTGGCCGTATCGACCCGCACCCGTTGGTCACTGAGATCGCCGAATTTGACCGTTTCAGTGCCGCGTTCGAGGCCCTGCGCGGCGGGGCCGACAGCTGCAAACTGCTGCTGAAGCCGAATTAGGGGGCGGTATGCGGACGGTCGGCGGCACCCTTGAAATTTGACACGACCATGGGTATGTGTACGCCTTAGGTGAGTACAAAATCAGGAGTGAAAGTCATGCCCCGGACCGCCGTTGACAACAACGAACGGATGAACCTGCGGGTCAGAGCAGAGGTTAAAGCGCGACTTGTGCGGGCGGCTGCGCTTCGCCACACCGACCTGACGAGCTTCGTAACGCAGACGGCACTGCGGGAGGCGGACGCAGTTATTGAGGAGGCCGAAATGCTACACTTATCGGGCCGCGACTATGCGCGCGTTCTGGAACTGCTTGAAAATCCTCCCAAGCCCAACGTTAAACTCCGGGGTGCCATTGCGGCCTTGCCCAACACGATATGACGGTTCCGATATGGCGCGAGGAGCCGATCTCGAAGTCTCATGATCGGGCGGCTTTCGATTGCGGCGACGGGCAGATGAACGATTTCCTCTGTCGTCATGCGCGACAAAGTCACGACCAGAACGCCTCAAAGACCTTCTGTGCGATCGATATTTCATTCCCAAACACGATCCTCGGTTTCTACACAATCACACCCTCCGCTGTTGCCCATGACGACGCACCCGCAGCAATGGTGAAGGGTCTGGCCCGGCATGAGGTTTCCGGGTTCAAGCTCGCGCGCATCGCGACTGATATCATGGTGGCAGGGCACGGGCTCGGTGGACAACTCCTGGCGGCCGCTGCCCTGCGCTGCCTGCGGATCGCCACGCAGGTCGGCGGCGTGTTGCTGATCATCGACGCCAAGAGCGAGCGGGCCGCCAAATGGTACGCCGGTTACGGCGCCGAACCGCTGCGCGATAAGGCACTTACTCTTGTCATGCCGCTGACGACCTTTACGGCGGATCTGCAGTCCCGGCACCTGCTCTAACTCGCAAAAGGATGACACTTCGGCGAGCCGCCTACCTTCCCTTTGGGGCAAGTTCAATAGAGTGTGTGTGCTCATCCAACCTCGAACAGTAAGGAAAAAGCCGATGTCCAGAATTGTCCATGTCGACAGGACCAACATCGTCAGTGCGACTATCGCCGACCAGCCCTTGCCTGCTTTGGCCGAGCATGGGGTCAGGCTGGCGGTGCAGAGTTTCGCGGTGACGGCTAACAATGTCACCTATGCCGTCGCGGGCGACATGCTTGGCTATTGGAACTTTTTCCCGGCACCGCAGGGCAAGGGCGTGGTTCCCATGTGGGGACACGCGGTCGTCGTCGAGTCATGCCACCCGGACATTCTGGTTGGCGAACGCGTCTACGGCTACATGCCCATGGGGACGCATCTCGACGTCCTACCAGACCGCATCAGGGTCGGGCAATTTGTCGATGCCACTGCGCACCGCCAACCAATGGCCGCGATTTACAATACCTACAGCCGCCTTGCCGCCGACCCCGAGCATGACCCAGCGCGGGAAGCGGAACGGATGATCTTCGGCCCCCTGTTCAAGACCGGGTTTCTGCTTGAGTCGATGTTTCGTCGCCAGGGTTGGCATGGTGCCGGAACGGTGATCATGACCAGTGCCTCGTCCAAGACCGCGCTGGCGATGGCCAGCGTTGCCCGCGACGGATCGCCGGCAATCCGTCGCATTGGCCTGACCTCAACACCCAATCTGACCTTCGTTCGAGAGAGTGGCCTTTACGACGAGGTTCTGGACTACGGCGAGATCGCCTCGCTGGCTCCAGTGGCAAGCGTATCGGTGGATTTCGCCGGAAATGGCAGTATCCGGAGGGAAATTCACACGGTGCTCGGCGACTACCTGGCCTATTCCTGCTTGGTCGGCGTAACCCACGTGGACGCGCGTGACGCTGCCACTGATGCCCCTTTACCTGGTCCAAAGCCTGTCTTCTTCTTTGCGCCAGACGAGGCCGCAGCAGCGATCAATGCGGCAGGGCCAAAGGCCTTCGCCGACGCGGTGGCAGAGCGCTGGCATGCCTTCCTTAGCGAAGTTGCCGGCGTGGTTCAGGTTGATCGCAACAACGGTCTCGAAAGCGCGATGCAGGCTTTCGTCGCCACGGTCAAAGGCCAAACCAATCCATCACGCGGGATTGTCATCGAACTGGATTGACAACCACTGGAACGGCCAACCGGCTTCAGCGAGTCTTCCATAGCTCCCTTCCCATGCGCGCCGACGCTAAACCGCTCGTATCCATCGTAACCCATAGTCTTTTTTAAGTCAGACTTGGTTTTCGAGTCCAACCAGGGCGTCGATGGGAATGCGCCAGGCGGGTTGCATCCGACGGATCTGATCCAGGGTCAGGTCCCGTTTGTGGTTCATGAACTCTGACGTTCGAGTGCAGGAATGGGGTCGGAGAGAATAAAGGTGTCGCGGAATCCGATTATCACGCAGACTTGCGTTTCATTGACTCTGCCCCCTTTCTTTTCGCGGGCGACCGCCGAAACCGGTACCTGACGCCGACAGTGGCGACGATATTCTCGCGTTCTCATGATGATCTATAGGTTTAAGAGTGTGTGTCCCGCTTTTCGAAAATGCACAAATCTTGATTTGTTTCGCGAGCCAGGAGGAGGAGGAGCGCTTTGCGTCACCGGTCGGCAAAATTCTTAGGCTCCGACGCCTTGAGGACTGAGATGCCCCGCCACAGCAGCCTGGGGGATAGAAGTGACTCTGACCCTTTTGTTTGCCCTTTTGTTTGCCTGTCCGGCGGCACGTCGCCCGTTGAATCGACAGTGACCATAGCAACGCTCACCCGGCTACTGTGACCAAATACTGGATTTTATATTGTTCTAATAAGTTATCACTCTTTCATTCCGTGACGAAACCTTCAACTGCCTTCAGCTTGTCCTCTCAGCTGTAACTTCGTCGTTCTTCGTGGGGTATCGGTTCTCCTTCGTTAGAACTGTCCCTGTTTTCCCTGTCTCAGTCCAGGGGTGCAGTCCATAAGGGTGTGTGACCCGCCTAAAGGTTGAAGATTGCGCCAACGCATCTGATTACTATGGACAAGCGGCCCTTTTATCTTGACAGAATTGATTGCTGAGATAGGGTCATTTTTGTGTTAAAATTTTTGCTTCCGTGCGATAGGTCACGGAGAGTCCAGCGTATTATACCCACCAGCGGGATTCCGCTCCCGCGATCAAGTGCGGTTCTCGGTGCCTCGCGCCAAGCCGAAGGGAAATAGGGATGAAGGTTCATAAGAAATATATCGCGGCGCTTGCGATTGCGATGACGATTCCGGCTTTTTCGGCCGGCGCGACCGCCGGCAAGCTGTTTGTCGGTGCCGACGTCAGAAGTTTCAACAACACACTGCCGGATATCTTAGGCGTGGTCTCGGTGAGCGGCGCGGCCTTTGTCAGCCAGACTAATTATAACACCACTTTTCATATCAATGGCTTGACTGACGTAAGCGGGCAAAATTTTCTGTACGCGGGCGATCCATTCAGCGGGAAAATCAACAAAGTCAGCTACACAGGCTCCCTTTTGGGCTCGATTTCCGTTCCCGGCATCCAGACGGGTTGCTGTAACGAAGACATGATCTGGACCGGAACGTCGCTGTATCACGGTCAATTTGGTAACGGCATTCAACGGATCGACATCACCACAGGTGCCATTCTCAGCAATCAGTCTCAACCCGACGTGGTCGGCATGTCCTACGTCGGCGGTAAAATCTGGATAACCCACTGGGGTGCCAGACAGGTGGGTATATGGGATCCCGTGACAAACGTCTTCACGGCGCAATTTAGTACGCCCAACAACGCCGGCGGCTTGGCCTATGACGCCGCCGACCACATTCTGTGGGTCGGAATGGAGGGTGGTTCCATCGTTCCCTATTCACTTACAGGCACAGCGCTGAACGGAGGTTTCCGGCCCTTCGGTGGGATCACTGACACAATCGACGGCTTAGCCTTCCTGGGCGAGGCAACAGCTCCCGAACCCTCGGCCTGGGCTTTGATGCTACTGGGATTCGGTGGCCTAGGCGTCGCGCTGCGATCCTCGCGTCAGAGGAAGGCCACTTTAGGCTGACAAGCCTGCTTGGTCCTGGGTGGTGACCGAGTTGGTTTCCTGACGCTGTTTTGCCGGCATCATGGGGTATGGGCAGCCGTCACCCCGCTCAAGGTCTGCCGTCCATGCCTAAGTGTCTGCCGACCGACAGATGGAGAGCGACATGCTGAAGGCGGAGGTGTGCCAATGCCGCCGGGCCGTTCGGGTCGACGCGAAAAGTCGTGCGGTAGAAGCGATCGAGGCCCCGCCGCGAGCGACTGCCGAGGCGTCCGCAATGCTGCTCAGGCAGAAACCGGGACACACACTCTTTCCGTCGATCCCTAGCGATCGTCACGCGATCAGCAGTAAACAGCTATTACCATAGAGAACAATGCGTGAACAATTTAACGTCTTGTTCCGCAGGAACGCCCCGTGCCCAGGCAGGCCAGGATCGTTATCGCCGGTGCGCTACACCATGTCACGTAGCGCGGTAACCGTCGTCAGCGCACATTTTTCTGTGAGACCGACTATCGCGCTTATCTGGGCATCGCCGCCAAGGCGTTCAACGATGCGCAGGTGGAAGTCTAGTCCTGCTGCCTGATGCCAAACCACGTGCATCTGTTTGCCGCGCTAGAGCAGGATGGTTTTTGATAGAATCATTAAAAAGCAGAATCCTGCTCTAAACCCAAAGTGTAGAGCTTGATTCAGATGTTTCTATGAAACATCATCAAGCTCTAGGGCGGCTAGAGGCCATAGCTCAGGCTGCGGGGAACAGGCACCTGCGTTAATCGCGTTCCTTGGGGTGGATATAGAGGCAAAGGCCCTGCGCAAACTCCGCCGAGCCTCATCCACTGGCCGGCCCTTGAGGGCGGCCGACTGGGTCAAGGCCTTATCGGTGCCCATGGGTCGCGATCTGGCCGAACCGCCACCCGGACGACCGCCGAAGCCGGCGCCTAACGCCGACAGTGGCGACGATGATTCCGCGTTCTAACGATGATCGATGGGTTTAAGAGTGTGTGCCCCACTTTTCGACTGGAGAGCTTTGCGTCACTGGTCGGCAAATTTCTCAGGCTCCGACGCCTTTAGAACTGAGATCCCCCGCCACAGCAGCCCGAAATATCCGCGTCATGGCAGCGGCGTCGGTGGGGCGGGGGTTGCCGCTGGTTGAGGGATCGCGCTGGGCGTGTTCGCCGATCAGGTCCGCCTGGTGCAACGGAACGTTCAGCGCCGCCAGGGTTTCAGGAATGCTCAGGGCCTGGCGAAACTGCAGCACCCAGGCCAGGACCGCGTCGAACCCCTGGCCCGGAAGATCCAGGTAACGGGCGAGCTTTGTCATCTGCATTTCGATCATCGGACGGTTGAAGACCATGACATAAGGCAGAACCACTGCATTGGTCAGGCCATGGTGGGTGTCATAAAAAGCCCCGACCGGATGGGAAATCGAGTGGACTGCGCCCAGGCCCTTCTGGAAAGCCGTTGCCCCCATACTGGCGGCGGCAAGCATCCGCGAGCGGGCCTCCAGATCCTGGCCGTCGGCGAAGGCGCGCGGTAGATGGGTTTTCACTAGCGCCATGCCTTCGAGAGCGATGCCGTCGGCCATGGGGTGAAAACCGGGTGCACAGAAGGCTTCGAAACAGTGGACAAAAGCGTCCAGGCCGGTGGCGGCGGTGAGGTGCTGCGGCAGGCCCGTGGTCAGTTCGGGGTCGGCGATAACGATCGCCGGGAGCATCTTCGGGTGAAAAATGATCTTCTTTTCGTGGGTATCTTGTTTGACCACCACGCTGGCGCGACCGACTTCCGACCCGGTACCGGCAGTGGTGGGTACCGCGATGATCGGGGCTATGCCGGCGGGGTCGGCCCTCGTCCACCAGTCACCCACATCTTCAAAGTCCCAGAGAGGCCGGGATTGGCCGGACATAAAGGCTATGGCCTTGCCGACATCAAGGGCGGAGCCACCGCCCACAGCGATCACGCCATCGTGGCCGCCGGCGCGATAGACCGCCACGCCGTCATCGACGTTAGCCCCCACAGGATTGCCCTTGACTTCGGCATAGACGGCGAACGAGAGGCCGACGCTTTGCAGGGCCAATCCCACAGCCGCCATAACCGTGCCGCCCGCCAGCCCTCTATCAGTGACCACCAGAGGTTGCGTTATACCGGTGGCTGCGCAAGCCCCGCCAAGATCGGCGATGCGGCCTGGTCCGCTGAGGATGCGGGTCGGGTAATTCCAATTGCCGATAAGGGAGGCGGTCAACAGATTTCCTAAAAACAGGGGTGAAGTCAGATGATTTCGAAATAGCGGCGTAGCTGCCAGTCGGTAACGGCTTTGCGTGCCTCGCGTTCTTCCCATTCTCGTGTCGCGGCATAATGGTCGACAAAGGCATCGCCGAAGAGGGCCCGTGCCGGTTTGGATGTTTTCAGCCGCTGGGCAGCATCCCACAGAGTCTGAGGCAATGACATTTTGGCGGCGAATGACTTGGCATAGGCGTTACCCTCGGTGGGTGCGGTCGGTTCAATGTGGTTTTCTATACCCCAGAGGCCCGAGCCAATGGCCGCAGCGAAGGCGACATAGGGATTGATGTCGGCGGCAGCGATCCTGTATTCCACTCGCTGCGCGCTGGCTGCGCCGCCTATAACGCGTAAGGCACAGGTGCGGTTTTCATAACCCCAACTGGCGCTAGTGGGGGCCCAATATCCTGGGATCAGGCGTGTGTAGCTGTTTACCGTACAGGCGATCATGCTGAGCAGCGAGGGCATCAGGGCCTGCTGCCCGCCAACGAACCAGCGCATCGTGTCGGACATGCCCATCGGCTTGTCGGCGGCGAAGAACACCGGCGCGCCGGTAACCTTGTCCACCAGGGACACATGCAGGTGCCCCGATTGCCCCGGCCAGGCGTTTGACCACTTAGCCATGAAGGTGGCCATCCAGCCTCGGCGCTGCGCCAGGATCTTGGTCATGGTCTTGAACAGGGCCGCCTTGTCGGCGGACGCCATGGCTTCGTCATACCGGATCGCCGCCTCAATTACGCCCGGGCCGGTCTCGGTATGCAGCGCCTCAAGCTCCATATCCATGTCCAGGCACAGGTCTAAAAGATCGCGGTAGAAGTCTGCGTGTACGCCGGCGCGCAGCAACGAATAGCCGAAATTACCAGGGGTGATGGTTTTGAGGTTGCGGTAGTCTTTTTCGCGCACCGAGTTGGGGGTTTCCTCGAAGACAAAAAACTCAAATTCGGCTGCGGATTTGACAGCAAAACCCAGATCATCGGCGCGCTGCAGGACCCGGCGCAACAGCGACCGGGGGCAAATCGCCTGCATCTTGCCGGCAAACTCGCCCAGCACCAAAGGCACGCCGTCCTCAAGCGGCAGGATGCGGGTGGTTTCCGGCACCAGACGCACCTGAGCATCGGGATAGGCGGTGAGCCAGCCGGTGAGGCGGGTATTGTCGTAGAGCTGGTCCTGGCTATCCCACCCCAGGACGACGTCACAGAAGCCGTAACCGGTTTCCAGAGCCGCCGAGAGCTTATCCTTGGCCATGTATTTGCCGCGCATGACCCCGTCGATGTCGAAGACGGCAACCTTGGCATAGGGGAGCGGCGACGCAGCGAGATGGGCTAGCAGCGCCTGGGCGGTTTTCGGTCGGTCGGGAATGGCGGAGGTCATGCTTCAACCTTAGATGTTCAATTCGGCTTCTGCAGCCGCAATCTGGGCCGCGCGGTCGCCGATCCGGCTCCCTGTCGGGGGGCCTTTGAATCGGCGCGACTCCAGGCCGAACCAGGCGGCGAGGGTCACCCCGCCAATGACCATCAGCACCTTCAGAGCCAGCTCATTGGGCGGCTGTACGCCGATATAAAAAATCACGCCGGCGACCAGTATACAAAGGGCAGCAACGATCCTGAAGGCGGGGCCCATGTCCCAGGGGCCCATCTGAGTCCAGGTTCTGCCGTAGGCAAAAAGGCCGGCGGCAATGGGCATAGCGTAGGAGACATACAGGGCGATCGAGGTGACCGACACCACTGTCGTATAGGCCCGGGCATAGGCGGTGAAGGCCACCGCGATCACCGCTGTAGTCCAGATGGCGGCGGCGGGCGCGCGCCGGCGCGGGCTGACCTACTTAAGGGCGGCGGAGAAGGGCAGGCCATCGTCTCGCGCAAAGGCGTAGGTCATGCGGGAGGCGGATGTCACGGTCGCCAGACCGCAGAGCAACTGGGCGACGAAGATCGCAGCATAAAGGGCCAGCTTGAGGGGGGCCGGGATCACGGCGTCCATGACAAAGAAGAAGACATTCCAGCCTTGCGCCGCAGCGCGTGTCATGTCGGGGATTGCCATGACGAAGGCGCAGGAAAATATCCAGGCAAACAGGCTGGCCCAGAATACGGCGTGGATAATGCCCCGGGGCACGCGGTGCGCGGCGGCCACGGTCTCTTCGGCAGTATGGGCCGAGGCGTCATAGCCGGTAAGGGTATAGATCGGCAGGAACAGTCCTAGGAGAAAAACCAGGCCCATGGACCCAGATCGGGGCCAGACGTCTCCGCCCGCCGCACCGCTGAAATTGGTGAAGGTCCAAAGACGGCTAATGTCGTGGCTTGGCGCAAAGGCGAGCAGGCTGACCGTCAGGACCACGGCGGCAAACAGGATCAGATAGCCCGAAAGATCGGTCAGTTTCGAGGTCAGGCGGATGCCCAGATGATTGATCAAAGCCTGGCCGCAGGTCACCACGATCATAAAGATCAGCTGCGAGGCATAACCCCCGGTGATTCCCAGGATTTTACCAAACGCGCCGACGAAAAACAGAAAGGTGCCGACGTTGATCGCCGCCAGGACCGTGATCAGGCCCAGCAGGTTAAACCAGGCCGTCAACCAACCCCAGAACCTGCCCCCGAGCATCGAGCTCCAGTGGTAAAGCCCGCCGGCGGTGGGAAAGGCTGAGGCGATCTGGGCCATGGCGAGGGCAAAAAGCATGGCCGCTGCGCCGCCGACCAGCCAGCCGATTCCCACTCCCGCGCCGCCAACGCCACTGATCGCCTGGGCCAGGGAATTGACCCCACCGGACAGGATGCAGATGATCGAGAACGAAATGGCAAAATTCGAAAACAGGCCCATGCTGCGCGAAAGCTCCTGGGCATAGCCCAGGCTGTGCAGCCGTTGCAGATCTTCCTGGTGATCGCCTGGAGGCTGCGGCATGCGGTGCAAATTCCCCAGGGCGGCGGGACCGCAGCACCCTTTGAGCAGGTAGTCTGGGATGATCCCGTCTCAGTTGCAACATGCCATGGTGCGCCTCAGTCTTGAGAATGGAATCAACCAGTGCGTGCCGAACGATTGGCCTGGCCTCTCTGATCGCTGTTGATGCGCACCTGAAACCTCTCTGTCGCCGCCATCGAACAAATGTTTGAAATATGCACCGCGTGCTGTTGCGCGCTGGACCGGTCGTGACCTAGGTTGACGTGTAAGCTGCGACCGGTCGGTTCCCCTATGTGATCAGCAGCGACTGGAGATGACGCGCCATGAAGTTTACCTGGTTCAATCTGATGCCCTGGCCGTATCTGCCGGATGATTTCCGTCAGACGAACCGCTCGGTTTGGGTGGACATCGATCAAAAGCTGTTTGATCCGGTGAAGAGCCATGAGGTTTACAACACCTATATGGACATGCTCGAATATGCCGATACCCTGGGGTTCGACGGCATCGGGGTGAATGAGCATCACCAGAACGGCTATGGTATTATGCCCTCGCCCAACATCATCGCCGCCGGCCTCGCCAGACGGACCAAGAATGCCGCCCTGGTTGTGCTGGGAAATTCCATCGCCCTGTACAATCCGCCGGTGCGGGTGGCTGAGGAATTCGCCATGCTGGATTGCATTTCCGGGGGCCGCTTGGTAGCAGGGTTTCCCGTTGGCACCTCCATGGACACCAACTATTGCTACGGCCAGATACCGGCCCTGACACGGGAAAAATATGCCGAGGCGCATGATCTGATCATCAAGGCGTGGACGAAACGCGAACCCTTTGCCTTCAACGGTCGCTACAATAAGCTGCGCCACGTCAATATCTGGCCGCGCCCGATCCAACAGCCGCATCCTCCCATCCACATCCCCGGTGGCGGCTCGGTGGAGACCTATGACTTCTGCATCGACAATACGTATTCCTATTCCTACCTCAGCTTTTCCGGTTACTTACGGGCCAAGACCCTGATGCAGGGCTATTGGGACCGGGTGGAAGAGCGGAATGCCCCGGATACCTCGCCCTATCGCGCGGGTTTCGCCCAGACCATCTGCGTCGCCGAATCCGACGAAGAGGCTGAACGTCTGTACTCGGAGCATGTGCTGTATTTCTACAACCGTTGCCTGCACGTCTTTCCGGGATTCGCTGATGCGCCGGGCTATCGGACGATTAAGACCATCCAGACAGGGGCCCTGTCGCAATATGCACCGCCCGTCGGGGGCTACACGCAACTGACCTGGAAGGATCTGGTAGACGGCGGCCACGTCATTGCCGGATCACCGGAGACGGTGCGCCACCGCATGGAAGACCTGATCAAGGGCCTGAACGTCGGGCACATCTTTTGTCTGATGCATGTGGGCAATATGCCCGCCGACAAGTGCATGTATTCCACACGGCTGTTTGCCGAGAAGGTCATGCCGAAGCTGCGCGGCCTTCTTCCGGAATGCGACGGCGACGAGAGGTTCTGGGCCCATCCCTTGAAGACTCTGGCTAAACCCGGTGCCCTGCCTGGTGCCTATGTGCCGCCCGTCGCTGAAACCGCCTAGGGAGCCGTAGTATGGAACTCAAGACCGTCAAAACCCAGGCTGCCGACGTGCCTTATCGCGAGGCAGGTAGCGGCCCACCGCTTGTCTATCTGCATGGGGCGGGGGGGATTATGCCGGACGCGCTCCTGTCTAGCCTCGCCGAAACCCACACGGTGATCGCGCCGTATCTGCCCGGTTACGGCGAGACCGAGGATTGTCCGCAGCTGCGCGACATGCTCGACTATACTTTGCACACCTGGGATGTCGTCGATGCGCTCGGCATCAAAAAACCGATGATCGTTGGCGAGGCCATGGGCGGCATGATCGCGGCGGAAATGGCCGCTGTGGCCCCCAATGATCTGGCCGGTCTGGTCCTGATCGCCCCGGCCGGCCTGTGGCTAGATGATCACCCGATCCCCGATATGTTCATCTTACTGCCCTATGAGCTTCCAGCGATGCTATTTCATGATGTCGCCGCCGGGACCGCGCTGATGACGGCGGGCCTGAACATGAGTGATCCGGAGTTTCTGAAAACCTACCTGGTGCGCAACGCCCGGCAACTGGGCATGGCTGGCAAGCTCATGTTCCCCATCCCTGAGCGCGGCCTGATCAGCCGCCTCTACCGCATCAAGGTCCCGACGGTCGTCATCTGGGGCGAAAGTGATCGAATGATCCCGCCAGTCTATGCTGCGGCGTTCGCTGCCGCCATTGCGGGGGCGAAACCGGTGATGGTGCCGGAGGCGGGGCACATGGTCACGCTGGAACAGCCGGCGGCGGTGGCCGAAGCGATTAGGGGGCTGGCGTAGAGAGAAACACCTGTTTATTTTCCGTTTGGGGCGATCAGTGTCGGAGGTGCCGGGGGTGCAGTGAGAAGTCGCTTGAGGATAGTCGGCATCTGTTTGCGCAGTTCATCCTGTTTGGCGCGCCACAGTTCAGGCTTGAGGAAGCCGGGCTGGAAATTTGCCGGTGGCGTGACGACATACTGGTGACCCAGAAGCTGACCTGGACTTGGCGGGATCGGGGCCAGGGTCAACGGTTTATTGCCCAAAGCTGCAAAAGAGGCGTTCATTTCATCTAGGCCGCCGCTGCAAAGGTATTTGTCCTCTCTTCGGACCGATTGAGTGCCCTGTTCAATCGTTAAGGCCAGATTCCATAGCTTCGCCCGATCTGACTCGGGCAAGCTGAGCGCATACACCCAAAGAGTATGGCGACTGAACACTAGCTGGTCTAGATGATGGCTGGGGGCGGAGGAGTCTTCACAGCGTGTTCCGTCAATGGCGATCAATTCGTAGGCATAAAGGCCGAATGCCGCTGCCGTTTGTTTCAGACTGTCGCCCGTCGCGCCGGGTATAGCGGACCCTAATCGCCAGAGGTCAGTGACATAGAGGAGAGCGACAGCCAAACCGGCTCCGTCGGCGTGCTTTGATCGCTCCCAGTTCATGTCAAGCCCAACCTGATTGCCATCATTCACTAAGGCAAGTTTTCGGCCCAAAGCGTGATAGTCTTCCTTTTGCAATAGAAGATTCAGTGCCTCTTGGTCCCGAGGCATCGAGGCCCCTGGGGGGTTCATAACAGCAGTGATACGATCTCTAATCGTCTGGGCTCCCGTATAGTTGGAACCAGGAAATTGAAATATGATCGGTATGTTGACACGCGGGCGTATCGGTCCAGGCTTGACGAGGCCGGGTTGCGCCACATAACCGGTAGCCAGGACAGTTGCGGCTGCGCCGAAGCCAGAGCCTGCCGGAGTTTCCGCGAATACCGTGCACTGAGTGAGTTTACCATCCTCGCCCACGGCGCAGTCTAGTGTTGCCGCACCACTCACATGCAAACGTTTTGCGATGCCAGGCCAAGCGGCCTCTACCTGGGCATCACTGGGAACCTGCAGCCAGATGGCGTCCGTCGTCGAAGCAGGCGTCTGACCATATTTTCCGACTGCGATGGAAGGCTGAGGCGCGGCCGCGACAGCAACAGCAGCAATGATCGCCGACAGCATTTTCGATTTCCCTTAAATTTTCTTTGCGTCGCTAGCATTTCTCTGGGGCTAGAGGAACCGCATTTCGTCCCGTTCCAGGGCGTCTCCGTTTGGCCGACTTCAATGCGACAAGCTATTCCTCTGCTACCCCCCGGCCCGCGCTTAGCATCTCCCGGCGCAATATGGCGTTGATGCGTGTCTGATACCCCCTACCCTGAGCGCGTAGCCAGGCCAGGATGTCGGAGTCGATGCGCACGGTGGTCGAGGTCTTGCTCGGCCTGTAAAAATGGCCGCGCTTGGTGCCAGTCCAGAACGCTTCGGTCAGTCGAGGTATATCGCTGTAGTCGATCTCGCTGTCGGGTTGACCGGCAAGCGCGGCGAGGTCTGCTATCTGTTTGGCGCTCAGCGGCGCCAGATCGGCAAGATCGAGGTTTCGTCTAACGGTGTTCGTTTTCATAGCGCTTCCTTTCTGCTCGATCGGCCCTGCGGGCCGAGATTATGCGCACGACTTCGATGGGCCCCTCTTCATCGTCTTGGTCCCAAAGGGCGTGGGCTACCAGCAACACCAGATGGCCGTCGACAGTGCCCAAAGTGCGCCAACGGAATTCCCCGCCGGCGATGCGATCCTGATCGGTCAGTGCGAAAGGGTCGGCGAAGGCGCGAATCGCAATATCGAAGCTAATTCCATGTTTTCTTTGGTTAAACGTCGCCTTTACGGAATCCCATTCGAACCGAATTCTCATAAATAAGTGTTACTACAAATCTGTCGGGCGCGCAACGGTTTCAACATTCTCCAACCCTTACTTCGGCAATAACCCCAGCCGCCGCCCCAACAGCTGGTCCACCAGTCGGCGCGGCAGATTGGCCAGAAAGAAGGTCAGGATTGGGTCGGGGGCGACAGTGTAATGCACCTTGGGTCGGGCCGTGGTCAGGGCCTTGGCGACCGCCTCGCCCAGACGCTCGGGTGGCAGGCCGCGGTTGCCTTGGTCGTTGACGAAATTCTGCACATTTTGCAGGGCCGGGAAATAGGGAGTGTCTTTGTAGGGCAGGATATCTTCGGGCTTGGCCTTTTCCCAGATGGCTGTGGCCACTGACCCTGGTGCGACCACGATCACATCGACGCCGAACAACAATAACTCGCGGCGCAAGGCTTCGGATAGTCCTTCGAGGGCGGCTTTCGAGGCGGTGTAACCGGCCAGGAAGGGCGCGCCATTACGGGCACCTATGGAGCTGATGTTGACGATGCGGCCAGGCTTGCCAGTTCGGCCCTCAGTCGCGGCCAGTAACGGTGCAAAGGCCTGTGTAGTGATCACAACGCCGGTCAGATTGACCTCGATCTGCAGTCTAAATTGGTCGATGGGCAGTTCGAGCAGGGGCCCAGTGACCGCGATACCGGCATTGTTCACCAGCCCTGCCAGGGTCTCTCCGGCCAAGGCTTCGCGGACCGTTGCCGCCGCCGCCTTAACCGCCGCCGGGTCGGTGACATCAAAGATCAGGGGTACAAAGGCCTCGCCAAATTCCTGGCGCAGACGGTCGGCGTCTGCCTCGCGGCGCACGCTGCCAAAGACGCGGAAACCCTTGGCAATCATGATCTTGGTTACGCTGGCGCCTATACCGGTCGAAACGCCGGTGACGACAATACTTTTCATGTGCGCAAGCCTAGATTGTCGATCTGTGCCACCTGATCTAAAGGCAATGGCCCAGCCGCTTCTGCCGCCACAACTTGCCGCAGTTCATGGCGGTTTTTTACCCCCAGAACCAGAGTATCGACGCCCGGCAGGCCCAGGGCATAGCGGTGAGCAACCATGGCCGGATCCTCACCCCAGGTTTCGCAAAGCGCACGGAACGGCGCTGCCCGCTGATAGTCTTGAGTTTCGGGATGATTTGGCGAGATCGTCCGGTCCAGCTCTCGGGTCAGTGCACCGGCCTGTACCGCTCGAATGCCCATGATACCGACGCCCCGGTCCTGTGCAGCTGCCAGGATCGCCCGTGGTTGGGCGGGCTCGGCGAAGCGACGGATACCGCCGGCGGAATCGAGCAGATTGGTGATCACCTGGGTCACCGCGGGCGCGCGCTCATGGGCCAGGGCGGTCAGAATGGTTTGCGGTACCCCAATTCCGGTAATGCCCCACGCCCCTATTCGCCCTTGCGCCTGCAACCGCTCAAACGCCGGGATTACGGCATCGATGTAGAGCGACCAGCGCGTGGAAAACTCATCCTGGCGGGCATCGCCAAAGGCGTAGGCATAGTCGTCGGGCGCGATACTGGAATGCAGGAAGAAAAGATCGATGTGTTCGACGCGCATCACGGCCATAGACGCCGCGAGCGAGGATTGCAGGCGTTCATAGACGTCGGCGGCCGGCAGCGTGCCCAGTTGGCACTTGCTGGTGATGCGCACGCCGGCCGGCAAAGCCCCGTCAAAGGCCTCGCCGATAATCGCCTCGCAGTTCCAGTACATCGGCGCGGTATCGATCAGATTGATCCCGGCATCGACAGCCTCGTGCAACGTGGCGATCGCCTCATCGCGATTCGTCGGTCCCCAGCCTTGGCCAATACCGCCGCCTCCGAGTGTCAGGCGACTTACAGTATCGAGAGGGCCGAGCTTAGTGGTCTGCATGCGATATCCTTGTCATATTTGTCGGGCCCGACCGGCCCAATAGGGTGCCCGCACCTTGCCGCGTTGGATCTTACCGGCGGGACTGCGGGGCAGTTCATCGACAAACTCCAGGCTGCGCGGCACCTTGAAACCGGCCAGACGTAAACGGGAAAAAGCGATAATCTCGGCCGCAAGCGCGTCGCTGGGGGTGTGTCCGGGGTTGAGGGTGATGACCACCTTGACCTCTTCGCCCCACTCCTCATTGGGGACGCCAATGGCGCAACTGTCTTCAACCGCAAGATGTTTGATCATCTCGTTATCGATCTCCTGGGGATAGATATTCACTCCGCCGGAGATGATGCATTCGGCGCTGCGTCCAGTCAGAAACAGATATTCGTCTTCGTCCAGATAACCGACATCGCCCAGGGTGAAATACTCGCCCCGATGCGCCGCAGCCGTCTTTGCCGGATCCTTGAAATACTCGAAGGGGCTCACCGGTGAGACCTGAAAATAGATCGTGCCGGGAAGGCCGGGCTGGGTGATGTCCTGACCCTCGTCATCCACAATCCGGATCGCGCCAGGTGCAGGCAGGCGGCCCACCGTGCCTGGTTTGGCCAGCCACTCCTGCGAGCTGACGATAAAGCCGGCCCCGCCTTCGGACCCGGCATAATACTCATGCAGGATCGGTCCCACCCAATCGATCATCGCCTTTTTCACCTCTGGCGGGCAGGGCGCTGCCCCGTGGACGATGAAGCTCAGACTGGAAATATCGTGCCTGGCTTTTACCTCGTCCGGCAAAGCCAAAAGGCGTTGGAACATAATCGGCACTAGGTGCGCGCGGGTGACACGGTGCGTGGCAATCGCCCGCAAGACCCCTTCGCTGTCCCATCTATCGAGAAATACTAGGGGGCTGCCCTGCGCCATGGCCGTGCGCACATCAAAGGCCAGAGGCGCGGCATGATAGGCAGGGCCTGCACACATCTGCACGTCATCCGCCTCGCCGGGGCCAGGCAGTAGAACCGTGGTATTCACCGGGCGATAGACGCCTTTGGGACGTCCCGTGGTCCCCGAAGTATAGAGCATAGCCCCGCCCATCAGCGGGTCGGTAATGTCGGCACCGTCCAGCTCTGCCATGGCGGCGGCATAGGAAATAAAGCCGGGTGCGTCGGGCCCGATACTGATCCTGACCGCCAGTGCCGGCGCCTTTGTGGAGAGTGCTGCTGGGTAGCGGGTCTCGGCGATCAGAGCCTTCGCCTCGCAATCGTTGATGATATATTCAACTTCATCGGCTGTCAGGTGCCAGTTGACCGGGGTGACGCGAAAGCCAGCCCGCAGACAGGCGCTGAACACCTCGACGAATTCGGCCCGGTTCGAGCAGAGCAGCGCCACTGAGTCGCCCGGCACCAGACCATGGACGCGCAAGAGCCGGACCACGCGATTGGTATTGGCATTGACATCGAAAAAGGTTCGAGTGCCGACGGGATCATAGATGGCAATCTGATCACCCTTGACGTCCGCCCAGACACTGGCGGTCATGCCGGTATAGGCGGCATCAACCAGACGCTCGAGTAACCGATCCATTGGTACAGGCCCCGTAAATTTCGCCGCGTGTGACGGTCCCACGCACGCTGGTCAATCGCTAAAGTTCAGAAACTCTCCCGCCGCCATGGCATCGCGCACCTGTTCGGGGGACGCCGTGACCAGAGTGTCAAACGCATGCAGTTCTGGCGGCACATACCAATGGATCTTATCGCTGTGGTAGGCGGCCCAGACGGCCTTGGCCACCTCAACCGCAGGGATCAGCCGCCACATGCCTTCCGCGGGTGCCCGGGCTTTGGCCACGTCGGGCAGGATCGGGGTGTCGATCAGGCCAGGCAGTGTGTCGGCCACCCGCACCCCATGGGCCTTCATCTCCACCGACAAAGCTTCGGTGAAGCCTTTTACCGCGTGTTTGGTGGCCGAATAGACCGCAATGCCGGCCATGCCAAAGGTTGCCGATGACGATGATGTGGAAAAACACAACGATCCAGGTGTCGCTTTCAACAGGGGCAGGGCCAAGTGTACACCACTCAGCACGCCGATCAGATTGACGTTGATCACAGCCATGACGTCGTCCCAGCTCATGTCTTCAAAGGGACCGCCCCGGCCGATGCCGGCGTTGTTGAACAACAGATCGAGCTTGCCGCCTGTTGCCTCGGAAAACGCGGTCAGGACCGCCGCATAGGCCTCGCGATCGGTTACATCCAGACTGCGGACGAACAGGTTTTCTGGGCCCAGCTCGATCTGCAAGGCCTGCAGGTCGGCAAGATTAACGTCCACACCGCCGACGAACCATCCCTCACCGGCGAACAGCCGTGCAGTCTCGCGGCCCATACCTGAGGCTGCACCGGTTATGAAGATGCACTTGCGCCCATGGGAGGGGGTCATGTCAGACTTCTACCGGCCTGGCGCGAAAACTGTGCGGATGCGGGGCATCAGAGGGGAAGTGCAGTTTCAAGGCCTGGCCACAGATTTCAATAGCCTGGACAATTCCGCCGGTGGGATCGTGCCCTGCCTTCATCTCGGCACCAATCGCCTTGGCGGCGCGGTTCCAGGCATCATCTTCGATTTTCTGATGGATGTTGGCGTCGGCTAGAATCTGCACCTGCCGGTCATCCACCGCGACAAAGATCAGGATACCCGTATCGCTGCCGGTCGCACGCGCACTCATGGTCGCAAACTGGTGCTGTGCCGCCCTGGCGACCCGGCGGCGTTTCAGACTGGCAGGTGTCAGATGCCGACGCACCGCTGGAATGTGGACAATCAGAGCGGTGACGACGAAAAGGCCCAGCTGCACCAGGGCGTAGAGTGCCAGGGCCAGATCGATCTGGCCGGCCATGGCCGAAACCTGGCCGGGCAACCAGGCACCTGCCCGGCTCGCCAGATCCAGGGGGTTGACGCCCAAAGTCAGCGCCAGGGGGGGCAAGGCCAGAGCCACGCCCGCGCCCCAGGCCAGGGGAACCTCCCGGTATTGCGACACCTCGGCTGCAAGGGCACAGAGAATCTCGCCCGATGTGCCGTCTTCAGCTGCAGTTACCGCCGCTTCAATACGATCCTCATCCAATCGGCTTAGCATATCACCACCCCCCCGAGGCACCGCCGCCACCGCCTGACCCGCCACCGCCGCCGAACCCCCCGCCACCGCCGCCGAAATCCCCACCACCAAAGCCGCCGCCACCCCCGCCCCAGCCACCTCTGGAACTACCCAGGATCATCATCGGTAACAACCATGCCAAGCCGCCACCACCGCCGCCGGCCCCGCCGCGGCCTCGCAGCAGATGAAAGCCGATGAAGATAATGAGCAAAATCGGCACGATCCCGCCAAGCGGGTTGCCGATGCGACCTTGCGGCCGCGATAGGCTCTGGGCCGCCTGCGCCGCGCGTGCCTCGGCGGTGGAGGCATCAAGGCCAAGCTGGGTGATGATCTCATCGGTGCCAGCCACCACGCCGCCCTGAACATCGCCGGCGCGGAATTTGGGGATCACTGACCGCTGCAAAATCACGCTGGACAGGGCATCGGTGAATTGGCCTTCCAGGCCATAGCCCACCTCGATGCGCACCTTATGTTCAGACGGCACGATGATGAACAGGACGCCGTTGTTAGTGGCCTTCTGGCCCAGGCCCCAGGTTCTGAGCAGCTTATTCCCATAGTCCTCGATGTCGTCACCCTGCAGGCTGGGCAGGGTGACCACCACCAGTTGGCGACTGGTTTTTTGTTCCAATGCGGCGAGCTTTGCGGTCAGTTCCGCCTGAGCCTGCGGGCTGAGCACATGGGCCTGATCAACCACGCGCCCGCTGAGGGGTGGAAAGGTCAGGGCGGCAAAAGCCGGTGCGGCCAGCAGCAGGGCCGCCGCCATAGCCAGCCAGGCGGCGAGAAGCTTCACTTTGTCGCCGGCGTGGCAGGGGTATCGAAATTCACCGTTGGCGCAGTCTGTGCGGCGGCACCAGCCGTGAACGTGACCATGGGTTTTTCCGCCGAATAGAAAGTGCTGGCCCAGATCACTGTCGGGAAGGTGCGCAGCGCGGTGTTAAAGTCTTGCACTGCGTCGATATAATCGCGCCTGGCCACAGCGATGCGGTTTTCCGTGCCCTCAAGCTGGGACTGCAAAGCCAGGAAGTTTTCGTTGGATTTCAACTCTGGATACTTCTCCTGGATCACCATCAGGCGGCCCAAGGCCCCAGACAACTGGCCCTGGGATTGCTCGAATTTCTGCAGGGCGGCGGGATTGGTCAGGGTGCCAGGATCGACCTTTACCTGCGTGGCGCTGGCCCTGGCTTGAGTAACCTCGACCAACACGCTCTTTTCCTGAGCCGCAAAGCCTTTGACCGTGGCGACAAGTGACGGGATCAGATCGGCCCGTCGCTGATAAGCATTTTCCACTTCGCCCCATTTGGCCTTGGCCGCTTCCTGTTTTGTCGGAATGGCATTGATCCCGCACCCGGCCAGGGCCGCCGGCAGGATCAGCAAAAGGCACAGGCGCGACAGGTTTTTGAGTTTCAGATGCACGGCTATTATCCCTATTTGGCTCTGGCACCAATCTAGTGGCCCGCCACTGTTTACGCCAGGGGGGTCCTGAACCAGTGCCGGAGTGCATGCACACCACACCTATAGTCAGACCCAACATCAGCGCGTGAGCCGCGGCGCTGACAACCCCCTTGAGCCAGACCTGAAAACAGGCTTCATTGTACGCCTGTGCACGATCCGCATTAAGAGGGAATGACGATGGCCGATGACGCCGCTGTGACGAGTGAGGGTGACGCCCCTGGTCGACAGTCCATCCAGCTCACTGAGGACGATATCGCCGGCGCGCTGGTCGCTGCGTTTCAGGCGCGCAACGTCGCCATTGATACTGACAGAATAACGGTCTCGACCGCCGACGGCCTGTACTAACTTTCGGCGCGGATCAGCGCTCGTGGAACACCCCTGCCGCAAGTTGCCGATGACGCCAGCGGCCTGGCCCCGGCAGTGTCGAGGGTGCGGCCTATCTCGTGCTCGGTAGCGTCCAGATCACCAGCGATGCCAGCGCGGCTGGCACCGAGGCGATCCAGGCAGCAGCTGAAGATGCGCTCGCCGGTTTGCCAACGCTGGGTGCACAATAGCCTCTAATCCGATAGCCCCTAACCCAACAGCCCCAACCCCATAGGACGAGACAAAATGGCACGAATTCGGTTATTTGCCGCCGCAGCAGGACTTTTGCTGGCCGCGACGACAGCCTCTGCGGGCAGCTACACCCCGATTGCCGCTTACGGCGCGCCCGGTACGACAACCGCGGTACTGGCGATCAATAATGCCGGCTATATGACCGGTGCGATCAACGACTCGACCTCTGCCGGCCCGGCTTTCATCCGCGACCCTGCTGGTGTCTACACCACCTTCACCGACGCGGGTGCCTTCGCCACGACGGGCCGGGCGATTAACGCGGCCAACACCATCACCGGCTATTCCACCGACTCGACGCTGAACCTAAGAACAGCCTCCGAATTCCAGCGCAGCGCCGGAGGTGCCGTCACAACCCTGGTGGATCCGGCAACCTCCGCACCCCTCAACGGCATCGCTCAAGGGATCAATGCCAGTGGCGTCATAGTCGGAGATTATTTCTTCTACTCAGGCGGCCATCTCTACCGTCACGGCTATATCCTTAATGGCGGCAGCTGCACCGATCTGTCGGTGTCCCCTGTTTTTAGCGTCCGCACCCTGGCGCGCGGGGTCACCGATGCGGGGTTGATCATCGGCTGGACATCGTCGGCGGGCCTGATCCAGGGCTTTGTTTATTCCGGTGGCGGTTATAGTTTCGTCAATGACCCCAATGCAGTGAACGGCACCTATCTGGAGGGGGTCAACAACAATGGCCTGGCTGTGGGCGAATGGGTCGATGCAGGGGCCATATTGCACCCCTTTACCTATAACCTGCTCACCAACGGCTTCATCGACCTGAACCCGCCGACCGGTAACAACTATAACGCTTTTGGCATCAACGACTTGGGCGAAGTGGTGCTGACTAACGGCAGCGAAAACTGGCTCTACAATCCCCTTGGGGTGCCTGAGCCGGCAACCTGGGCCCTGATGTTTATCGGCATTGGCGCCTTGGGCGGATTTGCACGGCGGCGTCGAGCGGTGATTGGGTTAGCCTGAAACAATAGGACAATCATCCGCCCGAAGCGAGGGTCGCCTAACTACTGCCGACCGCCATCGCGTCTATCCTCCGGTGCTTGCCGAGACTGGGGTTGGGCTCGCTCCCGTTGAGGCGGGGGCGCGTGGGACTGACCGGGAGGCGGTCCACGGAACTGTTGCTGCGACGGTGCACGGAACTGCTGCTGGGGCGGGCCATGAAACTGCTGCTGCGGCGGCCCACGTAACTGTTGCTGCGGCGGGGCATGACCCTGTTGTTGCGGGTACGAACGGTCCCGCAGCTGTCCAGCCTGGTCGCGCGGCACTGATTGCCTCGGGTTCTGATGCGCCTGGCCATAATAGTTTGGATTACCGCCGTATCCGCTGTCAGGATTAACCCGAGCGTTGGCGTGATATGGCCCACGCTGGGATTGTGAGACCCGATCACCCTGGGGATTTGTCATCGGCTGCTGTGCCTGACGGGGCTGCGATTGGTTAGGTCGGGCGAAACTGTTGCCTGGGTGATACGGAGCGCCAGGGCGTGCCGCCGCGATCACGCCCGGTCCGCGCAGTACGCCAGGCTGAGCCGTAGCAGCGATCGCCGGGGCACCGTGATTGATACTGGCTCGCAAGGCGGGGGTGGTCGCGGCCATCTGTCGGTGCTGCATTTGCAACGCCGTCGGCTGAAGGCGCGGTCGGTTGGTCACGGCCAGTTGTTGCGGCGTTGGTCGCGCCTGCACACCGGTTGGGCCGCCATTATAGCTGATATGATTGATCGTCGTGTTCACCTGGCGGTTGTAAACATTAGTGATATTGATGTTGGTGACATTGTTGACGGTGCGGTTGTAATAGAAGTCGCGGCCTCTCCAATAGCCGCCATCGTAGCCGTAGCCGCCGTAGCCATAACCATAATTGATCCCGCCGTAGAAACCGATCGATGAGCCCCAATAGCCCTGATTGAACAGGTAAGAGCCGTCGTTATAACCCCAATATCCAGGCGTCCATAGATAGCCGATGCGCGGCGGCCTCACCCACGTGCCCGGCACCCAGTAATAATCGCTATAGTCGTCGTCGTAGGCCCAATATCCTGGTGTCCAGATATAGCCGTAGCCGGGAATTTCCGGTTGCCGGTAATAGGGGATGGCGGGCGGCCCATAGCCGACGCTGATGCCGATGCTCACTTGAGCCTGGCTTATCCCTGGCGCGACGAGACTCATCGCGGCACCCAGTCCGATTAAAACGGCCAATGAGGCGGATTGGAACTTGCGCATGACAACTCCTGTTGCGGTCTGGAAATGCGTATAAGGAAACGTTTCTGAACGGCGCAGGTTCCCGCCGTTCATCAGGTGTTCATCCTGCGGGGGGTCGGTCTGGCGTCCTGGCGCCGCCCGGGATCAGGTCAGGGCGCATCGGCTCGCCCAGCCGCCAAATCCGCCCGGTCCGCCCACCAGGCGTGGGTACCACTGCACAGTTTGTGGGGTAGGGCTACCCTGCACACCGGGCCGTCCTGGATGCGCTGGGCGTCCAGCAAGATGCATTCGCTGGTGCCGGTGTTTTCGTCGGTGACGAAGCTGACCAGATAGCCCTCATCTTCGGCTGTGGCACCGACGCGCGGTGCGAAAGGGGCTTCGCTGGCGTAGCGGCTTTCGGGGAGGGTGTAGCTCCAGCTTTCGCCGCTGATCAGGTCATGTTTGACAAAGCCGTTGAACAGGAACCAGCCGGGAAGGGCGGTGGTGGAATAACCATACCGATAGGGTTGGCCGGCAAAGCGGGCATTGATCATGCCGAATTCTAAAATCCGGTCGTCCAGCCGCTCTTCCCGCGTCGCCCCAGTCTTGAGGTTAAAGCGCCAGCGATGCAGGCGGGGCTTGAAGCTGTGCATGTCCAGATAGGCCATCATGTGGCCAAAGCCGGGAAGGGCGTCGGCATGGGGTTTGGGCATGGGCTCTTCCTGAAAATAACCATCCAGAATTACCTCGTCTCCATCCTCATAAGCATTCAACCAGTGCAGGACATAGGTGGGGGCCGCCTCGAACCACAGGATCGGCCCGTCGCCCCGGCGCGGCACCAGAGCGAAACGCGACGGCAGGCCTTCGTGCAGCCGCACAGCATGAATGTCGCGTTTCAACAGCTCGGCGTCCCAGAACACAGGTAAGTCATTGAGTATCGCGTAATTTTCGGTGAATGCCATGTCGTGCGGCAAGCGGGGCCCGGCTAAGGGAATCGGGCGATAGCTGGTCAGGTGGTTGCGCTTATCGACAATGCCCAGGTGCATGTGTGGGGCGTGTTTGGAATAGTTGAAAAACAAAAGCTCGCCCGTCGCCAGATCAACTTTAGGGTGCGCGGAAATCCCGTCAATAGGGGTCCATGCCTCCTGTCCATGCATTTCAAGGGTCAGGGGATCAAAGCGATAGCCCTCGCCGCATTGGTAAAAGGTCGAAAGTCCGCGCCCGGCGTGCACGATTACGTCGGTGCTGGAGCTATCCTTCAAAGCCCCGTGCGCGCCGAACCCGGGCCGCCTGGCCAGGGTCACCGGGTCGGCCAGCCCACCCCACAGGGATGCACCTGCCTCTTGCTCGGCCTGGAACCCACGCGTACGAATATACCGGTTGCGATAGCTTGCTTTTCCGCCGCTGAACTCGATCTGATGGATCATCCCGTCGCCGTCAAAGGGATGGAATCGGCCCAGAGGCTGATGCACCTGATTTTCAGTATTGCGCAGGTAAATCCCGTCGATGTCTGTGGGGATTGCCCCCTCGATCACCTGCAAATCAGAAGCGTTGACCTCCTCATGCAACGGCGTCCAGGCCCCGTTCAGATACGGATGGTTGCTCGGGGCTAAGCTGGTGACCACGGGGGCCAGGCGTTCAAGGATCATCGGGTGTCAGCCTCGTGAAGATTGCGCAGGCCATGGCCTGCCCTGTAGAGTCTGGAAGCAAGATTAGGCGTTTCGCTGGGGTTTGAACAGGATGGCATCGGTGTCGGGCGCTCTGGATCTTAGGAACCGCGATGCCCTGTTCGCTGCCCTGGAAGCCGAAGTGTTCGATCTGGCGGTGATCGGGGCAGGAATCACCGGGGCGGGCGTGGCGCGGGACGCCGCTTTGCGAGGCCTGCGGGTGGCCCTCATTGATGCGCGGGATTTCGCCGCGGGCACGTCCAGCCGCTCGTCGAAAATGATTCATGGCGGGCTGCGGTATCTGGCTCAAGGGGACCTGGCCTTGGTGCGCGAGGCAGCCTCGGAGCGCGCGATTGTGCAGCATATCGCCCCACACCTGGCGCGCGAGACCCCCTTTGTCATTCCGGCCAAAAACGCGGCGGTGATGGCTAAACTTCGCGCCGGCTTGTGGACCTTCGAAAAGCTGGGCGGCGTCGCCAAATCCAACAGGCACGAGGTCTGGTCGGCGGCCCAACTGCGAATGCGCGAACCAACCCTTGCGGCCTCTGACCTGGCCGGGGCGGTGGTTTATCCTGAATACCTTACCGACGACGCACGCCTGACCCTGGCCAATGTCCGCTCCGCTGCCACAGACGGGGCGGTCGTGGCCAGCTATGCGCGGGCCGGAGCGATCATACGCGACGGCGACAAAGCCACAGGCCTTGAGGTCCTGGACACTCTGCCGGGAGGCGAGGACCGGCAGGCTCGGCTTATGGCCCGCATCATCGTCAATGCCGCCGGTCCCTGGGCCGATAGCGTCAGGGCGATGGAAGACGCCGGATCTGCCTCCCGTCTCACCCTCGCGCGCGGGGTGCACTTGGTGATCCCCCACGCGCGGCTGCCAATCAATCGCACAATCATCATGAATGCCGCCGATGGGCGTGGCGTCTTTGCGGTCCCCAAAGGGCCGGTGACCTATCTGGGTACCACCGATACCTTTCATCCTGACGCTGAAGCCTGGCCTCCGATCACCGCTCAGGACGTTGAGTATCTATTGGCCGCCACCAACCGCCGCTTCGCAGTCGATCCGATCACGCCCGCCGATATCGTTTCAGTGTGGTCGGGCGTTCGCCCCCTGGTGGCTCAGGCCGGGAAGAGCGCCTCGGAAATCTCCCGCCGCGATGAGCTGTGGACCGGACCTGCCGGCATGATCTCGATAGCCGGTGGCAAGCTGACCGCCTATCGCCAGATGGCGCAGCGCGTGGTCGACGCGGTGGAACTGGCGATGGGCCGCAAGCCACAGGCCAGCCGGACGGCGGTGACGCCTCTCATCGGTGGCGATGCCGGTGCCGATATCGCATCCATCCCCGGCGGTGTTTCCGCTCAGGCCATCCATGCCGTGTTGGTCGAGGGCGCGCTCACCCTAGAAGACTGGTGGGTAAGGCGCAGCGGCCGGGCGTTCTTCGACCTTGATGCTGGAATGGGCGCGTTGCAAACCGCTGCCGACGCCATGGCCCCTCTGCTCGGCTGGTCGTCCGCAGAGATCGCGCGGCAGGTTGCCATCTGCCGCGATCAACACACCCGTGACATGGACTTTCGATGATCCGGCCGCCCCGGGGTGAACCCGCGACCGCGCCCCGAACTCCAGAGACCACCGACGCCTCGGCACGTCTGCCGTTCGAGGGGTTGCGAGTCATTGATCTGAGCCGAGTGCGCTCGGGCCCTACGGCCGTGCGGCAGTTCGCTGACTGGGGGGCGGACGTTGTGATGATCGAGCCGCCAGGCGAGGGCGATGGTGCCATGCCGCGCCTGGGCTCGGACGCACGCAACCTGCATCGCAATAAACGTAGCCTGACCCTGGACCTGAAACAGCCCGCCGGGCGGCAGGTCCTGCTACATCTGGTGGAAACCGCCGATATTCTGATCGAGAACTACCGACCGGCCGTCAAACGCCGCCTGAAGATAGATTATCAAACCTTGAGCGCGCTCAATCCTCGGTTGATCTATGCCAGTATCTCCGGGTTCGGCGAGGACGGCCCCTATGCGGATCGTCCCGGAATTGATCAGATCGCCCAGGGCATGGGCGGGTTGATGTCGGTCACCGGATTTCCTGGCCAGGGCCCTGTGCGCGCCGGCATCGCCATCGCCGATACCGCCGCCGGTCTCTATTGCGCCTTAGGGGTAATGACGGCTTTGCTGGAGCGTCACGTGACCGGGCGCGGGCGATGGGTCACCACCTCGCTATTGCAGGCGCAGATCGCCCTGCTCGATTTTCAGGCGGCCCGCTATCTGATCGACGGGTTCACGCCCGGCCAAGAGGGAAACCTGCACCCGACTTCGCCGGCAATGGGTCTGTTCCAGACCGCTGACAGCCAAGTCAATATTGGGGTTCTGGGCCAGGAGATGTTCGAGCGGTTCTGCCGCGCTGCCGACGTGCCGGCCCTGATCGACGAGGCACGATTTGCCACTGCGGGCGCGCGGGCACGTAACCGCGGTGCGCTCAACGCTGCGGTCGCCGCCGCCCTGAGATTGCAGCCGACCGGCCACTGGGTCGAAACCTTTAACGATGCCGGGGTCCCCTGCGGTCCGGTCTATGCCATTGATGAGATGTTTGCCGACCCACAGGTGCGCCATCTGCGCATGGCACGAACACTGAAGCACGACCCTCTGGCAACTCAGGTCGTCGGCCAAGCATTTGGACTGTCGGGCCTCGAGCCACACTATGACACCCCGGCCCCGCAGCCCGGCCAGCACACCGATGCGATTCTCGCTGAGTTGGGCTATGGGGATGACGAGGTCGCTCAGCTCCGCGCGGACGCGATCATCTGATTATGGGGAATATTCCTTCGTGACCGCAACCGTGCACATCTCCCGGCCCGCCGCGGGCGTCGTCAAGCTGGAGATCGACAATCCGCCGATGAATCCGCTGGGGCAAAACATGTGTCTCCAGTTGGCCGACGCGTTTGCCCAGAGCGACGCCGATACTAGCGTTAGAGTGGTCGTGCTCACCGGACGGGGCGTGTCCTTTTGCGCCGGGGCCGATCTGAAGGGTGGCGGTGAGCGCGGAACCGGTGCGGGCTTCGCGGTGGCCATAGCCGCCGTGGCCGGCTCACGCGTGCCCGTCATTGCCGCCATCAACGGCCATTGCATGGGCGGCGGGCTGGAACTGGCACTCAGCTGCGACATCCGCATCGCCGCCACCGGCGCGACCTTTGTGGCGGCGGGGGTGAATATGGGTCTGATGGCCTCGGCCTATCGCCTGCCGCGCCTGATCGGGGTCTCGCGCGCCAAGGCCATGTTGCTCACCGGCTTGCCGCATGATGCGCAGGTCGCCGAAAGGTGGGGTCTGGTGACCGCACTGCACGCGCCAGACACGCTACAGGACGCGGCCCTGGCCCTGGCCACCCGGATCGCCAGCCGCGCACCGCTGTCGGTGGAGTCGGTGAAAACATACGCCGAACGCGCCATTGATCTCTCGCCGCACGACGCCGCAACCTGGGAGCACGACGCGGTCGGCAAGCTGCGCGCCAGTAACGATCATCGCGAAGCGGTAGCGGCCTTCCGCGAGAAACGTGCACCGGTTTTCACGCGAAGCTAGGGTCCTATGCCGCCGCCTGACCCCACCCGCATCCGCAAGGCCCTCGCTGCCGACGCGTCGGCTCTACGGGCTATCCTGTACGATACCTTTGAGAGAACTTGGCTGCCGAACATCACGCCGCTGGCCGCCGAGGCATTTAGGGATGAGGACCGGCCCTCCGTTTATGCCGCCGAGCGGCTCGAGACCGACACTTTTAATCTCAGGAGCCAGGCGTTCTGTCGGGCACGTCGCTATGTGGAAGCTGATCGTTATCCCGACACCGAATGGAACAGCGGCCTGACCACGGTCCTGCTGGTAAAGGCTCTCATTCTCTAACACTGACCACTGATCCACCGTCGCCGGGCTTCCACCCGGCCTCCCTCCCCTTTATGGGGAGGGTGGATTTGAGCGTAGCGAAAAGACGGGTGGGGCGCTTTGGAATTCCCACACGGCGTCGCGGTTGCTCCAAGCCCCACCCTGACGGCTTCGCCGTCTGTCCCTCCCCATAAAGGGGAGGGAGGAATTTAGGTACGGCCATGAGCAGACCCCTGATCACCGAATTGCGTGCGGCAATAGGCGAGGCCAAGGTCCTGACCGATCCGGTGACCCTGGCTGCGCGTCGCCATGACTATTGGGTGGTCAGCCATGTGCGCGATCATATCGGCACGCCCGGGCCGCAGGGGGTTTGCGTCGTGCGCCCGACCAGTGTGGCTGACGTTCAGGCGGCATTGAGTGTCGCCAGGGCGCACGGTGTGCCGGTCATTCCCTTTGGCCTGGGCAGCGGTGTTGTCGGCGGTGTCGTGGCTTCACCGGACGCCGTGGTTCTGGACATGAGCGCCATGAACCAGGTGCGCGGGATCGACCCAGTTAACCTGCTGGCCAGTTTCGACGCTGGCAAAAACGGGCTGGAAGCTGAAGAGGCGGTAGCAGCTCAAGGGCTGACCATTGGCCACTGGCCCCAGTCCATCGCGGTTAGCAGTGTCGGTGGTTGGGTCGCCACGCGGGCGTCGGGTCAGTTTTCGTCCGCCTACGGAAACATCGAAGACATCGTCCATTGTATCGAAGCGGTGCTGCCCACCGGTGAACTGGTGGTCCTGGGCAAAGGGCCGCGGGCCTCAGCGGGTCCCGATCTGCGCCACCTGATGCTGGGTTCGGAAGGCACCTTAGGCGTGATCACCGGCGTGACGCTAAAACTGCGACGGGCCCCCGCCGCCAGAGCGGTCAGTGCCTGGTGGGTACCAGACATGGCCGCCGGCTTTGCCCTGCAACGCGAGATCATCCAGACCGGCTGGGCACCGCCGGTGGTACGTCAATATGATGAGCGCGAGGCCCGCCGCCTTGATGCCCGCGCCGAGACCTGTGTGTTGATCATGGTCCATGAAGGCCCCCAGAGCCTGGTCGATGCTGAGGTCGCCGGGGTGGCGGATCTGGCCGCCCAGGCAGACGCGACCGCAGCGCCGAGTGATATCGTCGAAACTTGGTTGAAGAACCGCAATCATGTGCCGCACTGGAACCAGTTTCTCGAACGCGGAATCGTTCTGGATACGGTAGAAATCTCTGGCGGCTGGGATGTGATCGGAGCGATATACGATGACGCTGTGGCGGACCTGGCCAAGATCGACGGGGTACTAGCCGGCTCAGCCCATAGCTCGCACCTCTATCGCACCGGCCTCAATCTCTATTTCACCTTCGCGGTGAACGTGCCCGACCCGGCGAAGATGGAGGCGGTCTATTTCGACGGCTGGCGGCGGATCATGCAGGCCACCACCCGTCATGGGGGTTCCCTGGCCCACCATCACGGTATCGGCCGGGTGCGGCGCGAGTGGCTGACGCAGGAACTTGGCAGCGAGGGAGTGGGACTGTTGCGCAAGGTGAAGGCAGCGTTGGATCCTACCGCCATGATGAACCCCGGCGTCCTGGTCCCCGATGCCTGAGCTCATCCTGGCCCTGGATATCGGCACCACGACGGCCCGCGCAGCAGTTTTTAGTCCCGCCGGAGCGCAGTTGTCCCTAGCCCGCGCGCCCTTGCGCTCACGTAATCCGGCACCGGGACGGGTGGAACAAGACGCCGATACAGTCTGGCGTACAACCCGTCGGGTGCTGGCCCAGGCCCTGGATCAGGCTGGCCGTGCGCCTTCCGACATCGCCGCCATTGGTGTGACCACGCAAAGAACCAGCATCGTCCTCTGGGATCGCCGCACCGGTCGGCCTGTTGCCCCCATGGTGATCTGGAGCGATCTGCGCGGCGTCGAGCGGGCCCGAGAACTGGCCGCCGCCGGGTTCATGCTCGCCCCGCAACAGGCGGCGACCAAGCTTGAAGGGGTCCTGGCCAACGTGGGCCGGCCCCTGGGTGACCTCGCCTGGGGCGCGCTCGACAGCTTTCTGATCTGGAAGCTGAGCGGCGGCGCGGTGCATGCCACAGACGCCAGCCAATGCTGGCCGACGGGCTATTTCGACCTGTTCAAGGGCACCTGGAATACCGCGCTGATCGCGCACCAGGGGCTGGGTGACCTGGCCTTTCCACGAATGGTCGATACCCAGGGCGTCATGGGCCACACCGACGTCTCCGTGTTCGGTGCCCGCGTGCCGATCGCCGCCGATATTGCCGACCAGCAAAGCGCCCTGATCGCCCATGGCGAGGCGGCAGGCACGGCCAAGGTCACTTTTGGCACGTCGGCAACCCTCAATCTTTCTACTGGCTCCGAGCTGGTGTTCAAGTCCATGACCGCGCCGCCGTTTGTGCTGAGCGCCAGCGGCGGGGAGACCCTGTTCTGCCTTGAAGGCATGGTGCTTTCCGCAGGCTCAGCGCTGGATTGGATGCGACAACTGTGGCGATTGGGGGATCATCGACGGTTTGAGGCATCCGCTGCCAGCGTCGCCGGAACAACCGGCGCAGCCTTTCTTCCCGCTCTACAGGGCCTAGGCGCGCCGCATGGCGACCCCAACCAGCGCGCCGCTGTCGCCGGCTTGAATTCCGCAGTGGGCCCTGCACACATCGCTCGCTCCGGCCTTGAGGGCATCGCCTTTCGCGTCAGGGAGGCAGCCGAACACGTCTTCGGTCTGGCCGAGGTCGCTCTGCCAGAGGCGCTGGGCGTCGATGGGGGACTGACTGGCAATGAGACCTTCCTGCAAATCCAGGCCGACATGCTGAAGCTGCCCATCCGCCGTCACGCCATAGCCGAAGCCACCGCCTGCGGGGCCGCCATCTGCGCCGGTCGGGGGGTCGGTTTGCTCCAATCGGGAGATGTCGAAGCCTTCCGCCGTTACGACAAAACCTATTTGCCAAAGATCAGCGCCGATGAAGCCGATAACCGTTTCGCGGCGTGGAAGGCCTTGGTCTACGGGCCAGGCGCGTGAATCCCTGACAGCGACCAGTTTTCCGCAGATAACGCAGATTTATACAGATGGCGGTCGGTGCTTGCGCCGCAGGCGATAATCTCGCCGTTTTGGATTTTCTGAGCTTTGCCGGACAAACTGTCCCCATCTGCCTAAATCTGCGTAATCTGCGGAAGATTCTTCCCACCTCGCCGCCACACGCGTGACAAATGCACAGCACCGGCTCAAACTGGTGAAAAGCTAAGAGGAACGCCGATGACCTATGCCCCCGCGCACCGTGCCTTTTATGATGCCGATAGTCACATCATGGAGTTGCCGGATTTCCTGAAGAAATATGCTGATCCAGGCCTGCGCGATCAGGTGCCCCTGGTCAGCTACAGCGCCTCTCTGGTCACCGACGAAGAGGTCGCGGTGATCATGGCTCAGGGCGGGCGGCACAGTGATGCGCATCTGGCCGAAATGATCGGTCTGGGCGATCAGTTGATCGAGAAATCCAAGGAAATTCAGGCGCTCGGGGCCTTTGACGGCGGTGATCGGCGTCAGGCCATGGATATGCTGGGCTTCAAAAAGCAACTGGTCTTTGCCACCCACAGCGTGGCCATGCCGTTCAACCCCTCAACTAAGCTGGACCCGAAGCTGCGTTACGGCGCGGCGCGGGCGCACAACCGGCATATGGTGGATTTTTGCGGCCATGACGCGCGCCTCCTGGGCGTCGGCATCGTGCCCCTGGATGATGCGGCCTTGGCGATTGAGGAGCTGGAGTGGTGTCTTGCCGCCGGGCTGAAGGCGATCTGGGTGCCGCACCGCTATTGTGGTGATCGCTCACCCACTCACATCGACCTGGATCCGTTCTGGGCCCGCCTGGAAGAGGCCGGCGTGCCGTTTGTTCTGCATGTGGGCGGATCGCCGCTGCAACTGGCCAAGCCCTGGGCCAATACCGGCCGGCCGGCGACCCGCGACTGGATGGGCGGCGGCGAGAACCTGCGCACCCGCGATGCAGCGGTCCTGCACCAGGGACCGGAGACCTTTTTGTCGATCATGGTCATCGACGGGATTTTCGAACGCTTTCCCAAACTTCGCGGGGCCAGTGTTGAGCTTGGGGCCGGCTGGGTCCCCTCCATGCTGACCCGCCTGGACTGGGTGGCCAAGCACTGGAGCCGGGTCGACGAAAACCTGGCCAAATTCACCCGCACCCCGTCGCAGCAGCTGCGCGCCCAGATGGCTTTCACCCCCTTTGTCTTCGAAGAGGTCGGCGATCTGATCGATCAATCCAGCGACGATCTGTATCTGTTTTCCAGCGACTATCCGCACGTGGAAGGCGGCCGCAATCCCATCGCCCGCTTTGAAGCGGCACTGGGCGAGCGCCCCGAGCCCGTGCGAGACCGCTTCTACGCCGAAAACTTCCTGCGCATTTTCCCTGATGCCCGGGTCGCCTGATGACTGAGTTATCTGAAGCCGCTGGGGCACATGGGCCGCACCTGATCTATTTCGCCGACCCCATGTGTTCGTGGTGTTACGGGTTCCAGCCGGTGATCGAACAGGTGGAGCAGACGTTTGAGGAAGTCCTGCCCATTCGCCTTATCTTGGGCGGCCTGCGCCCCGGAAACACCGTGCCGATGACCGCCAAGGCCGGCGCGGACTTGCAAGGTCATTGGGATCAGATTCACGAAGCCTCTGGCCAACCGTTTGGCCCCAGCGTCATCACCACGGGCACTTTTGTTTATGACACCGATCCGGCCTGCCGCGCCGTGGCCCTGGCGCGGCGGCAGAGTCCGGCTCTGGGCCTGGCCATGCTCAAGGCGGCCCACACTGCCTTCTATCTTCGCGGGCTGGATGTCACCAGCCGGGACGTGCTGGCCGATCTCGCCGCTGAGCTGGGTGAGGATCGCGCAGTGTTTCGCGCCGCCCTGGACGACGAAACCCTTAGCCGGGAAACCTGGAACGACTATGAGCTGTCGCAAAATACCGGCGTTAGTGGCTTCCCAACATTGATCGTCGGACCCAACGCCGATGGCACCTTCGCGATGATCACTCGCGGCTTTAACGGCCTGGAACCGGTTGTCGCCTCCATCCAGCAATGGCTGGCGCTGCAGTGATGTCCAGTGCGTACGATGATTGTCGTGATTATACGCGTCGTTTCCTTCCTCCCTCCCCTTTATGGGGAGGGACAGATCGCGAAGCGATCAGGGTGGGGCACAGCAGCCGATCGCCAACATGGGCAGTGCGGCGACAAGCCCCACCCGTCTCGCGCTACGCGCGATCCACCCTCCCCATAAAGGGGAGGGAGGTTTTTAAAAATTCGAAACATCAACAAGATACATGCGGACGGTCCTGCCGCGCCTTGGTTTCGCGTTAGTTTAAATGAAGCATCCCGTTAGTCCGTCCCTCGGCATTATCGAAGGCTACTACGGCAAGATTTGGTCGTGGGAGGATCGGGCCAGAACCATCCGGACGCTGGCCCCACATGGCTATGAATTTTTCATCTATGCCCCGAAATTCGACAGCTTCCTGCGTCGGCGCTGGCGGGAAGATCACCCCGCAGATATGGCTCAGGGGCTCAAGGATACGGCCGCAGTCTGCACCGCGGCGGGGGTCAGTTTCGGCGTCGGTCTTAGCCCATATGAGCTGTTTCTCAACTTCGATGCCGAAGCCAAAGCGGCGCTGTCACGGAAGCTTGCGGCCCTGGACGCTATGGGGGTTCAGGTTCTGGCGATCCTCTTCGATGATATGCGCGGCGATGTTGCGGATCTGGCCAGGACGCAGGTGGAAATCCTGCACTGGATCGCGCAGCGGATGGGTGCGAAACGTCTGATCCTGTGCCCGACCTATTACAGTGACACAACCATGCTCGACCGAGTGTTTGGCAACCGGCCGCCGCAATATCTGGCCGACCTCGGTCGCACCCTCGATGCCTCAATCGACATCTTCTGGACCGGCGAAGAGGTGTGCTCGCGTGAGTTCACGTCTGGCCATGTGCAGCGCATTGGCGAAACCCTGCGCCGTAAGCCTTTGGTGTGGGATAACTACCCGGTCAACGATTCCCCGGTGATGTCGCAGTCTCTGCATCTGCGCGCCTTTACCGGCCGCCCGGCAGACCTTGCGCCCCACATCGCCGGCCACGCGATCAATCCGGCATTGCAGCCGACCCTTTCCTGCGTCCCGGCCCTGACCCTGGCCGATAGTTACCGCCTGGGCGAGGCTTATGAATATGGCACCGCTTTTCGCGCCGCCGCCAAGGCTCTGCTGGGCGAGGAACTGGGCGAATTGATCGACCGGCACCTGAACCTGCTCCAGGATACCGGCCTCGACCGACTGGGCGAGCGGGCAGGGCGCTTGCGTGAGCGTTACGCCGCCATCGACCATGCCGCCGCCCGCGAGGTCGTCATGTGGCTGGACGGTGAATACCTGACCACCACGGCAATGGTCGAAGCGGCCTGAACCGCCTCACCATCACCTGCGGGGTAATCCTACATCCGGTGCAGGGCGCAGATCTTATTGCCGTCCGGATCACGCAGATAGGCCAGATACATCTTGCCGGCATTGCCTTCGCGCACGCCGGGGGGATCTTCACAGGTGGTGCCGCCGGCGGCGACGCCCGCCGCATGCCAGGCGTCGGCCTGTGCCGGTGAACTGGCGGCGAAGCCTATGGTACCGCCATTGGCATGGGTTGCCGGCTCACCGTTGATCGGCTGAGAGACGGAGAAGATGCCAGTCGGGGTAAAATAGAAAATCCGATTACCATCGACGGCGGCCGGGGCGACATCCAAGGTGCCCAGCAGCGCATCGTAGAACGCCTTGGAAGTGTCAAGGTTGTTGGTGCCAATCATAATGTGGGAAAACATAGATCGTCCTTATGAAGTGATGGGGGGATCGAAGCGGTGTACTGGCATGCCCGCACCCGTCATGTCTATCGACTGGCCCGGCGCAATCGATCAATTTTCCAGCAGTTGATCTCTCAGCCGATCAAGTGCGGCGCTGTCGACACCGCTCTGCGCCAGATAGGCTTCGACCGATCCGCATTGGGTTTCCACGGCAGCGATGGCCCCCAGCAGATAGTCAGGTTTCACATCCACCATCACGGCGGCCGCCTCAGGGGTGAGGATCTGGCCATATTGCCTCTGGGTGCGCGCGATCATTCTGGGTTTCATGGCGATCAGGCCGGGCGCACCTGAAGAGCGCAGATAGTCGGCCATGATCTGATCGCGCGGAACCCCCAGGCTGGTGAGAATAAGAAAACACAGCACCCCGGTGCGGTCCTTGCCGGCGGTGCAGTGGATCAGGCTGCGACCGCTGTTGTCGGCCATAGCCAGGACGGTGCGAGCGAACAGGGGCCGATAGAAATCGTGAAACGGCAGCTCAGGATAAAACCGGCCAAAAAACCCGGCGACCATCGTCGCATCAACCGTATCGCTGCTGAGCAGAGCCACGTGTGGCGCGACGCTGTTGCGTTCGCCGTCATGAGCAAAGATCCGGTCCTCATAGTGCGCCGGCCAGGGTGAACGATCTGTCTCGCGTTCCGAAACATAGCGCAGGTCGGCAATGAGGCTGAAATCCAGGCCCAGAAGTTGCTCGATCGCCGGCTCGCCCAGCTCCGCCATATGGCCGCAGCGATACAGCCGGTCGGTGCGCACCTTGCGGCCATCGGAAGTCGTCTGGCCGCCGAAATCGCGGAAATTTATCAGCTCTGACATCTGCGGCGTCGGCCTCTGGCGGTGCGTGGGGTCTCCATCTACAAAACCACGCCTAGACGATACTCCGCAAGGCCTCGCCCAGTTCATCGACGGCTTCAGGCTTGGTCGCCCAGGAGCACATGAAGCGGACACTGCCATCGATAAAGCGATAAACGAACCAGCCACTGGCGCGCAGGCGCTGCAGCGCCGGCTCATCCATGTGGACGAAGACGCCGTTGGCCTGCACCGAGTGGGCCAGTGCAAACGGCATCAGGCCCGCCAGGCGCGCCGCCATGGCATTGGCGTGGGCGGCGCGGCTCTGCCATGCCCCGCCTTCCAGCATGCCGATCCAGGGCGCGGCCAGAAAGCGGGCTTTGGAAATCAACTGTCCACCGTGCTTGAGCCGCGCACCAAAGCGGCGGCTGAGAGCTGGGTTGATCAGGACGATAGCCTCGGTCGGTATCGATCCGGCCTTGGTTCCCCCCAGCACCAGAGCGTCGACGCCCAGGCGGGCCAGGCACTTGGGGTCAAAGCCGCCCGCGACCGCATTACACAGGCGCGCGCCGTCCAGATGAATCCCCAGGCCGGCTGAGCGGGCAGTGGAGATCAGGTCCCCGAGATCCGCCTCGCTGTAGAGTGAGCCAAATTCCGTCGCCTGGGTCAGACTGAGCGCCGCCGGCGACTGCCAGTGGGGTTCGTCAGGTCTGGCCAGCACAGGGGGCAGGGCCGCCAGATCGATACGCCCGGATGCCCCGCCCAGGCCGATTATCCCCAGGCCAGAGCCGAAAAAACCCGGTGCTCCGGTCTCGTCCGTCGCCACATGCGAATGCTCATGCGCCACCACCGCTTCATGCGGCGCGGCCAGGGCGGCCAGGCAAAGGGCGTTGGCTGCGGTTCCCGAGGCGGCAAAGCGCACCTCAGCGTCGGTATCCAGCAGGCTGCGGATCAGATCGCTGGCCTGAGCGCAAACCTCATCACCGCCATAGCCCGCCGCGAACCCGCCGTTGAACCGGCCAAGCGCCTCCAGCACTTCAGGCATGGCCCCGGCAGTATTGTCCGAGGCGAAATCATAACGGGCCATGGTTAGCTGTTCTCGCCGATCCAGTTACCGCAAATAGGAGCAGAGAACACGTTGCGGGCTATATATCCCGCTGAAATCGTATCCCTATTTTCCTCCCTCCCCTTCATGGCAGGGGAATCGCATATAAGTTTATAGGCTGTTGCGCTTAGGTTGGGGATCGATTCTGAGGGGCCTTCCTGATTTGGAAGGTTTACATGACTCTGA
>JAYTXQ010000226.1:0-12859 GCA_043742825.1 Caulobacteraceae bacterium | reverse complement strand
TCGTTATCAAAATCCCTTGGTGGGACGGACGCGCAGGGTGTGCAGGCCATGGGGCTGTTCATCATTCTGGTGGCCCCCATCGCCGTCGGCTTCGCCGCCTGGCGCACGCCCGAACGCGTGGCACCCAAGGTTCCCGGGCCCGCCTTCACTTTGCGGGACTACTGGGCCCTGATCACCCGGCCGGCAGTGCTGCGCCTCGCTATCGCCGCCATGGCCCTGACCCTGGGCCCCGGCTGGCAAGGCGCGCTTTACCTGTTCTTCGCCAACGACATCCTCGGTTTTTCTATCGCCGGAGCGTCGGGGTTGGTGTTCGCGTCGCTGATCGGCGGGGCCATCGGCGCTCCACTCTTCGCGCAACTCTCACGCCGCATCGGCAAACACCTGACGCTGTTGGTGGCCACAACCGCATTTTCTACAGGCACATTAGGTTATCTTCTGGTGCATGACGGCAATGTTCTCATGGGGGCGTTGGTCATGGGATTCCTCGGCTTCACCCAGGCTGGCTACCTGATCATGATGGGGGCGATGTTGGCCGACGTCGGCGACGAGGTGCGTCTGGAGCAGGGCCAGGAGCGGATGGGCCTGCTCTATTCGCTGTCCACCGGGGCCAGCAAGATCGCCGGTGCCCTGGCGATCGGCCTTTCCTATCCCCTGTTGGCATGGCTGGGATTCCGGCCAGGCGAAGGGGCGGTGAACACGCATCAGGCTCTGCGCGGGCTAGAACTGGCCTATTATATCGGCCCGGTGTTCTTCGTCATGCTAGGGGGCATCTGCCTGTTGGGCTGGAGATTGACCGCCGAGCGCCATGCCGAGATCCGCCGGCAGCTGGACGCCCGAGACGCCGGCCTCCAGGCTTCGCTACTGTAGGCCGATGCCAGCGGCGCGCGAGTGACTACGTTCGTAAAAGAGTCGGCGAGACACATGTGATCCGACAGGTGCGGCGGGCGCGGGCGATTACGCCAGGAGCCGCCGCGACAAGACTTTTCACATCGCCGAGCTTGCCAGACCGTTTCCTAACCCGCCCCCAAAGCCCGCCCGATGGCCTGGGGTTCGTGTACTATGACGAGATGCTGCTGCGGTTAGTCCTCAGAACACGACGGCACTCCACATCTGTGCGCTCCTAGTTTCGATCCTTTCAACGCCACCATTATGGTGGTAATATGCGTAGTAGAAAAGAAACGACCCACCTTTGATCTGACTGCGGTCAGGGCAGTGCTGGGTAACGTTCAGACCTTGGCGATTACCAGAACCGCCCTGGCTGACGCCGGCACCCTCGGCTTGGATCGAGCCGGAGTTTCACAGGTGGTGAAAAGCTTGGAACGTCGCATGTTTTATAAATCGATGACGACCTATGCGGACTCCCGCGTCTGGCAGGATGTGTATCACGCCCAACATGACGGCGTGGTTCTCTACGTTAAAGTTCAGGCGGACACGGTCACCGAGTTTCGGCTGATGTCCTTTAAGGAAAAATAGCCATGACCCAATCCCTGCAACCCCACCCTGAAACCATGACCTCGCCAGATACCGGCGAAATCCTGCGTCGCGATGTCCGGCCTTTCACCGTGTGCTATCGCGGCCAGTCCCGCATGGTCGATCTACCCGGCTATTATCCGGCCGGCGACGGCGAAAGTGTGCACGTCGGCGATGATATGGCCGTAACCGACGCCGCCTTGCGCGAGCTTAAAGAACTCACCGATGGACTGCCGACCCCCTCAACGATCCGCCGGATTCGCACCAAGCTGAAACTGTCTCAAAAACGCGCCGGGGCGGTGTTCAGGGTCGGCCCCAATGCCTTCGATAAATACGAACGCGGCCTGATTGAACCCAGCGGCCCGACAGCGCAGCTGATGACCCTGCTTGACCGCCACCCGGACCTGCTAGACGATCTGAAGGTAGCCGGGTCTTAAGGTTCCACCCCCACATAAATCTCCCGACTCCCATCGCGGAACCTCAGAGCCCGGATGAAAAACGAATGGTCGCGCGTTTTGCTGCTGCGATCAAAGCGGGGCCAATTTGAGCCAGGAGACTAAGATGACCACGACCTTCGGCCAGGATCTGATCGCCGCGATGGAAGAGGCGGCGGCGCATGCCCAAGGCAAAGCCAAAGCCGCACGCACCCATGTGGTCGAGGTGGCCGACGCGCGTGCGATCCGAGAGGGCCTCGGCCTCTCGCAGCAGGCCTTCGCCAGTGCCTACCGTATTCCGTTGGCGACCCTCAAAGGTTGGGAACAGGGCCGCCGCCAGCCCGACGCAACCGCCTCGGCCTATCTCAGCGTGACCGCCCGCCTCCCCGAGGCGGCACGTGAGGTGTTGCGGGTGGATTAGGTTGAGGATGGTTGGTTACGGCAGCTCGTACGGTATAATCGCAAACGGTGGCACCGGGTTGCGCGATGAGGTGTTCCTGTCCCGCCATTTTGCTTCTTCCCGTGTCTCGCTCCCGGGTTCACTCTAAATTGCGGCCGCGAGCCAATAACATATTGTGTCCCCGGATATTGGACCTTTTCCAGGGCCTGATAGATCGGCACGGTGCCCAGCGGCGTTGGGCAATTGCGGATGATCCACTCGCGGATGTTGTGGATATTGCGGCCCGTGGAAAGGTCCATGATCGTGTCGCCGCCGCAACGGGTGGCCCAGACCATCTTGTCCACCTCGTCCTCGATATTGGAGAGCACGGCGCTGTTGCCGATATTGGCGTCAATGCGCAGACCTCCGAGTTTGCTAGTTCGTATCCTTACCCCGCGGCCAAGGCCCGCTCTATGGCCTTGGGTTCGTGTTCGATGACCTTAAGTAGCACGCGCGCAGAGGCTTCCGGCGTCTTGCGCCGCTGTTCCCAATCGCGGACCGCCCCTGCAGAAAATCCAAAACGGGTTGCGAAAGCCGCCTGGGAGAGGCCGTAACGCAGGCGTATGGCTTTCACATCCACATCCGCCGGCACATGCACCCGCCATGCGCTGGGATCATGCGCACCGTCGAGATATTCTCCGACCTCAGTAAAGCTTTGCATGATGGTTTCAAAATCTTGTTTCTTGCGGGTCATGGGTCTGGTCATTCAGGTTTTAGGGGCTGACATTTTGGCGATTAAGGATTTCGCGGCCGCCGCCATAACGGCGACTTGCGCGTCGCTGAAATTCGCGGCCGACCCTTTCGACAGGGCTGCCATGAGAAAGACGGGGTAATCGGCTCCTGCAAAGTAAGTCACAACCCGATATCCGCCAGATTTACCCTTACCGCGCCCGGCAACGCGCACTTTGCGACAGCCGCCTGAACCCTTAATAAGATCGCCTTGCAACGGATCGGATGCGATCATGTTCACAGCAGAAGTCATTTCCGCATCGGTCATTCCCGCGCTTTTGGCCGAGACGAGGTAAGCGGGTGTCTCTGCCACCGTGTGCATAGGCACCTATACGGCGTCGCCGCATAATTTGCAATGGGGCCGTGGGCAGTCAACCACGGAAGCCCCCCTTTCATCAAGTTTCAGCGCATGGTCTCAGGCATCCCGTCGTCGTGTCTGTTTGCACTGTCTCAGAATCTCGTCTTTCGCCTCCAGCACTTTGCGGCAAGTTCGCGCCGACGGATCAATCCAATATTGTCTCACCCGATATCGTGCTATCCGAAAGCCGGAAAACAGACTCATGAGTCAGGCCAGCTAAAGCCAAAAATGACTCACATAGTATTTTTTGTGCAAAAAGCCTAAGTCCGTCTCCCAATCGAAAACGGCATTGCGATATGAGGCACCGCGGGGTCTCGCATTGCGCGCAAAGGCAGAAATAGATTCAGCCATTTTTTCAGGCGCGGAGCGCTCTCTGGTTCGCTCCACTCGGCCAAGTAGGATACCTCAAAAACGCTGGGAATCCGCACCAGAAAAACGCGATCTAGTATCGCGCGTCGCAATGCTGTGGGTCGGCCATTGTTGACCCCGACCCGGTAGCCAAAGAAACTCAAAACTCCTTCTGGATGCCAGTCTATCGTCAGTACCCCGCCGATGCTCTGGGCGACATTGGTAGACGGCCATCGAAACCAGTCTGGATGGCCAGGCTGTTGACGGGCACGACCTAGCCATTCGGCCTCAATTGCGTCGAGCAACGGCCGAGTCGGCAGAGACCAAGTCGGAAAACGCGAGATGCGTTCCAGCGCGTTAATCCAGAGCTGCCTGGATTCAAGATTTGACATTGTAGGCAGTCGACTCAGTATTTGACCAACACGTGCTTGATCAGGCGCGGGGGGTTCAACAAGCTTTTGCCTTCGACGCCTCCCTGCCATGACCAACTCTCAAGAAATTTCTTTCGCAACGAACGTGTGTTCGTTTTCTAATACTCACCCATCGGATATCAGAGGTTCCCCTCTACCCCCACATAAATCTCCCCACCCCCATCGCGGAACTTCTCCGCCATCTGCGCCATCCCGGCCTCGGCCACCTGGGCTACATCGTTCTGCCCCGCCGCCGCGTCGCGGATATCCTGGCTGATCTTCATTGAGCAGAACTTCGGGCCACACATGGAGCAGAAGTGGGCGACCTTGTGGGCTTCTTTGGGGAGGCTTTCGTCGTGATATTCGCGGGCGGTCTCCGGGTCGATGCCGAGGTTGAACTGGTCTTCCCAGCGGAAGTCGAAGCGGGAGCGGCTGAGGGCGTCGTCCCACAGGCGGGCGCTGGGATGGCCCTTGGCCAGGTCGGCGGCGTGGGCGGCGATTTTGTAGGCCATGACGCCTTGCTTGACGTCTTCGCGGTCGGGAAGGCCTAAGTGCTCCTTGGGCGTGACGTAGCAGAGCATGGCGGTGCCAAACCAGCCGATCATGGCCGCGCCAATGGCCGATGTGATGTGGTCGTAGCCTGGGGCCACATCGGTGGTCAGGGGCCCCAGAGTATAGAACGGTGCCTCGTGGCAGACCTTTAGCTGCTTTTCCATATTGGCCTTGATCTTGTGCATGGGCACGTGGCCGGGGCCCTCGATCATCACCTGCACGCCGTGTTTCCAGGCGACCTTGGTCAGTTCGCCCAGGGTGTCCAGCTCGGCAAACTGCGCTGCGTCATTGGCGTCAGCGATACAGCCGGGGCGCAGGCCGTCGCCAAGTGAGAACGAGACATCATAGGCGCGCATGATCTGGCAGATGTCTTCGAAATGCTCATAGAGGAAGTTTTCCTTGTGGTGGGCCAGGCACCACTTGGCCATGATCGCCCCGCCTCTGGAGACGATGCCGGTGACGCGCTTGGCGGTCAGCGGCACGTAGGCCAGGCGGACGCCCGCGTGGATGGTGAAATAATCCACCCCCTGCTCGGCCTGTTCGATCAGGGTGTCGCGGAACACCTCCCAGGTCAGGTCTTCGGCGACGCCATCGACCTTTTCCAGGGCCTGATAGATCGGCACGGTGCCCAGAGGCGTCGGGCAATTGCGGATGATCCACTCGCGGATGTTGTGGATATTGCGCCCGGTGGAAAGGTCCATGATGGTGTCGCCACCACAGCGGGTGGCCCAGACCATCTTGTCCACCTCGTCCTCGATGTTGGAGAGCACGGCGCTGTTGCCGATATTGGCGTTGATCTTGACCAGGAAGTTGCGGCCGATAGCCATGGGCTCCAGCTCGCCATGGTTGATATTGGCCGGAATGATCGCCCGGCCCCGGGCAATCTCGCTACGCACGAACTCTGGGGTGACGAAATCGGGGATCTCGGCCCCGAAATCTTCGCCGTCGCGGATAAAGGCGTCCGTGGGTTGCCGGCGCAGGTTCTCGCGAATGGCGACGTATTCCATCTCCGGGGTGATGACGCCGGCGCGTGCATATTCCAGCTGGGTGACGCACGCCCCGGCCTTAGCTTTCAGCACCTTGCGGTCGGAGGTGAATTGCGGGGCCAGATGGCGGCCCTTGGCGAAACCGTTGTCTTCGGGTTTGACTTGGCGGGGGGCTACTTCCTCCACATCGCCACGAGCGCGGACCCAGACTTCGCGAGGGCGCTCCAGGCCCTTTTTGATGTCGATCGTGGCTGCCGGATCGGTATAGGGACCTGAGGGATCATAGAGGGTCACCGGCGGCTCGCCGGAGGAGGGATGCAAGGCCACTTCGCGGAACGGCACGCGCAGGCAGGGGTGCAAAACGCCGGCCTGATAGACCTTGTGAGAACCGGGGCGTTCGCCGACCGGGATTACCGGGGCGATCTTGGCGTGAACGTTCATGGCGCGTGCCTTCCAACACAAGGTTGGATCAAGTCGGCGCGGAAGCGACGCTCGGGCACCACGGTGGCACCCGCATTCCCTCCCTTCGCCGGCATGACCCGGATCAGGTTCAGCGGATCGCCGCCTCAGCGGCCTCTCAGTCCCTTGGGCGGGACACTCCGGAGAATGGATGAGAACCTAGGCCGATGGGGCGTGGGGTCAAGATTTTTTATCCGCAGATTACGCAGATGGATTCAGATGAGCGGGTGTTCCCGCGCCGGAGGCGATAGAATCAGGCGTTAGGAAAGGATTGGCTTCGCCCGCCAAGCCCGCAACCCATCTGAATCCATCTGCGCAATCTGCGGTCAGAAAAGTGCTGCTTATCCCACGCCCACACGGTGCTTGACGGTGAAACGAAGAAGCTCTTTGGTGGCAAGCTCCCATCCTGGTTTCAAAGTCAGGGCCTGTTGGAAATCGAGATAGGCGTTTTTCTCGTCATCCAACCCCTCATAGGCGAGAGCGCGATTGTAATAGGCCTTTTCCGGGTGTTTGATTCCCAACTGAATGGCTTTGGCCATATCCGCCAGACCCTCAGTGAACCGGTGCTGACCGATCAGGACCGCCCCGCGATTGGCCCAGCCCTCGCCCAGGTTGGGGGCCAGGGCGATCGCTGCATCAAAATCGCGGCGCGCCGCGTCCATTTCGTCGCGCCGCATGTGCACAACGCCGCGATTGATATAGGTGCCGGCCCTGTCGCGGGAATCCATCAGTTCGTCCTGCAGGGCGGTGTTGCACAGGTTCAGCGTGGCGACATCGAAACGCTCGTCATCCACGGCCATAAAGCACTGTTCAGCGACGCCGTTGCCGATCACGGTAACCGACCCCTCCGCGCCTGCGGGCAGAGCGAACACAATTCCAGCGACGAGGGTCGTCAGCAATGCGTGGATTTTCATCTTCAGAACTTCCTATCGATATTGACCATCATTCAGCTCGCCAGAACCTCATCGGCGGATACTTCATTCAATAAAGTGGCCCCGGCGAGAAAACGTGCAAGGTTATCCAGGAATAAAGCTTCGTTTCGGATGTCTTGGCCTCGGGTCAGACCCGAGGCATGAGCGGTCAAAGTGACAGCAGGATGGTGCCAGAAGGGACTGTCGGTGGGGAGGGGCTCGGTCTCAAAAACGTCAAGGGCCGCATGGCCCGGTGCGCCTCTCTCCAGCGCAGTCAACAGGGCCGACTCATCCACCAGGCCCCCACGTCCGACATTGACCAGGATCGAGCCTGGCTTCATTGTGGTAAAAAAACCTGCACCGGCGATATGGCGAGACGCGGCATTCAGCGGGGTGCACAGAACGACTGCATCTGCAGTAGGCAGAACAGATGCAAGTTGATCGGGTGAGACGAGACGGTCCGCCAATAGGTCCGGCTCATTTCTGCGGCGCACGCCAGTGATATGCGCCCCAAAGGCTCTGCCGCGCTGGGCTATGGCCTGACCGATGGCACCAAAACCCACGATGACCCAGTCTGAGCCCATAATTTCCGCGAACGGCAGGCGGTCCCAGGTCTTGGCGGCCTGAGCGGCGCGGCGTTTGGGGCCGCGCTGAAAGTGGTCCAGCACCTGACTAAGCACATATTCTGACATGCCGATGGCTTGTCCGTGGCTGGTGGTCAGCCGCACGCCCCCCGCGACCACGCGAGCGAAAATGGGATCATCGTAACCCGCGCTGGCGCTTTGCAGCCAGGCAAGACCTGGCGACTTCAGGGCCGCGCGGAAAAACCTCCCCCCGCTACCGCTCTCATATACCTCGTTATTGGCCCAGGCGATGTCGACATTGGCGGTCTCGGGTGTCGTCGGCTGGCCGTGCATGGTCAGGCTGCCGCTTTCATCGAGCAGGACAAGCTCAAGTCGGGGGGCGTGGGCGGCCAATTGGGCCTGGATGCGGGCGGCGGATGGGGCATAGATGAGCAGGCGGGTCATGGGGTCTCTTAACGCTAAGGGCCGCCCTGGGCGAGGGCTTGAAAAATTGCCCATTTCCTTCTGCGCCGCGCGAGCCTAAAGGCCGCCGCCATGCACTCTGCCTCGCCCGGTTCACCGACCGCCCCGGATCCTGCCGCGCGCCGCCGCTTTCGTGGCCTGATGCTGGGATCCTTAGGCGTGGTATTTGGCGATATCGGTACTAGCCCGATCTATGGCTTCAAGACTGCGGTCAGTGCCGCCTCCTTAGGGGGCGTGCCGGGCATCGATACCATCGTCGGCGTGGTTTCCCTGACCCTATGGGCCCTGATCATGGTGGTGACGATCAAATACGTCAGCTTCCTGATGCGCGCCGACAATCGCGGCGAAGGCGGAATCCTGTCGCTGATGGCCCTGGCCCAAAGTGCTTTGGGCGGGCGCACGCGCACGGTCCTGGTACTGGGTATTTTCGGCGTGGCTCTGTTTTATGGCGATGCTATCATTACCCCGGCGATCTCGGTGCTGTCGGCAGTGGAAGGTTTGAAGACCGTCCCCAGCCTCGCGGATGCGGTGACGCCCTCGGTTGAAATCGGCATAGCCCTGGTTCTGTTGATCGGGCTGTTCATGTTCCAGTCGCGCGGCACGGCCAAGGTCGGGGCATTCTTTGGACCAACGTGCCTGGTCTGGTTCCTGGCCATCGCGGGTCTGGGTATTGCCCATATCGGCGATTCGCCGGCGATCCTGAGGGCCTTTGATCCGACCCGTGGGGTGATTTTCCTAGCCCATCACGGGGTGATCGGTCTGTTGGTTCTGGGGGCTGTGTCACTGACCGTGACCGGTGCGGAGGCGCTCTACGCCGATATGGGCCATTTTGGTCGGGGGCCGATCACCTGGGCGTGGATGCTGGTCGTGTTTCCGGCTCTGGCACTCAATTATCTGGGCCAGGGAGCCTTTGCTTTACATTACCTGTCGACTGCCGCCGGACAGGCCGCCGGTGCCGCAGGGCATGACTGGTTTTTTCTCATGGTCCCGGAGATCCTGCGCGTGCCCATGGTCATCCTGGGCGTCGCCGCCACGATCATCGCCAGCCAGGCGGTGATCAGTGGGGCCTATTCGCTGTCCAGTCATGCCATGCACTTAGGACTTTTGCCGCGACTGCATGTGCTGCGTACCTCTGAGACCGAGGCCGGTCAGATCTATTTGCCGACGATCAATCTGCTGTTGATGCTGGGCGTGATTTTACTGGTCGGGATATTCAAAAATTCGGACGCCCTGTCCGATGCCTATGGCTTTGCCGTAACCGGCACGATGTCAGTGACGACGATGATCGCCGCCATCATGGTGCGCAAATTGTGGAAATGGAGTCTGTTGCGCACGGCCCTGGTGGTCACGCCCCTTCTGGCCATCGACCTTGCCCTGTTCGGGGCCAATTCTCTGAAGCTGCTATCGGGGGGCTGGGTTCCTCTGGCCATTGCCATGTCGGTAATCATCGTCATCGCCACCTGGATGCGCGGTAGCGAAATCCTGGCCCAGAAGTCGCGCCGGGACCGTATCCCCCTGGCAGATTTTCTTACCTCTTTGGCCAGGCGCCCGCGACCAAAGGTTGCCGGCACGGCGGTGTTCCTGACCTCCGACGCTAGTCTCACCCCCAGCGCCCTGTTGCACAATCTTAAGCACAATGGGGGTCTGCATGAGCGCAATGTCATCGTCACCGTCAGTACCGCCGACGAGCCGCGCGTGGCTGCGGCTGATCGCGCCCAGTTCGAATTGCTCGGTAACGGCTTTGAGCGCCTGAATCTCGCCTTTGGCTTTATGGAACGCCCGGATGTCCCTGGCACCCTGGCTCAGCTTGGGGGGGAATGCGCGCCGTTCGACGCCATGACCACATCGTATTTCCTCGGCCGGAGAACGATTGTGCCCGCCCATCAGAAGGGCTTGCGACATCTCCAGGACCTTCTCTTTGCCGCCCTCAACCGCAACTCTGCTGATCCCAGCGAGGTGTTTTCCATTCCTCCCGGGCGCGTGGTCGAAATGGGCGTGCAGGTAGCGGTTTAGATCGCCTACAGCCCCGCCCTCAACCTAACCCAGGCCGCCTTAAGCCCGTCCCGATGCTCTGGCGCGGCGATGGCGATCAGTGCCTGCGCCCGATCCTCCAGGCTCTTGCCGCGCAAATCGGCAACGCCGTGTTCGGTGACCACCAGGTCTGTGTCGTCTCTGGGGATGGACACGGTCGGCGCATCCAGGCGGCCGACGATCTTTGAGATCGTTCCGCCCTTGGCTGTTGACGGCATGGCCAGGATCGCCCGTCCACCTTGCGATTGCCGCGCGCCTCGGGCGAAATCGGGTGCGCCGCCCAGGCCGCTGGCCAGGCGGCCGCTGCGCCATTCGACATTAGCCTGGCCGAACAGATCCACCTCCAGTGCCGAGTTGATTGCATGCAAGCGCGGTGTCGCGGCCAGCACCGCTGCGCCGTGGGTGACTGTGGCATCAGCAAATGTCAGTTCCCGTGCCGCCCAGCGCATGAAGTCTTCGCTACCGTGTGCCGCGCCTGTTACGTGCTGGGCATCGGGGTCCAGAGCCCCGGCCTCGGCTAAAAGCCGGTAGGCGTCGGTGACCAGGCCCGAGCGGATGACCAGGTTTCTGCGCCCGATCAAATGGGCGATGACGACCCCTGGAATCGCACCAATGCCGGTCTGGATCGCGGCCCCATCGGGGATGAGGTCGGCAACGATTTGGGCAATCTTTGCCTGCTCTGCATTCGCGGGCGCTTCGTTGCCGATGATAAACGGCCCGTCGGCCTCGATAGCGATATCGATGTCGGCAAACGGGATCGACGGACCGAAGCGTGTGACCGGGAGGGACCGGTTGATGAAAGCCAGGCGTCGCCCGGCTCGGGGCCAGACCAGGGGCGCAAAGTCAGAACACGGGCCAAGCGAGCATTTCCCCTCGGCGTCCGGTGGAGCGACCTGAAAAATTGCCAGATCAGGTGCCGGGTCTGAGACCAGGGCGGCGGCGATCTGGGAAAAGGGCAAGGGGCGTATTTCTACCCGGCCGGCACGAAATCCGGCCGCCAGGCCAGATGGCAACATGAAGCTGGTCAGGCGCGCCTCGGGGTGCAGGGCCGAATAGTCAAACTCGTTAAATCCCGGTACAAAACACCCAGTGAGGTTGACGCCCGCCATTACCTCAGGGGCCTGGTTTAGAATGACCCGCAAAGCCAAAGGCTCGCCGCCGGCACCCTGGATATAGATGCAAAGACCGGGGCGAAATTCGGCGAGGACCCTATCAAGATCAACCGTCATCGGCGCGTCTCAGCCCCAGATTCCCGGGCGACGCTCCTTCCAGGGCATTTCCTTTTCCAACTGCCCGGCGAGGCGAAACAGGGTCGCTTCGTCGGCATAGCGGGCGGTGAACATCATGCCGATGGGCAGGCCCTCGGCGGACATGGCCAGGGGTAGGGAGATCGACGGCTGACCACTGACGTTGAACGGCGGAGTGTAGGGAAAAACCTCACCCTGGCGACGGTTTACTTCCCTTGGGCTGAGGGTCACCGGATCGATATAACCGATCGGCGGTGGCGGTGTTCCCATCACCGGACTCAGGTAGACATCAAAGGTCTCGAACCTTTGCAGAATGGCGCGGCTGATCATGCGCATTTCCTGCAGGCTCCACAGGGCATCTTCGCCCATCACCCGCCGCCCGCCTTTCAAAGAGGCCCAGGTCAGAGGCTCCAGCTCATCTGGTTGCGGCTCATGTCCGACCCGCTCGATCAGGCGTTTCATTCCAGCGGCGAAATTGGCTCCGCTGGCCGGGCCGATGGCGCGGTACAGGGCCCGGTAGTCAATTCCCAACGCTTCCTCGCGCACCTCATGGCCGAGCTGGCTGAGGGTCGCAGCGGTGTGGCGCAAAGCTGCCTCGACTCGTGAATCGATGGCGCGGCCCGTCGGGGTTTCGCTGGACCAGCTGATGCGCAGGCGGCCGGGCGAGCGGCCCACTTCATCGATATAGGGGCCAGCCTTGGCCGGCGTGGCATAGGGCGAGGCCGGCTCGGGGATGCCAGTCACATCCAGCATGGCGGCACTATCTCGGACGGTGCGGCTGACCACGTGATCGACCACCAGGCCATAGGCGTAATCATAGCCATCCGGCAGGTTGGGATTGCGGTCGCGGGTCACCTTCAGGCCCACCAGTCCGCAACAGGCCGCAGGGATGCGGATCGAGCCCAGCCCATCACTGGCATGCGCCATGGGCACCATGCCTGAAGCCACAGCGCTTGCCGCGCCGCCAGAAGAGCCGCCGGCAATATGATCGGGGTGCCAAGGATTACGACAGGGCCCCAGATGCGCGGACTCGGTCGTGCCCGTGATTCCGTATTCGGGCGTATTTGTCTTGCCTAGTAAGACAACACCACTGCCGCGATAGCGTGCGGTCAGGCCACTGTCCTGGGCATCCACAACGCCCCTGGCAAACCGGCTGCCGTGGCTCTTAGGCCAGCCGGCAACGCCCAGGCCAAGGTCCTTGATCAGAAACGGCACGCCACGAAATGGCCCGTCAGGCAGTGTGCCGGACGCTGCGGAGCGGGCTTCGTCGAAGGCTCTGTAGACCACGGCATTAAGCCGGCCATTATGCCGCTCGATGCGCTCAATCGCCGCGTCGGTGAGTTCGCCGGGCGTCACTTCACCCTTCGAAACCAGCTCCGCCAGCGCCACGCCGTCATATTGCGAATAGTTAGCGAAAGTCATTGCCGCTTCCCTCCCGT
>JAYTXQ010000225.1:0-24697 GCA_043742825.1 Caulobacteraceae bacterium | reverse complement strand
CCAGCCATGACAGGTCCGATTGCCGGTGCGCTGGGGTAAAATCGCTGTAGAGATAAGGATTGACGGCAGTCTTAAACTCATAGCGCTGCTGATAGTCAGCGGTGACGCCGTGCTGATCAAAAAACCGTTTGTAGAAAATTTCCTCTCGCGAGAGGCCGGTGACTTGGAATGTCGATGCCGGTTGCATCCAAACATTGCCCGCCGCCGCAGCCAGCTCATAGGTCGAAGAAATCATGCCGGTGGCATAGAGGCCCTGGCTGTGGGCCAGGATCGGCTTGCCTGCCGCGCGAAACCGCAGAAACGCCAGGCGCAGCTCATCCGCCGCCGCCGGGGCCATGCCCCCCTCGGGCAGGCGTACGAACAGTCCCTTCACGCGCTGATCCTTCGCCGCCTGCCGCAGGCCCTCTTCGATACTCATCACTGAAAGGCCCTTGCCGCCCAGGTCGGCCAGTGGGCTTTGTGATGCCTGGTCGGAAAGCTTGCCCCGCAGGTCCAGCACCAGCACCGTTCGCTCCGCCACCGGCGCGGGCCTAGTCACACTGGTGGCCCAGGCCAGCAAGGCCAGGGGCACCGCGACGACGATCAAAGTCAGGGCGACAAAAACACCAGCGATGGTGATCAGAAACTGCTTCATGGCCGGTTCCTCCGCCCAAAGGTGAGGAAGGTCAAGACGGCACCAACAGTAAAGCGGGGATATGGGCGGGAAATGGTCGGAGTGGCAGGATTCGAACCTGCGACCCCCGCGTCCCGAACGCGGTGCTCTACCAGACTGAGCCACACTCCGATTGAAGAGCGCGCCTTTTAGAGGAGCCCACACATGCTTGCAAGCGAGGGTGTGGACGCCGGGCCTGTCCTGGGCTATCTGACGCCCCTCGCGCCACAGGGGCTCACCGCCCGCGACCCTGCTGGGGAATGGTGTAATGGTAACACAGCGGTTTTTGGTACCGTCGTTCTAGGTTCGAGTCCTAGTTCCCCAGCCAGTCTTTCTCGGCGTTGCGCTTGCATCTTTGCCCGCCGACCGAATTAGCCCCACGGTTCCCACGGGCGATAAATTCCGCTAGCCCGTTACTCATGAATCGCCGCGTTGTTCCTCTCACTTCCGCTCTGGGCCCCGTCCACTTTATTGGCATAGGGGGCATTGGCATGAGCGGTATCGCCGAGATCATGCTGCGTCTGGGATACAAGGTCCAGGGCTCGGATGCCAAGGCGAGTGCCAATACCGAGCGCTTGGAGGGCCTTGGAGCGCGAGTCTTTGTCGGTCATGCGGCGCAAAACATCGCCGGGGCCAGCGCCATCGTCCATTCCAGCGCCATCAGCGCGGATAACCCCGAGATGCTTGCCGGACGCGCTGCCCGCGTGCCCCTGGTCCGCCGGGCCGAAATGCTCGCCGAGCTGATGCGCCTGCAACAGTCGGTGGCCGTAGGGGGGACGCACGGCAAGACCACTACAACCTCAATGGTCGCTGCGCTGCTAGATGCGGGGGGCCTGGATCCCACAGTGGTCAATGGCGGCATCATCAATGCCTATGGAGCCAATGCCAAGGTTGGCACCGGCGACTGGATCGTGGTTGAAGCGGACGAGAGCGACGGCACGTTCCTGCGGCTGCGCTCTACCGTCGCCATTGTCACCAACATCGATCCCGAACACCTGGACCATCATGGAGATTTTGCCACCCTGAAGTCGGCTTTCCAGAGTTTTATCGAAAACATTCCCTTCTATGGTTTCGCCGTGGTCTGCATCGATCATCCCGACGTGCAAGAGGTCGCGGCCCGGATCGAAAACCGGCGACTGATCACCTACGGCACCAACCCCCAGGCGGCCGTCCGCGCGGTGAATGTGCAGGGCAGCCCCGATGGCGCGGCTTTTGATGTCCAGATCAGCGGCCCCGACGGCCAGCAGAGCCTCATCGCCGGCCTGACGCTGCCCATGGCCGGTCGGCACAATGTGCTCAATGCCCTGGCCGCCATCAGCGTGGCGCGCGAACTGGGCGTGGATGAAGCTGCGATCCGCTCAGGTCTGGCCGGGTTTGCTGGCGTGCGCCGCCGCTTTACCCCCGCAGGTGAGGCTCTGGGTATCCGCATCATCGATGACTATGGCCACCACCCCGTAGAGATCGCCAGCGTCCTGGAGGCCTGCCGCGCTGTCACCTCCGGGCGGGTCATCGCTGTGGTGCAGCCGCATCGCTACAGCCGGCTGAATGACCTGTTTGCCGAGTTTTGTCTGTGTTTTAACGATGCCGATACGGTGATTGTCGCCGAGGTCTATGCTGCCGGAGAGGCACCCATTGCCGGAGTGGATCGAGACGCTCTGGTTGAGGGGTTAAGCCGCTATGGCCATCGCCGGGCCTTGGCCTTGGCCGCGCCCGCTGATCTGCCGGTGCTGATTGGGCAAGAGGCCCGGTCCGGGGACTTGGTAGTGTTTCTGGGGGCGGGAGATATCACCAACTGGGCCTATGCTTTGCCCGCGCAACTCGAGGCTCTGGACCCAGCGGCATGAGGTGGCGAGAGCGCCTGCCGGCTGTGCGGGGTCGACTGGCTTTCGATCAGCTCCTAGCGCCCTTCACCTGGCTGCGGGTTGGCGGTGCGGCGGAGGTGTTGTTTCTACCTGCGGACGAGGACGATCTGGCCGATTTCCTACGCAATCTGCCGGCGGATATTCCGGTCACGGTCCTGGGTGTCGGCTCCAACCTGATCGTCCGTGACGGGGGTATTGCCGGAGTGGTCATTCGCCTGGCGGGTAAGGCCTTTGCCCAGATCCACGTCGATATTGCCGCCGGCCAGATTGTTGCCGGGCCGGGGACTCTGGACGCTGTTGTTGCCCGCGCCGCGGCTAATGCCGGTCTAGCCGGGCTGGAATTCATGGCCGGTATTCCGGGCACGATCGGCGGGGCTCTGAGCATGAATGCCGGCTGCTATGGTCGCGAAACCAAAGACGTCCTGCTAACCGCCTGGGGGCTGGATCGCACCGGCACTCTGCGCGCCTTTGACACCGCCAGCCTCGGTTACAGCTATCGTGCCAGTGTCGCTCCCGCCGACATCATCTGGACCGGCGCGATCCTGAAAGGCACCCGGGACGATCCCGCTGTCATCACCGCTCGCATGGCAGCCATCACCGCCGGCCGCGAAGCGACCCAGCCCATCCGCGAGCGCACCGGCGGCTCAACCTTCAAAAACCCCCCTGGCACTTCAGCCTGGAAACTCATCGACGCCGCCGGCTGGCGCGGTAAGCCCATCGGCGGGGCCATGTTCTCCCCCCTGCATGCGAATTTTCTGATCAACACCGGCACCGCTAATGCCGCCGACCTGGAGACTCTCGGCGAGGCCGTGCGCGCCGACGTCGAGACGAAGTTCGGTGTCGATTTGGAATGGGAGGTAAAGCGGATAGGCAATCCATCCGCAAGCGTTGAAGTCTCCTCAGCTCAACCGGAATAATCTCTGGAGCGCGGGCTTCCAGCCCGCCGGATCGCGGCCTTCCAGGCCGCACTTCCCCAGGGCCAGTCTTCAGATACTCGGCACAGGCCGGCAGCGACGGGATTAGCTTCGAAATAGCTGGTGGTCATTTCCACATGGGCAGCGTTGCGCATGGCGCGGTCAAAATATTCAGGTGCCCAAAAACGACCGCTCCGTCCCAGCTGTTGATTTGCACGTTGAGCCGTAAAGGACTTCCAGCCGTGGACTACGCATGCAAGCGGCCATCCATCGAACTGAGTAGCGGGCACGTGCACGTTGCTTGGCATGACGCACCAGGCGACCAGACTATACCTTTCGCTGTCGAATTGGGTCAGGGCATGAACCACCAACTCGGCAGTGATCGCATTGCCCAAAACTCGGCTACCGACCCCAGCGTCAAGAACCTTCTCGACCATACGCATTCGCGCCCACAGAGGAGCTCGGTCGAGGCTAAGCAGAAAGGTTGCGGGTAGGGCGTCGTCCAATCGAAATACGATATGCTGGGTGGTATTTGCAGCGCCGAAATGGGGCAGATAGCCCCGCAAATGCCAGCGGCCCTCCGCCGTTGGCACGATCGGTGCCTCAAGATCAGATTTGGCAAAATCTACGATATGTGAACACAACAAGAACATTATCTCGATGCAACGGATATTTCGCGCGCTTATCGATGAGCCGCCTAGTGGGCCGCGATCCAGCAGGCTGGAAGCCTGCGGTCCGGCGGGCTGGAAGCCCGCGCTCCGGGAGTCCATCCCTGTTTCAGGGGGTGAGCCCTTAACACCAAGGTGCGATTCAGCCACAAGGGCACCTCCGACTTCCGGCAAAAAGGACCCCAACTATGCCCCTTCCCCTTAACGGCCGACATGTCGCGGTGTTGATGGGTGGGCTATCGGCTGAGCGGGAGGTGTCTTTGACCAGCGGGCGGGCCTGTGCCGAGGCGCTTGAGCGGTTGGGCGCGCGGGTGACGCGGGTTGATGCGGGGCGCGATATTGCCGCAGTGCTGACGGCGCTGAAGCCCGACGTCTGTTTCAACGCTTTGCACGGGGCATGGGGTGAAGACGGATGTGTCCAAGGGGTACTGGAGACCCTGGGGCTTGCCTATACCCACAGTGGGGTCCTGGCCTCGGCCCTAGCCATGGACAAGGCCAAGGCAAAGGCGGTGCTAGCCGCCGCCGGTGTACCGGTGCCGGGCGGCGGGCTGTTCAACCGATTAGTCGCCGGTGCCAGCCACGCAATGGCTCCGCCCTATGTGGTCAAACCCAATAGCGAAGGCTCGTCAGTCGGGGTGTTCCGCGTCTTCGAAGGGGCCAACGGCCCGCCAGCGGAATTGCTGACACCCGACTGGGCCTTTGGCGAATTGGTTCTGATCGAACCCTATATTCCGGGCCTGGAGTTGGCGGTCGCTGTCATGGACGGCAAGGCCTTAACGGTGACACAGATCGAATCAGCCACAGGTTTTTATGACTATGAGGCTAAGTATGGTGAGGGCGGATCGGTACATATTCTGCCTGCGCGCATCCCCCAGGCAGTTGCCGAGGCGGCAAAAAGCCACGCTGAGACCGCTCATGTCGCATTAGGCTGTGGAGGAGTGACCAGAAGCGACTTTCGTTATGACGACGTTAACAACATTTTGGTCCTGTTAGAGATCAACACCCAGCCTGGGATGACGCCTACCTCGCTCGCGCCAGAGCAGGCGGCGGCGGTCGGCCTGGATTTTGAGGCTTTGGTATTGTGGATCACGGAGGACGGGTATGGTCGGGGCAGTGCGAGGGGAGGGCAGGCTGCCGGCGCGCAACAGCCGCATAGTGCCCCGCATGTTCCTTAAGCCGTCGTCGAAATCCAAGCCCCACCGGCCAGCAAAAGCCGCACCGCGCGGTCCGTCAAAACTGCATGCCGCTCAAGGGGCCGGTCTTTCGCCGGGCCTGGCACTGACAGGCCTGTGTCTGCTGGCGGTGATGGGCGCGGTCGTGGTTCTCGCCACAGGGGGGCGCGGCCAGGCCGTAGTAAAGGGCGCGCAGGATGCCGTGGGCAGCGACTTTGCCAACCTGGGCTTTCGCGTCGCCACAGTGCACCTGCAGGGTGCCTCAAAGGGTGCCCAGGACGAAATATTCAATGCCGCAGGTATGAGGCTCGGCGGTGCGATCCTAGATGTCGATCTTAGCGCCGTCCGTGCCCGCGTTGAGGGGGTCGGCTGGGTCAAAAGTGCCCGGGTCATTCGGCTTCTGCCCGACACTCTGGTGATCGCAGTCCAGGAGCGACCGATCATGGCCGTGTGGCAACACGCCGGCCGGACGCGGGTGATCGCTTCAAACGGTGCCCCCGTCAGTCAGGTGGATCCAGGGCGCTTCACCAGCCTTCCTCTGGTGGTAGGTGAGGGGGCCAACGTCGCTGCCCAGGACATTCTGCCGTTGATCGCGGCGCGCCCGCGCCTGGCGGCGCGCCTGGGCTCACTGGTCCGGGTTGATCAGCGCCGGTGGGATCTGCACCTCAAGGATGGGGCTGTGATCCTGTTGCCAGCCGATGATCCTGTCGTCGCTCTGGGGCAATTGGATCATTTTGATGTGGCAGCAAAGGTTCTGGATCTGGGATTGGCTCGCATTGATCTTCGCGACCGACACATGACAGTTATTCGTCCGCGCGGCATTTCGCTCCCCGCCGCGCCCAAGACTTAAGGTAGAAGAGCATGTCAGATGTAATGGAGCGGCCCGTGGCCCAGAGTGGACGACGAGATGGGCGGGACGGCCTGAAGGTGGGTCTGGGCCGCACCCCCGTGGTCGCCGCTGTGGATCTGGGGGCTTCGAAGGTCGCCTGTTTCATCATGAAACCCGATGGCATCCGCCGCTCGGATCGCACCCTGTCCACAGCCGGCGTTGGTTATGTAGCCTCACGCGGTGTTCGTGGCGGCAGTATTGTCGATATGGATGAGGCCGCCAGTGCCATAGCTCAGGCGGTTGAGCGGGCTGAAACCATGGCGGGCCTTGAAGTCCAGGGCGTCATCGTCACCACCGCCTGCGGCCAGCTCGCCAGCCACCGGGTCTCGGCCAAGGTGTCGCTGGGGGGGCGCGCGATCTCGGAAAATGATATGTCCCGCGCCATAAGCCAGGCAATGACGACCGTGCGCCTTAACCGCCGGCAAGCGATCCATATGCAGCCCATAGGCTGGTCCGTGGATGGTCAGCGCCACGTCCGCGATCCGCGCGAAATGTTTGGCCGCGTTCTGGGCCTGGAGATGCTGGTCGTCTCGATGAATGAGAGCGTGTTCCAGACCCTGGGGCATTGTGTTGAGCGCGCGCACCTTCAGTTTCACGGCGCGGTCGCCGCGCCCTATGCGGCGTCTCTGGCGGCCTTGGAAGAAGACGAAATGGAGTTGGGGGCCATCTGTATCGATATGGGTGGGGGTTCGACCTCGGTCGCCGTCTATTCTGGTGGGGCCCTGGTGCATGTGGACACCTTGCCGGTTGGTGGGGCGCACGTAACTCAGGATGTGGCGCGGGGCCTGTCGACGTCGACGTCGGGAGCTGAGCGGATCAAAACGCTGTACGGATCGGCTATTGCCTCGGCTAATGAGGATCGCGAAATGGTGGAAGCCCCGCCCAGGGGCGACGACCCGGGGGCCGGCCCAACCAGTGTGCCGCGTTCCATGCTCAAAGGCATCATCGCGCCCAGGGTCGAGGAGACGTTTGAACTTCTGCGCGACCGCCTAAAGGGGGCTGGGGCACTGATCGATCCTGGTGCTGGCATCGTCCTCATCGGCGGGGCCAGCCAGCTCGCCGGCGTGCGCGAAGTTGCGGTGCGCGCTTTTGACCGGCCCGTGCGCGTTGGGCGTCCGCGCCGCATCCCGCATCTGGCCGACGCCGCCTCGGGGCCCGCGTTTTGCGCCGCCGCCGGTGTCTTGCAACGCGCAGCCTTTGGCCCGAAGGAACTAGGTCTCAAACGTCCCGGTCGTCCGACCCGCAGCGTCGCTCAGCTCGAACCCGGGGCCAACGTCATCGCCAGGGCGACGGCATGGCTGCGGGATAATCTTTAAGGGCAACTCACCCCATCGGGTAGAGGATTTCCTTTGACACCGTGTCGATTTTCTTCATGGTTTCTACGTCAAGCGAAACATCCGCCGCCGCCAGGATGTCGGGGACCTGATCGGCGTGGGTCGCCCCAACGATCGTGGAGGCGACGAAGTCGTGTTGTTTGCTCCAGGCAGTGGCCAGGGTGACAAGCGAGATGCCTGCCTCGGCGGCGATATCGCTGTATCGGGCCGTGGCGGCAAGGGACTTTTCGTTGACATAGCGCAGGGCCATGGTGGCCTGGCGACCGCCAATATTCAGATAGTTACTGAAACGCGCGCCGTCCGGTCTGGCCCCGTCCTGATATTTTCCGGACAATACCCCACCGGCGATAGGGGAATAGGGGATCAGGCTGACGCCCTCATGACGGCAAGCTGCAGCTAGCTCGTCCTCAAAGCGACGGTTGTTCATACTGAAATTGTTTTGAATGGTCTCGATACGGGACAAGCCCTCGTTTTCTGAAGCGGCCAGGCTCTTCATCAGGCCCCAGGTGGTCTCGTTGCTGCAGCCGATGATCCGGACCTTTCCGGCCTGAACCAGATCGTCCAGGGCGCGCAGATGATCTTCATAACCGGTCCCGTGGTCGGGCCAATGCGTCTGGTAGAGATCGACGTAGTCGGTGCCCAGGCGGTTCAGGCTGGCTTCGATAGCGCGAACTATATTGTGCCGGTCCAGAGCGGTCATTCCCGAACGCTGGGCTGACTTAATCCAGCCGTGGCTGGGGCCACTGACCTTAGTGGCCATGATGATCGCATCTCGCGGCTTGGTTTTCATCCACCGCCCCACGATCTCCTCAGTGCGCCCGGCCCACTCCGGACTGGGGGGGACCGGATAGTTTTCTGCGGTGTCGTAAAAATTGATACCGGCATCGAAAGACATGTCGAGGATACGATGCGACATGGCTTCATCGGCCTGGTTGCCAAAGGTCATGGTCCCCATGCAGATATCGGAAACATAAATCCCACTGCGTCCAAGGCGTCGGCTCTTCATTGATCATTTCCTGGTGAACTTGGGCCGATTGGCCGGCCTGGTGGCAGTCCGTCAAGTTCATTTGTCTTTCATTTCATAAAAACTATTCATTTGGCCTCGACGATTGGCCGACTCAAGTTATCAAAATTAACGTCGGGTTAAGGAACTCGGATGCTCAATAGGGTATCCGGGAGAAGGAGCCTTTCGCGCCGGCTACGGATAGACACTTTTCTAAGGGACGCGGCGAAAGTCGTGCGATCAGCAGATGACATTCAAAGTATTTGCCCCGCAACCCAAGGAGCTGAAGCCACGTATCGTCGTGTTCGGCGTAGGCGGTGCCGGGGGCAATGCCGTTAATAATATGATCGAGGCGGGGCTGGAGGGCGTCGATTTCGTCGTCGCCAATACCGACGCGCAACAACTGGCGTTTTCCAAGACCGATAACCGTATTCAATTGGGGGTCAATGTCACCCAGGGCCTGGGGGCAGGCGCTCACCCGGAAGTGGGTATGTCGGCTGCTGAAGAGTCCGCGCCCGAGATCGGCGAGCACCTGGATGGCGCCCACATGGTGTTTATCACCGCAGGCATGGGCGGCGGTACGGGGACGGGGGCCGGGCCAATCATCGCCAAATGTGCCCGTGAGCGGGGGATCCTGACCGTTGGCGTTGTTACCAAACCCTTTCATTTCGAGGGCCGTCATCGCATGCGCCTCGCCGATGCCGGAATTGCTGAACTTCAGCGTTATGTGGATACCCTGATTGTCATTCCAAACCAGAACCTCTTCCGCGTCGCCAATGAGCGCACAACCTTTGCTGAAGCCTTTGGCAAGGCCGATCAGGTGCTGCATTCTGGCGTCCGCTCGATCACCGACCTGATGGTCCTGCCTGGTTTGATCAATCTCGACTTCGCCGATGTCCGTTCAGTGATGACCGAGATGGGCAAGGCGATGATGGGTACGGGTGAGGGCACTGGCGAGGGCCGCGCCCTGATGGCAGCGGAAAACGCGATCCAGAATCCACTGCTCGACGAAGTGACACTCAAGGGAGCAAAGGCTGTCCTCGTCAACATCACCGGCGGCATGGATATGACGCTGCTGGAAGTCGATGAAGCGGCCAATGCCATTTCCGGCCAGGTTGATCCGGAGGCGAACATCATATTTGGTGCGGCTTTCGATCCTAACCTGGAAGGTATGGTGCGCGTTTCGGTAGTCGCTACGGGCATGGATGGGGCCTCAATTGCAGCCATTGAGCCGTTCCAGCAGCGCCGTTACGAAACCGCGCCTGCCTCGATGGTGGTGGAAATCGAAACCAGCGCCGTTGAGGCTGAGCCCGAGCTTGAACCGATCCTGAACCAGGCAGCTGCGGAACTCTTGTTCGAGCCCACGTCGGGCACCGAGCCAGCCACTGCGCCCGCTCGGGTGGCAGCTCAGGCCGACTTCATTTTCGACGTGACGGCAAAAGGGGCGGCCAAGCCCCAGGAAGAGGAGCCGCTTTTCGTTCCCCATAATTATGGCGATGAACGCCGACAGAAAAACACCTGGACCAGCATGTTCCGCCGCCCGCGGCCCGACGGGTCTGGGCATGGAGCTGCATCGCGCGCCACGGGTCACGGTGGTCAACTCGCCGCTGAGCCGATCGAAGACACGCTCGTCGAAGAGCACGATGATCTGGAAATTCCATCCTTTCTGCGTCGACTGGCAAACTGACAGTTTCTGTGGCGAGCCCGTGCCGAGGCTAATCGACTAACCGTCAAAGACGGCGGCGGAAACGTTACGAAACAGGAGTTGCCTTGTTGCGGGCCGTGAGCGACTCTAGAGCGCTTGGGAATCGTCCCAACCAGGAGAGCCGACCGTGTCGCCCGATCTACAACACACGCTTGGCGAACCCGTAAGCTTTGCCGGCGTTGGCGTGCATTCGGGCGCAGAAGTTCACATCGTCATTTCGCCCGCCCCAGTCGGCAACGGCATTACCTTTATCCGCACAGACGTCGAGACCTCTGAGCGGGTGATTGAGGCCAACACCCGTCTGGTGACTGAGACCCGGCTGGGCACGGTGATCCAGAACGCCGCCGGTGTGAAAGTCTCGACTGTCGAGCATTTGATGGCAAGCTTCTGCGGCCTGGGGATAGATAATGCTGTAGTGCAACTTGACGCTTGCGAAGTTCCGATCATGGACGGTTCGTGCGATCCGTTCGTGCGCTGGCTTGATGTCGCGGGACGCCGGCCACAGCCTGCGCCGCGCCGGTATGTGGAAATCCTGAGCCCGGTGGAAGTTTGCGACGGTGAAAAGCGCGCCGCTCTGCTGCCGGCTGATCACTTCGAACTTGCCTGTGAAATCCGCTTCGACGCTGCCGCGATTGGCCGGCAATACCTGGAACTGGTGCTGGACGAGCCGGTGTTTCGTCGGGAGTTGGCAAACTGTCGAACGTTCGGCTTTCACCACGAGGTTCAGGCGCTTCGCGAGGCCGGCCTGGCCCGTGGCGGCAGCCTGGACAATGCCATCGTGATTGAAAATGGCGCAGTGCTGAATCCCGGTGGCCTGCGTTGTGGCGATGAGTTCGTCCGCCACAAGATGCTCGACGCTATCGGTGATCTATACCTTCTGGGTGGGCCGCTGCTGGGGCGTTACGAAGGTGTGTGTGCGGGTCATACACTCAACAACGCCCTGGCGCGCAAACTGCTAGCGCAGCCTGAGGCGTGGCGATGGGCTCAATCCCCGGCGCGCCTGGCGAGGGCCGGCTAGACTGCGGCGAGCGCGACACAGCAATCTCGCGTCATAGCCGATGCTCGTTGGCGACGACATTTGCCGTATGTCGAGCGATCATCGCTTCTTCATCGGTGGGTATGACCCAGGCCTTTACGGCGCTTGTCGGACTGCTGATACAGCCGACCCTGGGGGCGTTCGCCTGAGGCTCGAGGGTCAGACCTGTCCAGGCGAGGCGCAGGCCAACCGCCGCGCGGATGGTGGGCGCATTCTCGCCGATGCCCCCGGTAAAGACGATGCCGTCCAGCCCCCCTAGCGACGCGATAAGCGCGCCAGTCTCTCGGGCGATGCGAAAAACGAACAGATCAATCGCCTTTTGCGACATTGGATCGGCGCTGGCCAGCAACACGCGCATGTCGCTCGATAAGCCAGAGACGCCGAGTAGTCCCGAGTGTTCGTAGAGCAGCGTCTGCACCGCATCGAGCCCAAGACCGGCCTGTTGTTGCAGGTACAGCACCGCGCCCGCATCAATGGTGCCGCAGCGGGTTCCCATCATCAGCCCGTCGAGCGTCGAAAAGCCCATGGTGGTGTCGATGCTGCGACCGTTGTCGAGCCCGCAAAGGCTGGCGCCATTGCCCAGATGTGCGATCACAACCTTTCCGGCTGCGAGACCGGGGGCGAGTGCCCGCAGCCTCCCCGAGACGAACTCGTAGGAGAGTCCATGAAAGCCATACCGACGCACGCCCCGTTCATGCCAGACCTGCGGCAGGGCGAAACGGGTTACGACGTCGGCATGGCCATGGTGGAAAGCGGTATCGAAGCATGCCACCTGGGGCAGGGTCGGCCTCATCGCCCGCGCCGCCCGGACAGAGGCGAGATTGTGCGGCTGGTGCAGTGGTGCCAGGGGGCAGAGGGCGTCCAGTCTCCCCAGCACGGCATCGTCGATCAAGATCGGCCGGCCGAAGTCCATGCCGCCGTGGACAATGCGATGGCCCACCGCGATCAGCCGGTTACCGCTCAAATGTTCTTCGGCCCAGGCAAGCAGCGGCGCGAGGAGGGCTTCGTGATTTAGAGCCGCACCCCGCGGCCAGCGTTGTTCAGCGAGTAACTCACCCTTTGCGTCCCTCGCAGTCAGGTGAGGCTCGATTCCAATGCCCTCGACGCCGCCACGCGAGGCGAGATGGAGACTTTCCTTTCGAAACTCAAACAAAGCAAACTTCAGGCTCGACGATCCCGCATTCAGGGTGAGGATTACGTCAGTCACGCGCTCACCTTACGCGGGTCTGCATGGTGACGGGCACCAGCCATCGATAAAAGCCTTGCTTCACCCATTCGATGACGACCAGGAACCCCACCACGGCGGCGGCCAGGAAACCGAAATAGGCGGGCGTCGGCCAGACAAATCCGAGCCACGGCCCCACCCGGCGGGAAAGGCAGGATGATCGTCAGGAACGCTGCACCGGCCGCCAGCGCGATAACCGCAGGGCTTGGCCGACTCGCAAAAAACCATCGACGGGTACGGACCATAAAGATCATCAGGATCTGGGTGACCAGGGATTCTATGAACCAGCCAGTTCGGAACTGGCTGACCGTTGCGTGGAAGACCAGCAGGAGAACCGCGAAGGTCAGCTCCGCCTCGTCAGCGACGATGCAGTTGGCGTGATTGGCGGGCAGCGTTCGCGTCGCGATGCCCAGCGCCCTGAACCCATCGGTGCCCATCTACTCGAATTGTCTGGTCAAGCGCGCGCGCTCAGATGCAGTCCTCGGCGAGGCCTTACTTACACCGCGTTCGAACATGGTGGAGAGTTTCAGGACGTCCTCGGGCGCACCCTTGACGATCAGCAGCCGCTCGCCAGCGTTATCGACCAGCACCGAGACCCGTCTGCGTTCGAAGTCGAACGGGACCTCATCGATCTTCTGGTAGGCATTTACGTCCGGCGCGTGGTGCCTGAGAATGGCCTCATCCAGTGCGCTCTTCAGGCCAGTCTTGTCGGTGCACAACACGTCGATCGCCCCGAGGTTGTGGATCGCCGCTAGGCGCTTGACGATGACTTTTTTGGCCGCCAATCGTACCGCGCCGCTCGACAGGGTGACGGTTAGGATCATCGGCAGCAGTTCGGGCGTCAGGCTGACCGTGAGCGCCAGGGCAAACATCAGCGATTGCAGCCACGGGCGGTGTAAAGCTAGGCTCTCGGCCAATACGACTATGACCAGCAGTACGGTGATGCGCAGGATCAGTCCGTTGATTTTTTGCACGTCGGTTTCGAAGGCTGTCGGCGGCGGTTTGGCGATCAGGGCGTCAGGTATGCCTCCGAAGGCGGTTTCCCGACCGGTCTTGCAAGTCAACAGGCTAGCCGACCCGCTGATCACCGACGGGCGGGCGCAAGCGGCATTGGTGGCCTCGCCGATATCGGTGACTGCCTTGGGCAGATCGCCGCCGGTCTTTTCGACCGGATAGGGTTCGCCAGTCAGCAGCGCCTGGTTGATGAAGAAATCCCGCGCGGTCAGGACCCGACAATCGGCCGGCACGAGGTCGCCTGCGCCAAGGTCGACAATATCGCCGGCAACGAGATCCGCGACCGGCAGGGTGACCGTCTCGCCGCCCCGCAAGGCTCTGGCGCGCAACGCAACCTTGTCGCGCAAAGTATAGACCGCGCTTTCGGCGCGCCACTCCTGAATGAAGTCCATGGCCACGCTCAGGAGCACAACCAAGACGACGGTAAAGCTCGCCAAATCGACAGCCATGGCTGACGCGGCGCTGGCGACCAACAAAATGATCACCAGTGGGTTCTTCAACCGTCCGAGAATTCGAACCCAGGCGGGAGACCGTCGGACCGTAGTTGCGGTGTTGGGGCCAAATTGGCGCAGCCGCAGTGCGGCCGCCTCCAGGTTCAAGCCCTCTGTGGTCGCCTTCAGGCCCGTCATCAGTACACCACGCGGCTGGTTCCAAAACGCCGCGTCCGTCACGGAACCCAACGCCAGTCCCGGACCTCTGGCATGTCCTCCCCGTGTTCGCTGATATAGAGTTTATGGCGTTCCATGCTGGTCCAGTAGCGCGCGGTCGCCGCCTCGACCTGATCGCTAAACCGGGGCACGCGCTGGATGGCGTCGAGCGCAAGTTGAAAGCGGTCGAGGTTGTTCAGCACGACCATGTCGAAAGGGGTGGTGGTAGTTCCCTCCTCTTTGAAGCCACGCACGTGAATATTGACATAGTTATTGCGTTTATAGGTGAGCTTGTGGATCATCGTCGGATAACCGTGAAACGCGAAGATCACCGGCCGGTCGGTCGTGAACAACTTGTCGAAGTCGTAATCCTCAAAGCCATGCGGATGCTGCGATTGCGGCTGCAGTACCATCAGGTCAACCACATTGACCACCCGAATGCGCATGCCCGGGACATAGGATCGCAGCAGTGTCACTGCGGCGAGGGTCTCAAGGGTCGGGACGTCGCCGGCGCAAGCCATGACAACGTCGGGATCGCCGTCGTCTCCCGCCCAATCCCAGATGCTGGCACCGACGGTGCAATGGCGGACGGCTGAATCCATGTCCAACCACTGCCACTCGGGCTGTTTACCGGCGATAATCAGATTGATGTAGTTGCGGCTGCGCAGGCAGTGGTCGGCCACCGACAGCAGGCAGTTCGCGTCTGGCGGCAGATAGATGCGGACGACGTCGGACTTTTTGTTCGCAACATGGTCGATGAAGCCGGGATCCTGGTGAGAAGTGCCATTATGGTCCTGACGCCATACGTGTGAGGTGAGCAGGTAGTTCAATGATGCGATCGGCTTGCGCCAGGGGATTTTGCGGCTGACCTTCAGCCATTTAGCGTGCTGGTTAAACATCGAATCGATGATGTGAATAAAGGCTTCGTAGCAGGAGAATAGGCCATGCCGACCGGTCAGCAGGTAACCCTCGAGCCAGCCTTCACACAAATGCTCACTCAGCACCTCCATGACCCGGCCATCAGGGTTGAGATTGATGTCGACCGCTTCGATTTGGGCCATCCAAGCCTTGCCGGAAACCTCGTAGACTGCTTCCAGCCGGTTTGAAGCGGTCTCGTCTGGCCCGAAGAGGCGGAAGTTCGCCTTGTCCAGATTGAGCTTCATGACGTCACGCAGAAAACCACCGAGCACCTGGGTTGCCTCAGCCTGGACCTGGCCCGGCCCCACCACATCTACGGCGTAGTTATGAAAATTGGGCATCGATAGGGGTCGCAGAAGTTCGCCACCATTGGCGTGTGGATTCGACCCCATGCGCCGATGGCCGGTCGGGGCCAACGCGAAAAGCTCTTCGCGAAATTTGCCCTGGGTGTCGAACAACTCCTGCGGCCGGTAGCTCCTCATCCAGGCTTCGAGTTGCTGCACATGCTCGGGATTGTCAAAATGTGCGATCGGCACCTGGTGGGAGCGCCAGGTGCCCTCGACCGGCTTACCGTCAACGAACTTGGGTCCCGTCCAGCCTTTGGGCGTGCGCAATACGATCATCGGCCAACGCGGGCGGTCGATCAGGCCACCAGACCGCGCCGCAGTCTGGATCTCGCGGATTCGCACCAGGATCGCGTCAAGTTCGGCTGCCAACGTCTGGTGCATGATCGCTGGGTCGTCGCCCTCCACAAAACGCGGCTCGTAGCCATAGCCGCGAAAGAGGTCGGTCAGCTCTTCACGACTGATCCGGGCCAGGATCGTCGGATTGGCGATCTTGAAGCCGTTGAGATGAAGGATCGGCAAGACCGCGCCGTCGCGGGCCGGGTTAAGAAACTTGTTAGAGTGCCAGCTCGCAGCTAGTGGGCCGGTCTCGGCCTCACCATCACCGACGACGCAGGCGACGATCAAATCTGGGTTGTCGAACGCCGCGCCAAAGGCGTGGGCCAGCGAGTAACCCAGCTCGCCGCCTTCGTGGATAGAACCAGGCGTGTCCGCCGAGACGTGGCTAGGGATGCCGTAGGGCCAGGAAAATTGACGAAACAGCCGCTCCAGTCCGTTTCGGTTGCGTTCGAGCGCCGGATAAAGCTCCGTGTACGAACCTTCCAGATAGGTCTGCGCCACCAGGCCCGGGCCACCGTGGCCCGGACCAATGATGTAGATCATGTCCAGATCGTTGTGTTTTATCAGGCGATTCAGGTGGACATAGAGAAAATTTAGGCCCGGCGTCGTGCCCCAATGGCCGAGCAGGCGTGGCTTGATGTGCTCCGGTGTCAGCGGGATTTCGAGAAGTGGATTGGCCTTCAGATAGATCTGACCTACTGACAGATAGTTTGCAGCTCGCCAATAGGCGTGCATTTTTTCAAGCAGATCAGGCGAAAGGGGGTTGGCCATCACCGGCTAGCCAGCCGCAGGATGCTCAGGCGCAGCCTTTTCGGCATGACCGCCGAATTCGAACCGCATGGCCGAGAGCAACTTGTTGGCGAACACGGCCCCGTCGCGCGAGGTGAACCGCTCGTAAACCGCGGCGCTGATCACCGGTACAGGCACGCCTTCGTCAATCGCCGCGTGAAGCGTCCAACGGCCTTCGCCTGAATCTGAAACCCGACCGTGGAAGGTTTCCAGACCCGGACTCTTGCGCAGAGCGCCGGCGGTCAGGTCGAGCAGCCAGGAACTAATGACGCTGCCGCGCCGCCAGACCTCCGCGACCTGGGCGACGTCAATATCGTAGGCGTAGAACTCAGGGTTCCGCAGCGGGGCCGTCTCCGCGTCGATGTCGGTTTCATGGCGGCCGATGCAGGCGTTCTTGATGATGTTCAGCCCTTCAGCATAGGACTGCATGATCGCGTATTCGATGCCATTGTGGACCATCTTGACGAAATGGCCCGCGCCGCTTGCCCCGCAATGCAGATAGCCGTGCTCGGCCGGGGATGGCTCGCCACTCGTTCCGGGCGTACGGGCCGCCGCAGCGACACCGGGCGCGAGAGCTGTAAAAATTGGATCGAGGCGGCGAACAGCATCCAGCTCGCCGCCAATCATATGGCAATAACCGCGCTCGAGGCCCCGAACGCCTCCACTGACGCCGACGTCGATATAGTGGATTTGCTTTGCCTTGAGCGCGGCGGCGCGGCGGATGTCGTCGTGGTAATAGGAGTTGCCTCCGTCGATGACGGTGTCTCCCGGCTCAAGCAGCGGGACCAGGGTCTCCAGAACCGAATCTACCGCCCCTGCAGGAACCATCAGCCAGACAGATCGCGGCTTAGCCAACTTCGCTACAAACTCGGTGGGGCTGGTCGATCCGACCGCGCCCTTTTCGGTCAGCGTCTGAACGGTCTCAGCACGCCTTGCGTAGACCACGCAGTCATGACCGGCCGCCATCAGGCGGACCACCATGTTTCCGCCCATCCGCCCAAGGCCGATCATGCCGATCTGCATCGCGATTCCTTCCAGAGTCATCAATTGAGTGTCGTCGCAAACCAGCATCACCGTAGGGACCTGCAGGCTGCATGTTCGGAACGCCCTCCATGGAATAAAGTTGCAAAGTTTGATCGGGAACCCAATCAACAGGCTGCCTGCCGCAGCCTGTTGGCCTCTTGGCCGGCGATATTCCGCCAGTGCGATCCAACGGTAGGTCATGAGCCAAAAACGCGAAACGCGGGGAACCGTCCGCGCCCCTGACCGTTATGAAAGTAGGCAATCCCGCCTGCAAGGAGACAGACCATGAGCAAAGACCGCATCGACGGTGCCATCAAACAGGCCGCCGGATCCATAAAGGAAGCCGCTGGCAATTTGACCGGTAACACCAAACTGAAGGTCGAGGGTGCCATCGAAAAGGCCGTCGGCACCGCACAGAATGCCGCCGGCAAAGTGGAAGACAAGGTCGCTGACGCCGCCAAGCATTAGTCGCCGGGAAACTGAGGTGGGAATTGGTAAACAGGTTCCCACCTCAAACTCGCATGATCGTTGCCGGCCGAGGGCGCTCATCAGATCTACATGCAGGTCTTGGGACCATCGTGCGCGGCGTAAAATATTTTCTTGTTCTTTGTAAACTTAAGTGAGGCTGCATGATCACCTTTAGAGTTCTCGAACAAAAATACGGGTGGACGATCCATCTGAGCCAAGGGACCTCGACACATTTCCGCTCCCGCGAGCTGGCAATCCGCGAGGCCAACCTTATGGCGGAAAATTTACGTCGCCATGGTGCCAGCGCCCGAGTCGTCGTCCAGGATTTTGTGCCTCCTAGCCAAGCCACGTGGACCGAGCTGGTCAGAGCCGACAGATCCGCAAGCCAGATCGTAAGTTTGACGCTCAGCTGACAGTGGGCAAGGGGTCATGTCCGAGTCTACAACAGTCTTAGCCACCGGCTCTGGCACTGCACGCCGGCGAGCGCTGAAGTGGCCGCAAAGCGGTATCAAGGGTCACGGACGGTCGTTGCCGCCATGGGAAAACGAGGTTCCGATACGGGCCGAACTGCTCAGTATCGAGCGACTGCAGGAGCACGCTCTCGGCCTCGCAGCAGCGCAAACTGCGGTTTCCGGCAAATCTAAGGGCGCGCCTCTGGTTAAGCGGCTGGCAGAGAATGAGTCCATTTTGCTCTCTGCTTACGCCGACATCGCCCGAGCGGTCGATGCGGGAGCGTCGATAACCCCCGCTGCGGAATGGTTGTTCAATAATTTCCATCTGGTGGAACGACAAATTCGCGATATTCGCGCTGATCTGCCCCCCGGATATTATCGGCAACTGCCCAAACTTCTGGCGGGGCCTTTTACTGGCTACCCCCGTATACTCAGTGTGATCTGGGCTTTCATCGCCCATACTGACAGCCTGTTTGATCCAGAGGCGTTGCGGCCCTATCTGAAAGCGTACCAGTCTGTACAGCCGCTTTTGATCGGCGAATTATGGGCTGTGGCAATCACGCTTCGCGTCGTTCTGGTTGAAAATCTGCGGCGCATGGCAATGCGCATCATCGATAGCCGCGCCGGCCGAGCCGCCGCAGACGCCGTCGCTGACCGTTTGCTGGGGGCCAATGGCCGCGCCGAAGAGTCCGCCGACGTAGTGCTGGCCTCAGTCGGCGAGAATACCGTCTCCGGCAGTTTCCTGGTCCAGTTGGTGCATCGGTTGCGCGATCAAGACGCTCGGATCGCTCCGGCTCTGCTGTGGCTAGACGCCCAATTGGCCGCGCAAGGAACCTCCGCTGACGCTGTGGTTCGCGATGAACACCAAAGGCAAGTCGCCGGCAGTGTCACCGTGCGCAACATCATTACCAGCATGCGCCTGATCTCTGACGTCGACTGGACGCAGCTTTTTGAGACGGTCAGCTTGGTTGATGAGGTTTTTAGTGCCTCGGGGTGTTTTCAGGCAATGGATTTCCCCACCCGCAATCTTTACCGTAGTGCCGTCGAATCCCTCGCCCGGGGCTGCCGCCTAACGGAGTTGGAGATCGCTCACGCTGCGGTGGATGCGGCGATGGATGCGGCAGAGGTCGCTAAACCTGGAACGCCAATCACCAATGGCGGTGCCAAAGCCGCAGATCCGGGCTATTACCTGATTGCCGACGGTCGGCCTGGGTTCGAGGCGAGGATCGGCTTTCGACCATCTCTTGGTAATGGGCCAGGACGACTGTATCGCCGGCTCGGTATTGGCGGTTATGTCGCTGCCGGTGGTCTGGTCACGGCGGCGCTCCTGGTAGCGCCGCTGTCATTCATACGCGGGTTCGGCATCGACGGGGACTGGGCGCTGGCCCTGGCGATCCTGGCGATTGTTCCCGCATCCGACTTGGCCGTCGCCCTGGTTAATCTGCTGGTGACGAGGGGATATCGCGCATCACGTCTACCGGCCCTGAACTTGCGCTCAGGAGTTCCTGACAGCTTAAAGACCCTTATTGTGGTGCCGACGCTGTTGACCGCTCTGGACGCGATCAGCGAGCAGGTCGAACGTCTGGAAATCCATTTCCTGGCCAGCCCGCCGGGTGCCCTGCATTTCGCTCTGCTCTCAGACTGGGTCGACTCCGGTGAAGAGCACGCGGCTGGCGACGAAGCCCTGCTGGCGGCGGCCAGACTGGCGATAGCGAAGCTGAACGCGCGTTACGACTCTCCGCCCGGAGTGGATCGGTTCCTGCTGCTTCATCGCCGACGGGTTTGGACCCAGAGCGAAGGTTGTTGGATGGGTTGGGAACGCAAGCGCGGCAAACTAAACGAGCTTAATCGCTGGCTACGCGGCGCGCGCGACACAACCTTCATCGATCCGTCGGAGCCGCCCGCGGATGTGCGTTACGTGATTACACTGGATTCCGATACGCGGCTGCCGCGGGAAACCGTTAGCCGGCTGATTGGTAAAATGGCCCATCCCCTGAACCAGCCCCGCCTTGACCCCAGCCTGGGCCGGGTGGTTGAGGGGCATGCGATATTGCAACCGAGGGTGACCCCGGCGCTGCCGACAGGCCGGGAGGGGTCGTTGTTCCTGCGGGTGTTCGCCAGCGCTGCCGGTATTGATCCCTATGCGGCCGCCGTCTCAGATGTTTACCAGGACCTGTTTGGCGAAGGATCTTATACCGGTAAGGGTATTTACGACGTCGATGCGTTTGAGGCTTCCCTGGCTGGCCGGGTCCCTGACTCGACGCTTCTGAGCCATGATCTGTTCGAAGGCATTTTCGCCCGCGCCGGCCTGGCCTCGGACGTTGAGGTGGTGGAGGATTTCCCAGCCCGTTACGAAATCGCCGCACAGCGCCATCATCGCTGGGTGCGCGGTGACTGGCAGCTCTTGTCGTGGGCGTTCGCCGGCGGCCCAGCGGGTGCAGCGCGGCGGGGCGTTCCGGCGGTGGGACGCTGGAAGATGATCGATAATCTGCGACGCTCGTTGTCGCCGCCGGCCTTCGTGGCTGCCCTGATCGCCGGCTGGGCTATGCCGTCTCTGGCGGCGTCAGCCCTGTGGACTGCATTCATTGTGACGACGGTGGTCCTGCCACCTCTTTTGCCGGTGATCATGCGGTCCGTTGCTCGCAGTCCCGGCGTGACCCTGCGCAGCCACCTGCGTGCACTGCATATAGAACTCAATCTGGGCCTGATCCAATCTGGCCTGATGCTGGTGTTTCTGGCCGACCAGGCTTGGCTAGTCGGTGATGCTGTTTTACGCACACTGACCCGGCTTTTCTTTACGCGGCAGCATCTTCTGCAATGGGTGTCGACAGCGCAGACGGCGACGGGACCCCGTCCGGGACTGGGCGGACTTTTCCGCCGGATGCCGGGCGCGACGGTGATCAGTGTTCTAGGCGTCGCGGTCGCGGCGCTGTGGGGTCAGCAAACCTGGCCGATGGCTCTGGTCTTTGCCGTCGCCTGGCTGGCCTCCCCGATAATAGCCCTTTGGGCCAGCCAATCGCCCAAAACGTCAGACCGTCTGCCACTGACGGCGGCGGAGATTGGAAAACTGCGTCAGATCGCCCGACTGACCTGGCGGTATTTCGAGGCCTTCGTCACATCGGCCAACCACGACCTGCCGCCGGATAATTTTCAGGAAACACCAAGCTCGGTTGAGGCCCATAGAACCTCACCGACCAATATTGGTCTCTACATGCTATCGACGGCCTCAGCCCGCGACATGGGTTGGATCGGCACCCTGGAGGCGACGGAGCGCCTGGAGGCCACGCTTTCGACCCTGGCAGGCATGGACCAGTTTCGCGGCCACCTTTTCAACTGGTACGATACCCGTACGTTGCGACCGTTGGACCCACAGTATATCTCCTCGGTCGATAGCGGCAATCTGGCCGGCCACCTGATCGCCGTCGCCGGTGCCTGCGCCGCATGGCGCGGCCTGGCGCTCGAGCCCAAAGCGCGTATCGACGGCATCATCGACGCTCTGGCCCTAGCCCAAGACGAGGCGGGGGGCCTGAGACACGGTGGCGGCACCCAAAGCGTGCTGTGGCGACAGTTTGACGACGTGGCCGGACAGCTCCAGCGCGAGCTGGCGTTGGCGGTGCATAACGAGATCACCGGAGAGGCCGAGTGGAAGGGCAGCCTGCGAGCATGGCTGGCGCAGGCCGTCATGCTGGCGGATACATCACGCGAGATTTGCATTCTTGAAGAGTCCGGCAGTCAGCACAGCCTGCGCTTCTGGACGGAAGCCGTCCGTAGGGGCCTGGAGAGCCACCTGCGTGATGCCGACGCTTTAGCGTCAGCGTTGAATGATCGGCTTTGCGCCGTCGAAGTGGCCGCGCGCGCCGTCGCCATGGCGATGGAGTTCGATTTTCTGCTTGATCCTGACCGATTGCTCCTCTCGATCGGCTACCAGGTGCGCGAAGCAGCACTTGATCCTAGCTGTTATGACCTACTCGCCTCGGAAGCCAGGCTGGCCAGTTTTTTTGCCATAGCCAAGGGCGACGCCCCCGCCAGGCATTGGTTTCGCCTGAGCCATGCCTTGACCCCGGTGGCACAGGGGGCAGCGCTGATCTCATGGTCAGGGTCAATGTTCGAATATCTTATGCCGTCTCTGGTGATGAGGGCACCGGCCGAGAGTGTCATTGAGCAGACCAATCGCCTGATCGTCGGTCGCCAGATCGCCTATGGTGCGACCTTGAAAACACCCTGGGGCGTTTCGGAATCCGCTTACAATACGCGTGACCTGGAATTTACCTATCAATATTCGAATTTCGGCATTCCTGGATTGGGTCTCAAACAGGGTTTGGCCGACAATGTGGTCATAGCACCCTATGCGACGGCTCTTGCGGCCATGGTGGCACCGCAGTCGGCGGTGGCTAACTTCGACGCTCTCGCGATCCTAGGCGCAAAAGGGCGATATGGTTTCTACGAAGCGGTGGATTTCACGCCCGGACGCGCACCTGGTAACGAACCCTTCGCCATTGTCAGGGCTTTCATGGCCCATCATCAGGGCATGACCATTACGGCGATTGCCGACACCCTGCTGGACGGCCTGATGCGTGACCGCTTCCACGCCGAGCCGATCATCAAGGCCACCGAACTGCTGCTGCAGGAACGGGCACCGCGAGACGTTACGGCGACAACGCCGCCGGTATCTGCGTCCACCGCCTTGTCGCGCATTCGAGATACCACTGGTTTTTGGCGTAGTCCCAGCCCGTGGGCCTCGACCCCAGCCACGCAATTGCTGTCCAACGGTCGCTACTCGGTCATGCTGACCGCAGCCGGGTCCGGCTACAGCACGTGGGGCGATCTTGCCGTAACGCGATGGCGCGAGGATGGTACCCGAGACGACTGGGGTTCCTATATTTTGCTACGTGACACAGCCGGCGGCGGGGTCTGGTCGGCGACCTACCAGCCGATCGGTGCGGAGCCGGATGCATACGAGGTGACGTTCAACGAAGATCGGGCACAATTCACCCGCCGCGACGGAGGTCTGGTGACGACCCTGGAAGTCCTGGTTTCCGCTGAAGACGACGCCGAGGTGCGACGGGTCAAGGTTTTCAACACCGGAGACGAGCCGCGCGAAATCGAAGTCACCTCTTTTGCGGAAATTGTCCTGGCGCCAGCGGCAGCCGACATCGCCCACCCGGCGTTCTCCAAACTGTTTGTCGAAACCGAACATCTTGCGGGCCTGGGTGCCATTCTGGCGCATCGGCGACGCCGCGCGCCGACTGAGCCGGAAACCTGGGCCGCGCATCTGGCCGTCGTTGATGGCGTTTTGGTTGGCAAACTCGAGTTCGAAACCGATCGCGCGCGATTTCTCGGGCGCGGTATTGGTTTAAGGGCGCCAGGGGCAGCGATCAATGGCCGGCCTCTGTCGGGCACGACCGGGACGGTTTTGGACCCGGTGTTTGCCTTGCGTCGCACGGTCCGCATCCCACCGGGTGGCACGGCGCGTATAGACTTCTGGACAATGGTCGCCGACTCCCGGGCCGGTGTGCTGACCCTGATCGACAAGAACCATGATGCCGGCGCTTTTGCTCGAGCAGCGGCGCTGGCGTGGACGCAAGCCCAGGTTCAACTGCATCACCTGGGAATTGACCGCGCGATGGCCGGGCAGTTCCAGCGTCTGGCGGGCTACGTCGTCCATGCCTCTGCCGCGCTTCGCCCGCCGTCAGCGACGATTATGGCCGGGGTCGGCGGACAAGCCGATTTGTGGAGTCTTGGCATTTCCGGCGACTTGCCAATCGTATTGGTCAGACTGTCGGACTCTCTGGAGCTCAATTTGGTCAGAGACGCGCTGCAGGCGGTTGAATATTGGCGAATGAAGCGCCTGGCCGTTGATCTGGTTATCCTCAATGAACACGGGGTTTCTTATGTCCAGGATCTTCAGATCGCCTTGGAGGCCCTGGTCAGAGCCAGCCAGTCACGGCCACAAATTGGCGAGTCGCGTCTGCCGGGTCATGTCTTCGTGTTGCGCGGCGATCTGATATCTCCAGCCACACGCTCACTGCTGGCGTCAGTCGCCAGAGTGGTGCTGGTTGGCGAACGCGGCGGGCTAGCTGATCAGGTGGTCCGGGCACCCGAGGCCAGAGCCTTGCCGCGCCGGGCGCCGGTGCAGTCAGGACCGATTTCGGAGCTGCAGGTTTCGCGGCGAGAGCCAAACATCGAATATTTCAACGGCCTGGGCGGCTTCTCCGAGAATGGGCGTGAGTATACAACCATCCT
>JAYTXQ010000224.1:0-31225 GCA_043742825.1 Caulobacteraceae bacterium | reverse complement strand
GCCAGAAGATTGAGCGCCTGGGCCTCGGCAAACGCGGCATGCAGTGGCGCATCAGACTCATACATTCGCCCGATCCGCGCAATGACATCATCATCTGCTGTGGGCAGGCGCGACGGCGACCAGCTTCCAACCTTTGCGGGGCCCTGCAACACAGCCGGCATGCTCGTGGTGACGGCGATCGCTTCGCTGTGCTGAAGCTGGCTGAGCGCGCGATTTAACCACCCCGACGAAAGCGCGTAGGGCATTTCGCCGCCGGTCTCCAGGACGTTCTGGGAATCAAAGTGCGAGCGTCCGCGCGCTGGCGAGGCAACAGCCTGTACTGCGAGCGCTTCACCGGCATCATAAGCCGATCGAAACTGAACCAGGGCAGTATGCAGCGCAAACAGTCCGTCCAGCTTTGTCGCTCCCGCTCCAGGAGCCAGAGCCAGCTGACCGCGTGCCGCAGCATAGGCGGGGTCTCCATAGGGTGCGATCACCGACAGGCCGTCCATAGCCCCGCGCAGGACGATGACAACCAGACGGTTGTCGTCGCGCGTTGCCGCATAGGCTGTCTTAATCGACACCGTGGACGCAAGGCCAGCCACCAGACCCGTTCCCATAAGCCACCGGCGGGTAATCATCTGGCTATCTCCTCATCATCTCGGGGGCGGCCAACAGAAGGGTCAGAGCCTGCAGACCGCTTTCGGCATTGGTCAGTGCCATCCGGGTTTGCGAACTGAGGGTCTCACCAAAGGCCAGTTCGGCCAGGGTCCGCGAATCCCCCGGCTCTGTACGGCTGTGCGCGACCTGGGTAGCCAGTTGCACCCGCTTTGACAGACCGTCACTAGAGAGCCACGCTGCGGCAGTATCGGGCCACCCCGCCGGCGAGCCGGGTGCATAGACCGGCTGACCCAATTGGCCAAAAAGGCCCGCCAACTGACCGGCCTTGAGGTTCGGCAACCCGGTAAGGCGTCCGACAGAAATGACATAATCCCATGGCGTCTTAAATTTCTCCGCCGCACCTGGAGCCCAGATCTCATCGAGGTCGATAAGTTGCCGATGCAGGCTGGGAAGATCGCCACCGGTGGCCAGAAACACCCGCTCCAATTGCTCCACCGCCGACGCTGGCGGATCATCGGCCAGGAAATGGCGGGCGAGTTTGGTGGCGACGTGGTGTGCGGTTGCCGGGTGTGTGCCCAGATCACGCAAAATTGCCAGGCCCTGCGCTTGGCCACCCTCGGCATAGCTCTTGCCCAGGACGATCCGCCGACCCGGCTGGTGCGTCCGCTCGTAGAAAACAAACCCATCGGCACCCGGTTGGCCAAAGCGGGCCAGCTGAGGCCGATCACTCTGGACCGACCAGCCAGTGATGGCGCGCGCCAATTCGGTGACGTCGGCCTGGGTGAAACCGGTGCGTACGCCCAGACTGTAGAGTTCGAGGATTTCGCGAGCCAGATTTTCGTTCAGCCCAAGCGTTCGGGTTGCCGTCCCCTGTCGACGCTTAACCAGCATACTGTCGGGACCGAAGGACGTCGAATTATCCAGATAAAACAACATTGCCGGATGCTGCACGACCGCCGTCAGCATTTGCGCGAAACTGCCATCCAGGTTGGCGCGGATAGCCTCAATTTCAAACGGGCCGGCTAAGGCTTTGACGTTCGCCTTTTCCGTCGAGATGGCAAAATGATTGCTCCAAAAGTGCACCAGTCGTTCGCGAAACGGGGTTGTGGTGTTGATGGCGGCGGCGACGCGCGCCATTACCTGCTGGGCATAGAGTCCTGCCAGTGTATCGCCTTCTGCATCACGCGCCATGCGTTTTTGCGGTTTGACGGCAGTGGCGGACGCGATTGCGTCCGTGCTGGTGGTCTCAGTCGTGCTGGAGCCTGTGCTGGGAGTCACGGTGGACGTCTCTTTGGCAGCAGTGGCGCCAGCGAGTTGAGCCTGCCGCCGAGCTTGCACGATCTGGCGGGTAGAGCTTATGGCATCCACCGTGTCAGGTAGGTCAGCAAGGCTAGGGGCCAGCGCACTCTGAGGTTTCAACTGAGCCACGAGCCAGCCCTGCGGATCGTTTAGATTTGTGTCATCAGGCCGCGCACCCAGGCCGAACCGATTGCGCGCGATCACGGTATGTCTAGAGGTCATCCCAGCTCCTTAAGCTTAGCCGAGCCCCGCGCCATACAGCGGCGCGGGGCCTTTGCAATCGCCGTTAGACTATTTGCCAATGGCCTGGCTGTTGGCGTTGAGTTCCGCATTCAGATTTTTCTGTTCTGCCTTGGTAATATGATCGCCGTTGATGGTTGCATCTGCACGCTCCTGGGCCCGCACGGACCTGTAGGTGCTGCGCAGGGCCTTAGCCTGAGCCGTGGTGATGTCGCCTTCCTTGTGTTCAGCGGTGATACGGTGGTTTTGCCGGTTCAGGCGATTGTTCACCTGTTCGCGGCGGGGGTGCTTCGACTGCCAATGCGTATCGGCGAGGGCTGAGCTTGAAGCCAGAGCCAGAACGCCAAGACTAATGATCAGCGAGGTGGTTGTGGATTTAATCATGATCGTCTCCTCTAGAGATAGGTGGGTGGGGCGCGACAGACAGATACTGGACCGGGTCCATTTGCTGCCTGAAGGCCTTACGCGCCGGACCGAATAATCCTTCGCTGCCCTGCGACACGTTCTGACTGGATCGACGATTCAACGCCCGTGGAACAGCCGCAGGATTTGCCTCCATCGGCATCAGACGAATAAGGTATAGCCACGCGTCGGAGAAAACCATGATCAAGCTTGTCTATGTGTTGCAGCGGCGCGCCGACGTTACGTTAGAGGACTTCCACGACTATTGGCTGAAATCGCACGGGCCGCGCGTTCTTGGGCACGCGCAAGACATCGGCGCGCGCAGATACGTCCAGAGCCATACCCTTGATACGCCTGCCAACGAGGGCCTGCGCGTCGCTCGTGGCATGCTGAGCCCCGCACCGGGGATCACTGAAGTCTGGTGGGATAGTCTTGAGGCTTTTCAGGCGGCATCAGCAAACCCCGCCGGTGCTGACGCTCTCGCCGACCTAGCCCAGGACGAGGCCAAGTTTATCGATATAGCAGCCTCCCAGGTCTTTCTGACGGAGGAGAAATTCATATTCGACTTCACCGCCGGCGAGAAATTCGGCCCTGACGCAGTTAAGTGCACCTACCTGCTGAGCCGACGAGAAGACCTGACCGTGGCGGCCTGCCATCAGACCTGGCTGAAAGACCACGGGCCTCTGGTCGCGAGCTTCGCCAAGGCCTTGCATATGGCCCGCTACATTCAGAGCCACACCATTGCGCCAGAGCTCAATCAAAGTTTCGTCGGTTCGCGTGGCCTGGCACCGCCCTTGGACGGGATCACTGAAGTCTGGTGCAACTCCATGGAAGACCTGGCGGCCGGAGGCGCTACGTCGGAGGGCCGCGCCGGTGGAGCCGCTCTGGTCGAGGATGAGCGGCGCTTCGTGCAAATGGAACGCTCTCGCTGTTTCCTGACCCGCGAACACGAACTCTTCGATTTTACTACCCGATAAGCTTTTCCATAACGACAAACTCCAGGTCGTCGCGCAAGGGAATACCAAACTTCTCAGTATCGTAGGGGAAGGGTTGTCTCTCCCCGGTCTGGACATAGCCTCGTCGCTCGTACCAGCCAATCAGGGTTTCACGGATGGACACCACCGTTATGCGAACACGAATGGCACCTCTGGCGGCAACAAAGGCCTCGGCCTGGCCAAGCAGATAACGGCCAACACCCCGATCCTGGGCTTTGGGGTCCACAGTCAACAAGCCCAGACCCCAGGCCCCCGCCGCCTCTGGTTCAAGCCAGACCGAGCCGATGAGCCCACCGTCAGCCTCTTCACGCAGCATAAGAATGACCGCTTCGGGCAGCGATGCCAGCTCAGCCCTCAAGGTTTCAGGGTCGGTGCGTTGCCCATCCAGATAATCGGCTTCGTGAGTCCAACCCTGCCTTGCCGTACCGCCTCGATAGGCGCGGTTCGCCAGCTCAGCCACAGCCTCAATCTCATCATCAGTTGCTTGAGTCAGCCGCATCGTCTGCACACCTCCCGTTGAAATATCTTCGCGGTCCAGACTCTAAAGCACTGTTCCGCGCGATGCATCCGTTTCGCAGGGCCTGATCCAATGTCGGTCTCAAGTCATCAAATTTCAGCTTAAGTGCCCTACTGGCGCGCTTTATGCCAAAATTTGGTGCCGACATCTACTTAGACTTTTTTATAAATAGATGATTCAGAATAATATCTTTGCCGAATAGGTGTTTCCGTCGGCGCGCGGTTTGCTCTGGCAGAACTGTCACAAAAGCGATACTCAGGGTCCTTATACGGAGCCCGTAAAGCGTCCGGGGGTGGACGACCGAATCAGGAGAAACCTATGTTGAAGTCCTTAGTCGCCAGCCTGGCGCTGATCGCGATAGCTAACGCCAGCGTCGCTGGAACCCTGTCGGGTGCTGGGGCAAGCTTCCCTAAACTGGTCTACGCCAAATGGGCAGAGGACTATAAGGCTAAGACCGGCAATCAAATGAACTATCAGGCCATCGGCTCTGGGGCCGGGATCAAACAGATTGAAGCCAGCACGGTGGATTTCGGGGCCTCGGACAAGCCACTGAAACCTGACCAGCTCCAGGCCAATGGCTTAGCGCAATTTCCTACCGTCATTGGTGGCATCGTGCCAGTGGTTAACGTTCCAGGTGTCGGACCCGGCCAACTGCGACTGACCGGGCCCCTCCTGGCGGATATCTATCGCGGTATCATTACGACCTGGAACCATCCGAATATTGCTACACTCAATCCGGGGGTTAAACTTCCCAATCTTCCGATCACAGTTGTTCACCGCTCGGATGGCTCGGGCACGACGTTCCTGTTTACTAGTTTTCTGTCGCTTCAGGCCCCGCATTGGGCTTCCGGACCCGGGGCAAGCGATTCTGTTAACTGGCCGGTCGGGGTCGGCGGCAAAGGCAATGATGGCGTTGCAGTCGAAGTTCAACAAACCAAGGGCGCGATAGGCTATGTCGAATACGCGTATGCCAAACAAAACCATCTCTCATATGCCTTGTTGCAGAATAAAGCCCGCCATTGGGTATCCCCGACCGCTGCCACTTTCGCCGCCGCTGCAGCGGGAGCACAGTGGCAGGCCGCCCCAGGCTTTTATCTTTTGTTGCTTGACCAGCCTGGGGCAAATTCTTGGCCGATTACGGGTGCAACCTTTATCCTGATGCACAAGAAACAGACGAATGCTCAGACCGGACACGACGTCTTGGCTTTCTTCGACTGGGCTTATAAGTCTGGAGATGCTCAGGCAGCCGCCTTGGACTATGTTCCGCTCCCAACCACGGTAAAATCGCTAATTCGCAAATCCTGGAGCGGAATTACGGGGCCTGACGGAAAGCCGGTATATCGTTAAAATCCGTCTTTCATGCCTCCTGAGTGGGTGATAATGGGAGGGTAGTGAGCCTTTAGCGGAATTCTCGATCAGCGAAAACGTGACAAGGACCATGCCGATCGCCAAGCTTTCCACTCCCCTGTCGTCAAGGCCACCACGAAAGGCGGCCCGCGGTTCGGCGATTGAGCCAATTTTTCACTCGCTCTGTTTTCTGGCGGCGAGCACCCTCTTGGCCGCCCTGGGGGGAGTGTTGGTGGCCCTGCTGATCGGCGGATGGCCTGCGATCAATCGGTTCGGATTTTCTTTTTTGACCTCGGTCACCTGGGACCCGGTCAGGGATGTTTATGGGGCAGCCGGGCCGATAATCGGCACACTGATGACCTCGGGCCTCGCACTCGCCATGGCCCTACCGATAGCCGGCGGTGTGGCCTTTTTTCTCGTCGAGATCTGCCCCCCGTTTCTGCGCCGTCCCATCTCCACAGCGGTGGAACTGCTCGCCGGTATCCCCTCCATAGTCTACGGCATGTGGGGACTGTTCGTTTTCGCCCCTGTATTCCGTGATCTGATGGAAGTTCCCCTGCTGTCGGCGGTGACGCCGGGGAGTTTCGCCGCTGTGATGCTCAATGGTATTCCCAACGGAAAGGGTATCCTGGCGGCATCGATTATACTTGCCGTGATGATCCTACCGTTCATGGCCGCTACCTTGCGGGAACTCTTGCTTACCGTGCCGGCCCAGGTGCGTGAAAGCGCCTATGGCCTCGGCGCTACGACCGGCGAAGTCGTGATGCAGGTCACCCTGCCCTACATCCGCAGCGGTGCCATCGGGGCCGTGATGTTGGGCCTGGGAAGGGCTTTGGGCGAGACGATGGCAGTCACCTTTATCATCGGCAATTCGCACGCCTTTCCAAAGGGTCTCTTTGATTCTGGGTCCACGATCGCCTCCACGATTGCCAGTGAATTCAATGAGGCTAGCGGTTTGCAGTCATCGGCTTTGATCGCTCTAGGCCTGGTGCTGTTTTTGATTACCTTCACGGTTCTGGCCCTGGCGCGACTGCTGTTACGCAGCCAGACGAGGGCTTGAGCCGATGGCCCTCAACATAACCCGTCTCGCCACCCGTCGATTGGCCAATCTTCTTTTCATGGGCTTTTGCATAGCGGTAACCGCCATTGCCCTGACCTCTCTGGGCCTGATCTTGTTTTCCCTGCTCAAAGAGGGCCTGGGCGGGGTGAACCTGGATCTGTTTACCAAGTCCACGCCGGCAGCAGGGACACCGGGCGGACTGCTCAACGCGATTGTTGGCTCATTGATGATGTGCGGGATGGGTATGGTTCTTGCCCTGACGATCGGTATTTTGGCTGGCACTTGGCTTGCGGAATATGCTGGCGAAAGCCGCTATGGCATCGTCATCCGTTTCCTCAATGATGTTTTGCTTTCCGCCCCATCGATCCTGATCGGACTGTTCGTTTACGAGATCCTGGTGGCACCGTTCAAAGGCTTTTCGGGCTATGCCGGAGCGGTGGCTTTGGCCCTCCTGGCGGCACCGGTGATAACCCGCACGACCGAGGATGTTTTGAAACTTCAACCCATCTCGCTACGGGAGTCTGGAATGGCCCTGGGTTCGCCATTCTGGCTTGTCATCCGTGATATCGTATGGCGCGGTGGGGTCAGCGGCATAATGACCGGGGCTCTGCTGGCTTTTGCTCGGATCACCGGCGAGACCGCACCCTTGCTCTTTACGGCACTGAATAACCAGTTTTTCAGCTGGAATATGGCCGCACCCATGGCCAGTCTTCCTGTTGTCATCTTTGACGATGTCCTGACCACGGCTGACGATCTTAAACGTCTGGCCTGGGCAGGGGCACTGCTTATTGCCACCACGGTTCTTGTCGTCACAATAATTGCGCGGGCCTTTGCCAAGGAGCAAAAACGTTGATGAGCCTGCAACCTGCGGATGCCGTCGGACGTGACCATGCTGTCTCGGCCATCGCGACGGAGAAAATCCGTATCGACGTCCAGAATCTCGATTTTTTCTACGGCAAGACCCAGGCGCTGAAGGCGGTTTCGATCCCGTTCCAGAACAAGGCTATCACGGCTCTGATCGGTCCGTCGGGCTGTGGAAAATCGACACTGCTGCGCGCCCTCAACCGCATGTATGCGCTTTATCCGGGTCAGCGGGCGACTGGTCGTATTATATTGGATGGCGAGGACATTCTGCGTCCAGGTGTCGATCTATCGATGTTGCGGGCCAAGGTTGGGATGGTGTTTCAGAAGCCGACACCCTTTCCCATGTCCATTCACGACAACGTCGCTTTTGGCGTCAGACTTTATGAGAGCCTGTCCAAAGCCGACATGAACCAACGCATCGAAGAGTCTCTGCGCCGGGCCGCCCTTTGGGATGAGGTGAAAGATAAACTTCATACATCAGGTCTGGGCCTGTCTGGCGGCCAGCAGCAGCGTTTGTGTGTTGCCCGCTGCATTGCGGTTAAGCCCGAAGTCCTGCTTCTGGATGAGCCGACATCCGCGCTCGACCCCATCTCCAGCGCCAAGCTCGAAGAAACCGTCTCTCAGCTCAAGGCGGACTATACGATCATCATGGTGACACACAATCTGGGTCAGGCCGCGCGCATCAGCGACTACACCGGTTTTATGTACTTAGGTGAACTGGTCGAATTTGGTGAGACCGCCAGTATGTTTACCAAGCCCGTCACCACACGCGCTTCGGACTATATCACTGGCCGCTTCGGCTAAGCTGTTACATTCCTATTCCTGTCACATTCCTCTTACAGACTCTGGTCATAAAGTCTGGACATTCGGGTTAGCATCATGGAACAGCACACCGTCCGCGCCTTTGATGAGGAGCTGGACACAATCACTGCCGAGTTAGCCCGTATGGGTGGTTTGGCTGAGTCTGAAGTCGCCGATGCGATCCGCGCCATCGTACGCCGGGACGTGCCTCTGGCCCAGGCGGTGATTGCCCGCGATGCCGGGCTCGATGCTCTGGAACGTGAAATCAAAGACAGGGTTGTGCGGCTAATCGCGCGGCGTCAGCCCGTGGCCGACGATCTGAGGCGGGCAATGGCGGCTTTACAGATCAGCACCGACCTCGAACGCTGCGGTGATCTGGCCAAGAACATCGCCAAACGCGCTTTGGTCGTTGCCGAATCCACTACCCTTACCCCGCTGGCAAAATCCATAGAACGCATGGGAGCGCTGGTTACGTCACGGCTCAAAGACATCCTGGACGCAGTCGCCAGCCGCGACCTGGACCGAGCGATTTTCGTCTGGCGGCACGATCATGAAATCGACGACCACTACGACACAATGTTTCGCGAGCTTCTGACCTACATGATGGGCGATGCGCGGACGATCACCCCCTGCGCGCATCTGCTATTTGTCGCCAAAAACCTTGAACGAATTGGCGATCACGCCACGAATATCGCGGAGACCCTGCACTATGAGATCACCGGAGCCGAACTTACCGAACAGCGGCCGAAATCCGATGCCCTCAGCTCCAACGAAGGCTGAGTCCGGCGCGGCGCTCCGTCCGTTTGTCCTCGTTGTCGAGGACGAAGACTCCCTTGCTACCCTCCTGCAATATAACCTGGAGAAGGAGGGCTTTGAGGTCGCGGTCTGTGGTGACGGCGAGGAGGCCCTGATGGTCATTGAGGAGCGCCAGCCCGACCTGATCCTGCTGGACTGGATGCTGCCAAAAATCTCTGGGATCGAGGTATGCCGGCGCCTTCGCCAGAGAACAACAACCCGCAACCTCCCGATCTTGATGCTTACGGCGCGTGGCGAAGAAGGCGACCGGATTCGCGGCCTCGACACCGGTGCTGACGACTATGTGGTCAAGCCGTTCTCGATGATCGAACTGACCGCACGGATACGAGCGGTCCTGCGCCGCATCCGTCCGGGACTGGCCGAAGATCGCGTCAGGCACGGAAACATCAGCATGGACCGGATCGCTCATCGGGTTAAGCGCGCCAACGAAGACATCCATCTGGGCCCGACAGAGTTTCGGCTGCTTGACTATTTCATGCAATATCCGGGGCGGGTCTTCTCGCGCGAGCAGCTCCTCAATGCCGTCTGGGGATCGGACGTTTATGTGGAAACCCGCACCGTTGACGTCCACATCGGCCGCCTGCGTAAGGCCTTGTCATCCAGCCATGGCGATGATCCAATCCGCACCGTCCGCTCGGCCGGCTACGCCCTGGACCTTTAGCGGGCGGTGACCGGGGTGCGGCAGCCGGAGCCGCGTTGCAAAAGCCAATACCAACCCATCGGTTCTTGACGCGGGCCTCTCAGTGCGCTGCAACACAGCACATCTGATGGAAAGCTTGCCCAACTTGACCATAGCCCCCCTCGCCGCTGATTTTGCGCCGGCCACCTATGACGACTGGCTCGCCATGGCGACAAAGACTCTAAAGGGAGAAGACCCCGCCGCCCTGACGCGAAAGACGCCGGATGGCATAGCGATCCGTGCCCTCTACGCCACCCGGGACGCACACTCGGGGAGCCAAGCACGAACCAATACCGCCGCTGTGCAAATCGGGGCCGAAATTCAACACCCCTCTGTGCCGACCGCCCGAGACCAGTCCCTTGAGTCCCTCGCCGGCGGAGCAGCCGCCATTGTTCTCACCATTGATCCGGCCGGAGCCAAGGGCATCGCTCTGGCGTCTGCTGACGACATGCAACAGGCTCTGGACGGAGTCCTGCTGGATATTGCGCCAGTAGCCCTCAATGCGGGCTGGCACGGGCCACAGGCCGCGGACTGGCTGGCAGCGGCTGCCAAAGGCTCTCCCATCGCCCCCCTTGGTTTGCATCTGGATCCCCTCTCGGCTCTCGCCGCCTCTGGGGTCAGCCCGGGCCCGGTGGAAAGCCATGTCGCCACAGCAGCCCTGACGGCAGCGCGATTGACCCAGACCCATCCCAAAGCCAGCTTGTTTCTGGCCAGCGGACGGGTGGTGCACGAAGCCGGCGGCAGCGCACCGCTTGAACTGGCGTTTGCCGCAGCAGCGGCCCTGGCTTATGCCAAGGCCCTGGTTGGCGCTGGACTTGATATGCAGGCGGCCTGGGACGGCATCAGTCTTGGTCTGAGCATCGATGCCCAAACATTTATCTCCGTTGCTAAACTTCGTGCAGCGCGGGTCATCTGGCAGCGCCTGATCTCCGCTTGCGGCCTGAGCAACTGTGCAGGGCGCATTGAGGCGAAATCCTCAGATCGCATGCTTACCCGCGCCGATCCCTGGACCAATCTGGTGCGGCTGACTACCGCCGGGTTCGGTGCCACGACAGGCGGCGCGGACCGCGTCCTGCTTGGCGCGTTTACCGATGCTCTGGGCCTGCCGACTGCTTTCGCGCGCAGGCTCTCCAGAAACACGATGCTGATCCTGCTTGAAGAGGCTCATGTGGGGCGGGTAAACGACCCGCTCGCCGGTGCTTGGGCGATCGAGGCCCTGACCCATGAGATTGCCGAGGCGGCCTGGAAACTCTTCATTGCCATTGAGGTTGCCGGTGGACTGGCTGAGGCACTGCGCGCGGGGCTGATTGCGACCAAGGTGAGTGAAGGGATGCAGGCGCTCGAGACACAGCTCAGATCGGGGCAAAAGCGAATTGTCGGCGTTACCGATTTCGTCAACGACCATCCCCGTGCCGTCGATACCGAACCGCGCCCGGCGATCTCAAAAGCCGCCCCCGATCCGCGCCTCCCGGGCCCTGACAGTCATTGCCCTGCCCTCCCGCCCATTCGCGTTGAGGAGTTCGCGGCGTGATTACATTTCCCGATTTTTCCGCCCTGACTTTGAACGATCCTAACGCCACGTCGCAGGCCGATATTTCGCCAGCGGCCTTCCCGCTTTGGGGAACGCCTGAACTGATCGATGTCAAAGCCACCTATCGACCAGAAGATGTCGCCGAGCTTGATTTCACTGCCGGGTGGCCAGGCCTCGCGCCGTTCGTACGCGGTCCATACCCGACCATGTATGCTACAAACCCGTGGACGATCCGCCAATATGCCGGTTTCTCCACCGCCGAAGACTCCAATGCCTTTTACCGACGCAACCTGGCCGCCGGACAGGCGGGCCTGTCGGTCGCTTTCGATCTGGCCACCCACCGGGGTTACGACTCCGATCATCCCAGAGTGAAGGGCGATGTCGGTATGGCCGGAGTGGCGATTGATTCCATTCTCGACATGCGCACGCTTTTTTCCGGCATTCCGCTTGAAAAAATGAGCGTTTCCATGACCATGAACGGTGCAGTTCTGCCGATCCTGGCGCTGTATATCGTCGCTGCCGAGGAACAGGGGGTCGCCCATGCTCAGCTTTCCGGCACTATCCAGAACGATGTGCTCAAAGAGTTTATGGTTCGCAACACCTATATCTATCCACCCGATCCTTCGATGCGGATCATCTCCGACATCTTCGCCTATACCGCGCGCGAGATGCCGAAATTCAACTCCATTTCCATCAGTGGCTATCACATGCAGGAGGCCGGGGCCTCGCTGGACCTGGAACTGGGCTATACTCTGGCCGATGGCGTTGACTACGTGCGCGCCGGGGTGGCCGCCGGCATGAACGTCGATGCCTTCGCGCCGCGGCTGTCGTTCTTCTGGAATGCCGGCATGAACTATTTCATGGAAGTGGCAAAGCAGCGCGCGGCAAGACTGTTGTGGGCCAGACTGATGCGCCAGCATTTTGACCCCAAGGACGCCCGCTCCCTGTCACTGCGGGCCCACACGCAGACCAGCGGTTGGAGCCTTGCCGCCCAGGATGTCTATAATAATGTTGCTCGCACGACAATTGAGGCGATGGCCGCAGTCGCCGGCCAGACGCAGAGTCTGCACACCAACTCTCTTGATGAAGCCATTGCTTTGCCAACAGATTTCTCTGCGCGCATTGCTCGCAACACGCAGCTTTTCCTGCAGGTTGAGAGCGGCATGACCGGTGTCATCGATCCCTGGGGCGGCAGCTATTATGTCGAGCGCCTGACCCACGATCTGGCAGCCCGTGCGCTGATCCACATTGCCGAGGTTGAAGCCCTGGGGGGCATGGCCAAAGCCATTTCTCAGGGCCTGCCCAAACGCCGCATCGAAGAGGCCGCCGCCCGCACCCAGGGGCGTATCGATTCCGGCCGCCAGGTCCTGGTCGGGGTGAACAAATTCCTTTCCGACGCGGTCGACGACCTGCCGATTCTCACTGTCGACAATTCAGCTGTGCTCGCCAACCAGCTCAGCAAGCTGCAAACCCTGAAGGCCGGGCGTGACCAGGTGGCTCTGCGCCAAGCTCTAGAGGCCCTGGAGGCCGGGGCCCGAGGCAAGGCCAACCTGCTGGAACTTTCTGTTCTGGCGGCCCGGGCTCATGCAACGGTTGGCGAGATCAGCCTGGCGTTGGAGCAGGTGTTCGGGCGCCACGAGGTCAAGCCCGAAGTGGTTCGTGGCATTTATGCCGAGTCGGTCGGGCCAGAACCGAGAGTGGCCAGGGCGCGCGAGATGATCACCGCGTTTCGGGAGGCAGATGGTCGCGCACCCACGATCCTGGTGGCAAAGATGGGCCAGGATGGCCACGACCGGGGGCAAAAGGTGATTTCCACCGGATTTGACGATCTGGGCTTTGATGTCGATGTCGGGGCGCTCTTTGCGACGCCTGCCGAAACCGCCAGAACCGCCGTGGAGCGCAACGTTCACGTGGTCGGGGCAAGTTCTCTGGCTGCCGGTCACCTGACCCTTATCCCGGAACTGAAGGCTGAATTAGACAAACTGGGACGTGGCGACATTATGATCGTCGCCGGGGGCGTTATCCCGCCTGGAGATTTTGCCGCATTGAGAGCCGCAGGTGCGCGCCTCATCTTCCCACCGGGTACTGTCATCGCCGACGCCGCAATGGCCATAATGGACGCCCTCAACCTGGATCTGGGCTATGCTCAGAACGGACGGGGGTCGGCAGAGTAGTCGCTGCGTACAATGGAGAATAACCAAGGCAAATCACGCCGCAAACTGAAACTGGTGCCGCCGGACAGGATTGAACTGTCGACCTCAGCCTTACCAAGGATGCGCTCTACCACTGAGCTACGGCGGCACTCCCTCACGGGAAGGCCGCGTGTTAGCGAAACCCGGTCACCGTGGAAAGCGAAATCGGCCTATCGTGGTCAGATAACTGATTCGGGACAGCCCCATGGATAAACATCCCGCTCCAAAGCCCCCTACTGACAAGCCCCTCGAAACGCCACCACAAGTTTTGCGCGAGGCCCGTCTTGCCGCAGCTTTGCGCACGAATCTGAAACGCCGTAAGGCTCTGCCGGCAAAGCCAGACTAAAAGTGTCTCTGGTCCTCACTGCCGGGGCCGGATATGAGCGCATCCTGCGGGCTTGCACGCATCGGTATCCCACCTGGGAGCCATTTAGAGGCATGGAATGGATCGAATCGCGATCATCGGTGGCACCCGATTGAATGGGCATATCCGGATCAGCGGGGCCAAAAACTCTGCCATCAAGCTTATGGCCGCCAGTCTCCTGACCGAGGAGCCGCTATGCCTGACCAACATGCCGCGGCTGGCTGACACGCGCTTCCTTGGCGCACTGCTGCGCCGACTGGGCACCGAAGTGGTAGAGACCGACGGCCTCAACGGTGCGCAAACCACTCTGACCACGCCAGAAATCGTCGGAGCCATTGCTCCCTATGAGCTGGTGCGCCAGATGCGCGCCTCGTTCAATGTTCTGGGGCCCCTGATTGCCCGCACCGGCCAGGCTAAGGTCAGTCTGCCTGGAGGCTGCGCTATTGGCGCGCGCCCGGTGGATCTGCATCTGATGGCTCTGGAGGCCTTAGGGGCCCGTATCGATCTGCATGAGGGCTATGTCTATGCTCAAGCTCCCAGGGGTCTGAGCGGAGCGGCGATCCATTTTCCTTTTTCGTCGGTGGGTGCCACTGAGCATGCCATGCTGGCAGCAGTCCTGGCCCGAGGCGAAACAGTTCTGACCGGAGTGGCTCAGGAACCGGAACTGGCCGACCTGGCAGATTGCCTGAACGCTATGGGTGCCAAGGTCGAGGGAGCGGGAGGCGCGGTGATCCAGATTCAAGGTGTCGGTCGCCTGCACGGTGCCACGCACGCGGTGATTCCCGATCGGGTAGAAACAGCGACCTATGCCCTGGCCGTGGCCATGGCCGGTGGCGAGGTGCGGCTGACCCATACCCGGAGCGACTTTCTTGAAGCTCTGCTGCAAAAGCTTGAGCAAGCGGGGGTTGGCATCGAGCGTCATGACGATGGACTGACCATAAGCCGCGATTCGGGCCGCCTGCGTGCCGTGGAGATTACCACAGAGCCCTACCCGGGCTTTGCCACCGATTTTCAGGCCCAGTTCATGGCTTTGATGACCCTGGCAGAGGGCGACAGCGTCATTCGGGAAACGATTTTCGAGAACCGTTTCATGCATGTGCCCGAACTCATGCGCCTGGGCGCGGAAATTACCGTTTCGGGCGGTGAGGCACGGGTGCATGGCGCTCAGCGCCTGGAGGGGGCCCAGGTAATGGCTACCGATCTGCGTGCCTCGGTCAGCCTGGTGATTGCAGCTCTGGCTGCGGATGGCGAAACGATCGTTGATCGGGTCTATCATCTGGATCGCGGTTTTGAGCGCCTGGAAGAAAAACTCTCGGCCTGCGGCGCGCGCGTGCGGCGTCTTAGGTCCGGCGGGAGAGGCGCTGAAGGATGAACCGGGATCGCGCACTACAATTGCTGGCGCAGGATGTCGAAGACCTCTCGGTAATCTCTGCAGCTTTGCAGGATGCTGTGACTCGCATTGGCGATATCCATTGGGAATCGACCGGCCGGCAGCTGACCATTGCGTTCAATCGATTTCGCTGGGAGGCGGCTGACGGCCAGGTACAGCGGGTCCGAGCCGCCATACAGCTGGGCGGGGTCCTGGGGGTGCGCTCGCGCAATCTGCGCCGGGATGCGCCCGAAGCGGTGCTGGAGCTTCTTGCCCTGACCTTCGAGCCTGCTGAGCCCCCCGGCGGCGAGATCACCTTCACCTTCGCCGACGGGGGCGATCTTTGTGCCAGCGTCGAGTGCATCGAAGCGGTCCTCGCAGACCTATCTGCCCCATGGCCAGCCCCCCATACACCTGGGCATTGAAGCCCGATGCCTGGAAGCTGACCACCGCACTCTAGCGCAGCGACCTCCGCCCCAATAAACACTGGCCCCAGGAGCCCCCACAGCCGATGCGACGATTTGATACCCATGATGCCGACTTCGATGCCCGCTTCAACGCTTTCCTGGCCGAGCCGCGCGGATTGCCGGCTGATGTCGAGGCGCAGGTCATCGGGATCATCGCAGCGGTGCAGGCTGAGGGGCTGGACGCCGTTCTGCGCTTTTCACAACAGTTCGACCAAGCCACACTTACCGCGCAGACCTTGCGTGTAACCTCCGCCGAGATCGAGGAAGGGGCCGCGCAGTGCCCCGCCGATGTCCGCACCGCCCTAGCCTTCGCCGCGAGGCGAATCCGCGACTATCACCTGCGCGCTCGACCGCAGGATAACGAATGGCTTGATGAAGCTGGGGTTCGCCTGGGCTGGCGATGGACGCCATTGGATGCCGTCGGCGTCTATGTGCCGGGCGGTCGGGCGGCCTATCCGTCAACGGTGCTCATGAATGCGATCCCTGCCAAGGTTGCGGGCGTGGGGCGCATCGCCATGGTCAGTCCCCCGGGCCGTATGGCTCCAGCGGTGCTGGCGGCAGCCCAGGAAGCCGGGGTGAGCGAGATCTGGCGCGTCGGCGGTGCCCAGGCGGTGGCCGCCCTGGCTTATGGGGCTGGACCCATCCAGCGCGTGGACAAGATCGTAGGCCCCGGCAACGCTTACGTCACCGCCGCCAAACGCCGGGTTTATGGTATCGTCGGTATAGACGCCCTCGCTGGCCCCTCCGAGATCGTCGTCGTCGCCGATGCCGGTAATGACCCGGCCTGGATCGCGGCCGATCTACTTTCCCAAGCCGAACACGATCCTGACGCGCAATCGATCCTGATCACCGACGATTCCGTGTTTGCCGAGGCGGTTGGCACCGAGATTGCGCGGCAATTGGCGGATCTGCCGACCAGCGAAGTTGCGACAGCCTCATGGCGTGACCACGGTGCCATTATTCTGAGCCCGTTGACCGAGGCGGCCGGTCTGGTCAATCGCATCGCTCCCGAGCACGTCGAACTGGCCGTCAACGAGCCTCGCCTGCTAGCCGATAAAATCCGACATGCCGGAGCGATTTTCCTGGGACGTTTTGCGCCCGAGGCGATCGGTGACTATGTGGCCGGCTCGAACCACGTCCTGCCGACCAACCGAGCCGCACGGTTTTCTTCAGGCCTATCGACCCTGGATTTTCTCAAACGCACATCGATCATTGACTGTGATGCGGACGCTTTTGCTCATCTGGCCGCGCCAACGATCACCCTTGCGCGCGCGGAGGGGTTGCCAGCCCACGCCCGCTCCGCCAGCCTGCGCTTCAACCCCCGTGACGACGGCTAACAAGGGATGGGCGAGGTCAGACACCGGCTGGTCAATCTGACTCTGGATGATGATTCCCTGGCCGCCGCCTCACGCGATCAGGAACAGGAACGCCAGATCGCAATTTTCGACCTGCTCGAAGACAACCACTTTGCTCCCGAAGGTGCGGCCAGCGGTCCCTATGACTTGCGCATCTCACTGATCGAAAATCGCCTGACTCTGGATATTTCCGGACCGGACTTTCAGCACCGACACATGTTGTCGCTCAGCCCTTTTCGCGGGGTGGTGCGGGATTATCGAATGATCTGCGAGAGCTATTTCGACGCCATCCGCAATGCCACGCCTGGGCGCATCGAAGCCCTAGATATGGGCCGCCGGGGCGTCCACAACGAAGGCTCGGATCTGTTGCGTAGCCGGCTAAGCGGTAAGATTAATATTGATCAAGACACCGCGCGGCGCCTTTTCACTTTGATCTGCGCCCTGCACTGGCGAGGCTAGGGCGTGGCAAGCCTGCCTGGTGCGGTGCTCTTTGCCTGCAACCTCAATCGCGTTCGTTCACCCATGGCTGTGGGCGTGATCCAACGCCTTTTCGGCAATCGCCTGTTCATCGACAGCTGCGGCCTGCGCTGCGACGCGGATGACCGGGCGGCCGACCCATTCAGTATCGCCGTCATGGATGAGATCGGCATCGATATTTCTGGCCACACCGCCAAAACCTTCGATGATCTGGAAGATCAGTCCTTTGATCTGGTCATTTCTTTAACCCCCAACGCCCACCATCGTGCGATGGAGCTGGCGCGCGGGCGTTCAATAGAGCTGGAATATTGGGCAACCCTCGACCCCACCTTGACCATTGGCTCCAGAGACAATGTCCTGGACGCCTATCGCTCCGTCCGCGACACCCTGGAAACCCGACTGCGGGCGCGTTTTGGGGCGACCCGAACTTTTGGCGGATAGCCTGCGAATTGGGGCGCTGGATAGCTCCGACCCAGGATCGGGTGCCAACTCATTTTAGCAATAGATCCACCACCGCTTTCGCTTCGTCGCTTGACCAGTCAGTGCCGCCAGAGACGCGGGCACGCTCGATGCCTGCTTTGTCATAGATCACGGTGGCGGGCATTGTCTCAAGCATCGGACTGAAGGCAAAGCTAAGTTTATAGGTCGGTTCGGTATAAAAGATCAGTGGTGGAAATTTCTCCAGGAACACGCGCCCTGCCCGCTCATCCTCAGCCTTGCCAACGCTGATCGCCACGACGGAGACCGGTTTTCCCGCATAAGCGTTCTGCAGCTTTGCCAAGCTGGGGATTTCAGCTTTACAGGGTGCGCACCAATTGGCCCAGATATTGACGATCACCACCCTACCCTTGAACTCCGCCAGGGTATGGGGTCTGCCTTGCGCGTCACTGAACACTGTTGTTGGTGCTGGAGCGGGGTGTGTCGAGGGTTTCAGATTAGCCATGGTCCCCCGTGCCAGGGCCCCAAGGTCGCGAGGGGCTTGGGAGCAGGCGGCGATACCGTATACAAGCGTGCCGACAAGTCCGAAGACGAGCCCACGGCGCAGAAAGACGTTCATGAGTGACAACTCCCAAAAGGCAGCCCACTCTTTATGGGGTGGCAGGTTCTCCGCCAAGCCTTCAGACATCATGCAGGCGATCAACGCCTCGATCAGTTTCGACAAACGCCTGGCGGGCGAGGATATCGCAGGCTCATGCGCGCACGCGCGCATGCTGGCTGCCCAGGGAATCATCTCAACCGTCGACGGCGATAAAATCCTCGCCGGGTTAGACGAGATCGCGGGCGAGATTGCTGCTGGGATCTTTCCCTTTCGCGAAGAATTCGAAGACATCCACATGAACGTGGAAGCGCGGTTGACTGAACTGATCGGCTCCGCCGCCGGACGGCTTCATACCGCCCGTTCGCGCAACGACCAAATCGCGGTGGATTTTCGCCTCTGGGTGCGCGGTGCCTGTGAGCGTTCGGCCAACGCCCTCGCGGATTTGCAAAGGGCATTGCTGGACCAGGCCGATCGACATGTGGACACTCTAATGCCCGGCTTTACTCACCTGCAGTCGGCACAGCCAGTGACCTTTGGCCACCATCTCATGGCCTACGTAGAGATGTTCGGCCGCGATGCCAGCCGGTTCTGCGACGCCAGGCAGCGAATGAATGAATGTCCCTTGGGGGCCGCAGCGTTGGCGGGAACCTCGTTTCCAATTGACCGCGACGCCACGGCCCGTGATCTGGGCTTTGTTCGGCCGACGCGGAATTCTCTCGATAGTGTCTCGGCCCGCGACTATGCGCAGGAAGCCCTTTCTGCAGCGACCATCTGTGCCACGCATCTGTCACGGCTTGCCGAAGAACTTGTGCTTTGGGCGACGCCGCAGTTCGGCTTCATCACTCTGAGCGACGCATTTTCCACGGGCTCATCGATCATGCCGCAAAAAAAGAACCCCGATGCCGCGGAACTGGTCAGGGCAAAGGTCGGTCGCATCCTGGGGGCCTATGTCGCCCTGACCACGGTGATGAAGGGCCTGCCTCTGGCCTATGGCAAGGACATGCAGGAGGATAAGGTCCCTGCCTTCGAAGCCTTTGATGCTCTGGAGCTTAGTCTGGCAGCCATGACCGGCATGGTCGGTGACCTGACACCCAATCAGGTAAATATGGCCGTCGCCGCCGGCGCGGGCTTTTCCACTGCCACCGATCTCGCCGACTGGCTGGTGCGCACCCTGGGCCTGCCGTTCCGCGAGGCCCATCACATCACCGGCGCGGCGGTCAAACGGGCTGAGGGTTTGGGCTGCGAACTCGTGGACTTACCCTTAAGCGAACTTCAGGCTTTGTGTAGCGGCATCACCGATGCCGTTTTTGCCGTTCTCACGCCCGCAGCGTCGGTCGCCAGCCGCGTCAGCTACGGCGGAACAGCACCAGCCCAGGTTCGGGCCCAAATCGCCTTTTGGCAGGACAAACTCGCAAAATGACCAGATTTCTCATCGTCACCGCAGCCGTCCTGGCCCTCACCCTGACAGCGTGTGGCAAGATCCAGACCCTCGAGCGCCCTGCGCCACTCATCGGTGCCAAGGCTAAGGCCGAGTATGAGGCGAGCAAAAAAGCCGCCGTCGAAGCTGCTGCGGCACAAAAACAGGAAGACAGCGGTCCACCTGAACCTCTACCTCCTGCCGCCGCCCACAATGGCCCGCCACAGTGAATCATTTTGAGCCTGTAAACGGGAAACTAGCCTGCGAAGCGGTGCTGCTGAGCGTGATCGCCGACGCGGTCGGCACGCCGGTCTATGTCTATTCAACCGCAACGCTGGAGCGACACTTTACCGTCTTTCGTGACGCCCTCACCGCGCACTCGAGCTTGCGAACGCCGTTGATAGCCTATGCGGTCAAGGCTAATTCCAATCTTTCGGTTCTGACCACTCTGGCAAAGCTGGGGGCTGGTGCTGATACCGTGTCACAAGGCGAGATTCGCCGGGCTTTGGCAGCGGGCGTCCCGCCGGAGAAAATTGTCTTCTCCGGCGTTGGCAAAACCTCTGAAGAGCTGGCCTTTGCGGTGCAGGTTGGTGTCGGCCAGATCAATATCGAGGCCGAGGCAGAGCTTTCCCGTCTGGCCGAAGTTGCCCACACCCTGAACGCGCCCGCCAATGTCGTTATCCGCGTCAATCCCGATGTCGGAGCGGGCGGCCATGCCAAGATCTCCACCGGCACTGCGTCCAGCAAATTTGGCGTTTCCACCGTCGAAGCCGGGCCTTTGTATGCTCAGGCGTCCGCGACACCGCATCTGACCCTGCTGGGATTAGCCTGCCACATCGGCAGTCAGATTGCTGATCTTACCGCTCTAAGCGCCGCCTATGCTGTCCTGCGCGGCCTGACCTTTGATCTTCGCGCTCAGGGGCTCAGCGTCACTCGCTTGGACCTCGGCGGTGGCTTGGGCGTACCCTATTTCAGTCAACCTGCCCCACCGGACCCGGCGGCCTACGCCCAGATGGTCGCCACAGCCATGGCCGGGTTGGATACTGATTTCACCTTTGAGCCCGGCCGGGTGATTGCCGCCAACGCTGGCGTCCTGCTGGCGCGCGTGATCCATGTGCATGCGCGCAGCGACGGGCAGCGTTTCCTGGTTCTGGACGCGGCGATGAACGATCTGTTGCGCCCCGCCATGTACGACGCTTTCCACGATCTGCGGCCTGTCAATCCGCGTGCTGGCGCGCCAATCGCCTATGACATCGTCGGCCCGGTGTGTGAAACCGGCGACACTTTCGCGCGCGACCGTGTCCTATCGCCCCTACAGGCTGGCGATCTAGTCGCCTTCATGAGTGCCGGGGCCTATGGTGCAGTGATGGCCAGCGAATACAACACTCGCCCGCTGGTCCCCGAAGTGTTGGTAAAGGGCGATGCTTTCGCTGTCGTCCGTCCGCGGCCGAGCTATGAAGCGATGCTGGCGCGAGAACCCAGAGCACCCTGGCTTTCGGGCTTGGAGAAATAGGTTTCGCACCGGGCCGGAAAGGTCCCTGCGCGGACGTCCTCGGCATAGGCGTTCACCGCTCTGATGATCTCGCCGCGCAAATCGGCGTATCGGCGTACAAACTTGGGCGTCCAGCTAAACATGCCTAACATGTCTTCGGTAACCAGGATCTGCCCGTCGCACCCGACGGACGCGCCAATGCCAATCGTGGGTACGCCTATGGCCTGCGTGATCGCCCGCGCCAGGGGTTCGGCGACACCCTCAAGCACCACACAGAAAGCCCCAGCCTCGGCTGTGGCCCGGGCTTCGGCCAGGATACAGGCGTGGTCAGCTGCATCGCCGCCTTTGGCTTTAAAGCCACCTTCCATCAGTACCGCCTGGGGACGCAGGCCCACATGGCCCACCACGGGCACCCCCCGCGCGGTAAGATAGGCGATTGTCGCAGGGATCGTCGGACCGCTTTCCACCTTTATAGCCTGTGCCCCTGTCTCTTTGAGCAGGCGCACGGCATTGGCATAGGCAATCTCCGTGGCTCCCTCATACGAACCAAAGGGCATGTCGATAACCACCAGAGCCTTTTCGCTGCCCCGCACCACGGCCTGGCCGTGGAGGATCATCATCTCCATTGTCACCGCGATGGTATTGGCAAGGCCGTGCACTACCATGCCCACCGAATCGCCTACGAGGAGCAGGTCGCAAACGTCATCGAGGATTTGCGCCATGGGCGCCGTGTAAGCGGTCAGACAGACGATCGACCGACCGCCTTTGCGCGCGGCGATATCGCGGGGGCTGATCCGCCGTGTGATCTGCGAATTTTGTGCGGACAAGTTAAGTTAGATCTCTCGAACAACGCGGACCAGGGTCAGGGCCAGCGCCGTCACCGCCAGGGCGGCACTCATGGCCAAGACCTCGCCATTGCCTTGTAGCCCTTCAGGGAAAACCTGTTGAACATCCAGGACTTTCAGCCCCACCGTCTGGATCACACCGGACTGCGCAACCAGAGTATGAAGATGGGCCACCAAACCAGAGCCCAGGACCTGATAGACACCGATCAGACCTCCCACTGTCCCCAGGCCGCCGATGAGTAGCCGGCGCATTGACCAGCCGCGATCCAGACGATCATTCACTCTTACGGCAAACAAGTCCGCATCCGCAAAGCCAGGGCTCTGATCGAACAAGCGGTCCAGATGCACTTCAAAATTTCTATCAGCCATGACCTCTGGCCTCGCCCTCGCTGACGCCAACCTGCGAGCCCATTCGAGCCCGCAATTGATCCATACCACGTTTGACATGGGACTTCACCGTACCTAAGGGCACTTTCAGGGTGAGCGCCGCCTCTGAGTGCGAAAATCCTGCGCCGTAACAGAGTGAAACGCACACACGCTCCGCTGGCGATAATTCACTCAAAGCTTCATCCAGGTCGATCCGATCAGCGGCGTCACCCTGGATAATCCCAGACGGCGTGTCGTTTTCGACCGGTACAGGTATCAACGCTGCCCGCGCTTCACGTCGCCACCTTTTGACGTACAGTCTGGCCGCGATGCGTTTGACCCAAGCCAGAAACGTCCCCTCGCCGCGAAACTCACCGATCTGCTCAAACGCCACGAGAAAGGCGTCCTGGGCCACATCGTCCGCCGTTGACGGCTGCGCCCCCATCCGCCGGATCAGGGCCCGCACTGCGGAGCTGTGCCTGCGCACCAACTCGCCAAAGGCCGAACGCCCGCCAGCCGTCGCCAAGGCGACAAGCTCAAGATCATGAGCCGAAGCTATGGATTTGCCGCTGTCAGCCATGGCGATCCCCCGTCAGATCGCCAGCTAAGCCTTGGGCGCGTTACGGTTGGTCAACCAGAGCAACAAATAGGCTAGCCCGACAAAGCCCGGAATTGCGCCGGATCCAGCGACTGCGCCACCAATGATATAGGCAGGGGTATCACCTACCACCATAAACCCATACCACAAACCGTAACCTAAGCCGCAAAGGCCCAGGCCAACGCAGATCAGAACGACGGCGCGCCGTAGATCGCGCTCGGGCGTTTGCATGCTCAGAACCGAATTTGGATCCGAATTTGGACCCGAAAAAGGGCCCCGCAACGATTCGATCAGTTCTGGTGGTACCGGTTGGCCCTTCTCATAGACCATCCTGAGCGTCTCATGCATCTGTGCCCGCTCACGCGCATTAAAATAGCTGCGGATGAACATCGGACCAATAACGATCGCAATGATCATGAAAATGCCGAAGATCGGCACCAACTCGCCAACAATACTATCCATGGACTTTTCTCCCTCAATCTATTGCACATAGCGTCATGCGCCGTGGCTCTGTATCGATAGAGGCTGGCTGATGCGCTTTCAGATGCGTTACAAGAGGTGAATTCTTCGTAAGGATTGCGCGCTGCTCACGCTACCCACTCCCAGGTCTAAGTCCAGACCGTTTCCCGCTCGTTGCCCAGGCTCCAGAGCCACGCAGCAAACAATAAACCGCAGGTAATTACGGCTTGGCCTGGCGTGGCAAGTTGAGTCAGAACGCGTTGCGTCCCGCTGAGGATCACTGGCGCGGTCGCCCACATAACCGCGCCGCCTGCCACCGCCACGGGAACTAGACTGGCGATATCCAGGGCTAGGTGGCGGCGTTGCGCGCGCTCTATCACGGCGATGACAAAAGCATGATCGCGCGCAGGCGGCTCGTCGGCGGACCATAAAGAGTCCAGCAAGGCGTCAGGCGTACTCATCGATCTCTCCTAGCATGTCCAAAAGCCTGGCGCGACCACGCGCGAGGTGGCTCTTTACAGTGCCCAGCGGCATGTTCAGCGCCGTGGCGGCCTCGCTGTTGGACATTCCAGCGGCCAGACAAAGCGCAATCACCGCACGTTGCTCGACCGGCAACACCTTTAGCAGTGTCATTGCGTCCAGGCGTACATTGGGATCGGCTAACATCTGCGGCGAAAGGCTCTCTTCGCGCCAGGCAGAGGTCTCGCGGGCCCGACGACGTGCTTCCCCCCTCCGACCGGTCATCTACTTGCGATAGGCAATACCACACAGCCACGCCGTCAGACTTTCGCCTGGACGAAAAGAGCCAATGCGCGCCCAGGCCGTAACGAAGGTCTCCTGGGCCAGATCATCCGCATCGCCATAGTGTCCACTGAGGCGGCGCAGAAATGCCCGCACCGCCTGCTGATGGTCCGCGACCAAGCGGGCGAAGCCAGCCACCGACCCACCTCGGGCCTCGGCGACGGCCAGCGCCTCCTGGCTGGGTGTCATTTTTCATTTTGGCGATTGCCGGTGGCCAAGACGCTAGCCATAACGGCTGTCATCAATGCCCCCAAAGCCAAAACCCCGGTAATGATCGCCACAAGCGTGAACGCATGCTCCGTCCCGTGGCTGTCCGCATAGCGGCTCGCAATGCCAAAACCGACGGACACGCAGGTCAGGGTAATGAACCGCCGCCACTGTCGATACGGCCCATATCGACGCCAATAATGACCCCAGGCGAACGGGCCACCCCAGTAGCCGCCCCATGCCCTCGGACCGCTCCAGCCTGGAGCCTGACCATCCCACGACGGCGTTGCTGTGGCCTGTCCGATACCCAAAAGCTTTGCCACCTCAGCCGGATCCTTACCCTGGGCAGCATAGGTTTTCATCAGGTCCATAGTGTCGCGATGGTGACGATAGCCCAGCCACATGCCAAACGCGCCCATAGCAAATCCTCCGATCGGAAAGATCAGCCACCAGAACGACCAAAACCAATATTCCATCACATCACTCCAGCGTCAGGACCAATTGCCCCTCAAAACCTATTCGCCGCGTGTCAGGACTTTGGATGCAGGGCGCGACAACGCAATAGATTCTCGTCAATCGGACATAACTCGCCCAGGCTTTCCAAAACCGGGTAAATGACCGCAAAAGGCTGGCATCACGATTGGAGCCCGACAAATGAGCTACGTAGATCGTATCTTGCAGCCCGGCGAGACCATTGCCTGCCGGGCGCGCTTGCACTGGATCGTCTACTGGCGCGGCATCGCCTTGATGATACTCGCCGCAGGAATCGCCGTAACGGGTGGCGTACAGCGTGACCACACCGTGCAGCAGGTTTTGTTAGTCCTCGCCGGCCTGGCTCTGCTCGCTGCGATCGTCTTCGTCCTGCAGGCGTGGATCGGCAATGTCACCACAGAAATCGTCGTCACAGACCGACGCATCTTTTACAAAACTGGCCTGATCGGGCGCAGCACCGTTGAGATGAATCTGGCGAAGGTCGAGAGTGTCCTGGTCGAGCAAAGCCTGCTGGGTCGAATGTTGGACTATGGCACTCTGATCGTGCGAGGCGTTGGAGCCGAGATCGAACCGGTCAGGAACCTCGCCGCGCCGCTTGATTTTCACCGACACATCAACGCAGGCAGGTGACGTTTGGCCCAGTGCACGATGATTTTAGACGGAACCGTCCAAAATCTGAATCGTGCTCTAGAAACTAGAGTTTAGAGCTTGATGCGTTTGCATCTGTTTCGTGCAAACGCATCAAGCTCTAGCCCGGCGTGCGAGGCGGCAGGGGCTGGGGGTTTAGAGCCACACGATCCATACCCGCCAGAAGCGCCGAGCGAAGGTTTACCAATGTCCGCGTCTGCTGCGCCATCGCCTCGACCATACCCAGAATGAACAGGATCTCTGCCGGCGTGGTGAAACCTGGCTTCCAGATCACCCGAAGCATGGTTGCATAGTCTTCACCCTCGGCCAGGGATTTGGTCACTGCGTGCAGGTCGTGGATCTGTCTCTCCAGGTGCTCAAGTTCTCGCTTTTCCATTTTTTGATCTCCTAATTCAATTTCAATAGTCAATGAATATTTCTTTCGGCAATGCAGAGTTAATGAAGAAAATACACGCCCCGTATAGTTAACATCATCTTCATTTCTGTGTCTGTATGTTGTTCCAACCCGTCGCACACTGCAACCTCCCCAGCGTGAATAGACCGTCAATTCAGCGTCAAAACTAACAGGCTCAATGACCAAAGACGACCTTGACCTTGTCAACGGCAGCGCTATTCACGAGGCGGCCTGTCTCGTGCGGCGGAATTGACCCCTTGTAAGGAAACCAACATGAGCGGACGTCTGCAAAATAAGGTCGCCCTGATCACCGGCGGCTGCTCCGGTATCGGCCTGGCAACGACGGAGCTTTTCATCCGTGAGGGGGCCAAGGTCGTGGTCGCTGACATGCAGGACGAAAAAGGTGTGGCCCTGGAACGGAGGTTTAGCGGGGATCTGGCCTATATCCATTGCGACGTTACGCGGGAGACTGATATCGCCGCCGCCGTGGCCCTGGCCGGATCGGGATTTGGTGGCCTGGATATCCTGTTCAACAATGCCGGTACCGGCGGCGAACGTGCGGCCCTCGTAGACATGCCGATCGACGGCTGGGATGCCACCCACGCCCTGTTGCTGCGGGCCCCCATGCTGGGGATGAAACACGCCGTCCCTTTAATGCAGGCGCGCGGCGGTGGCTCGATCATCAATACCGCATCGATTGCCGGCCTCGAAGCTGGCTGGGGCCTGGCCTATGGCGTTGCCAAGGCCGGCGTGATCCATCTGACTAAACTGGCGGCGGCGGAGGTGGCGATCCACAATATCCGCGTCAACGCTATCTGTCCGGGCGTCATCCTCACGCCGATTTTCGGCGTCGCGATGGGTCACAGCCGCCCGGTGGCCGATCAGATGATCGGCCGCCATGTGCAAGCCGCCGCCGAAATGCAGCCGATCCGCCGCGCCGGCGCCCCTGAGGATGTTGCCAAGGCCGCCCTCTATTTCGCCAGCGACGACTCCAGTTTCTGCACCGGTGGCTATCAACTGGTGGACGGTGGCATACTGGTGGGGCCAAGAGCGTCCTGGAATACCGAAGAGCCCTCTAAAATCATGGCAGCCTTTATGGCTACGGTCGATCCCTAGCTCCTAGGATGGACACCCACATGGATCTGCCCGATATTTCCCTTTCCGCTGGCGACCTGCTGGTCCACTCGCTCAGCTATGATCTTGACCGACCGGTGGTCACCTTCAACGACACCGGCCAGGTGATCACCGCGCGCGAATACCGAGACCTGATCAGTTGTTACGCTCAGGCCCTCAACGCCCTGGCTTTGCCTAAGGGCACGCGTGTCGGGCTGTTGTCGCGCAATCGCCCTGAGGTGTTATTTGTCAACGGTGCCCTGGCCTTCGTCGACGTCTGCGTTGTCGCGATGCACCCGATGGGCTCGATCGATGACCTGGCCTATATGATAGAAGACGCGCACATCGAGGCCCTGATCTTCGATCCGGGATACTATCAGGAATATGCTCGCGCACTGCAGGACCGGCTGCCCCACCTGGGGCAGCTGGTTGCCCTGGGTCAAACGAAGGTTGGCCTGGATCTGACCGCAGCCGCCGGCGCATTTGCGCCCGGCCCGCTCGTGCCCCTTCGTGGCGACCCCGAAGACATCGTGCGTCTGAGCTATTCTGGAGGCACCACCGGCAAGCCCAAGGCGATCATGGGCTCGGCTCGATACAGCGCCGCATTCCTGGATATATTGCTCAAGGAATGGGAGTGGCCCAGCGAAATCCGTCAGCTCGTCTGTTCCCCGCTCAGCCACGGCGGCGGTGCCGTCTTTATGCCCACAATGATAAAGCGCGGCTCGATGGTGGTGTTGCCGGGTTTCGAACCTACAGCCGCGCTCGAGGCGATTGAGCGCCACCGCATCACCTGTGTGCTCCTGGTGCCGACGATGATCTATGCCCTTCTCGACCACCCCCGGCTGGGGGAATATGACCTATCCAGCCTGGAGATCATCTACTATGGAGCTTCATCCATATCGCCCAGCCGGCTGAAAGAAGGCATTGAAAAACTGGGGCCGGTCTTTTTCCAGTTCTATGGCCAGGCCGAGGCACCAATGTCGGTGACTGTCATGCGACGCGATGAGCACGATCCCAATGACCTCAATCGGCTGGCATCCTGCGGACGGCCCGTCCCCTGGGTGCGGGTGGCGCTCCTGGATGAGAACTGTGATCAGGTTGCCGATGGTGAACCGGGCGAAATCTGCGTTCGCGGGCCGCTGCTAATGAGCGGCTATCTGAATAAACCAGAGGCCACGGCTGAGGCCTTCGCCGGCGGCTGGTTACATACCGGCGATGTCGCAGTCCGCGATCCCGATGGGTTCCTGCGCATTGTCGACCGCAAGAAGGACATGATCGTGACCGGCGGGTTCAACGTCTTTCCGCGCGAAGTTGAAGATGTATTATCTTCCCACCCTGCGGTCGCCGCCGCCGCCGTGATTGGGGTGCCAGATGAAAAATGGGGCGAGGCGGTAAAAGCCATCATTGTCCTGCGGGCCGGTGCCGACGTCTCTGACGCCGAACTGATCGCCCTTGTGCGCGACAAAAAGGGAGCGGTTCAGGCTCCCAAATCGATTGTCTTTGTCGATAAGATACCCTTAAGCGGGCTGGGCAAACCCGACAAAAAAGTTCTGCGCGCCGAGCACGCGGCTCAGGTACATTAAAGGAGGCGTTCATGGCCAGTGAACCAAAGGCGACACTTCCCCCGCTGACGCCCTTCATCAAGACGGGTGAGGACGGCAGTCATTACCTTTCAGGCTCTCGCTGTGGGGCCTGCAATGAGATCTATGTAGGAGAGCGGCGCATCTGCGCGGCCTGCTGCGCCCGGGACCAGATGCAGACGGTTCGGCTGGCCAACACCGGCAAGGTCTATGCCTATACCATCGTCGAGCGTAGCTTTCCGGGCGTCAAAACACCCTTTGTCGATGTGACAGTGGACCTGGACGACGGAGCCCACATCAAAGGTACCCTTGAGGGGGTTGAGCCGATCATGGCAGCGGTCAGCTTTGATATGCCGGTCAAGCTCGCCTATCGTGAAGCCATACCGATCAACACGCCGGGTCAGCCGCATCTGACCTATGTTTTCGTCCCCGCCTGAATAGCTTTCAGCCTTTAACTCTGGCCCTTTTCGATAGAGGAAATTCCAATGGGTGACGTCTATATCGTCGGTGTCGACATGATCAAATTTGGTCGCTTTCCTGACCGCACCGTGCCCGACCTGGCGGCGGAAGCCGCTCTGCTGGCGCTGGACGATGCGGGCCTGGCAATCAAAGACATGCAGGCCCTTTATTGCGGCAATCTTGGTCAGGCCAGCGGTATGGTCGGCCAGCGACTGCTGGCGGAAATCGGTCAGACCGGTATTCCGGTGACCAATGTCGCCAATGCCTGCGCTACGGGGGCGACCGCATTTCGCGATGGCTGGATGTCGATCAAGGCTGGAGTCTATGACCTGGTCCTAGCTGTCGGCGTCGAGCAAATGGGCAAGGGCCTTCTTGGCGGTGGCGGCGGAGTCTCCACCGAAGGCCTGATCGGTTCGGGTACGATGCCGGCGATGTTCGCTCAGATTGGCATGGAGCACACACGCAAATATGGGACAACTTTTGAGCAATTCGCCAAGGTCTCGGTGAAAAATCATCATCATTCGACGATGAATCCAAAGTCCATGTACCGCATCGAAACCCCGCTCGAACAGGTGATGCAGTCTGAGATGATCTCTTATCCCAACACCAAGCTGATGTGTTCGGTGAACGTCGATGGCTCAGCCGCTGCGGTCCTGGCGTCGGAAGCGGCGGTCAAGCGACTGGGCCTTATGGACCGGGCGGTTAAGATCCGCGCCTCGGTGATGAGCAGCAACCCATTTGAAGAACGCCAGATGGCGATGCCCGACTTCACTGTTGCTACCCGTCTAGCCGCCAAATGGGCTTATGAGGCCGCTGGGGTCGGCCCGGAAGACATCAATCTGGTCGAACTGCATGATTGTTTCGCCACCGCCGAACTTGTTCACTACGAGAACCTCGGCCTCTGTGCGGATGGCGAGGCCGGCCGTCTGATCGATGAGGGGGTTACCGCGCTCGGCGGAAGAGTGCCGGTGAACGTCTCCGGCGGTCTGCTGTCCAAGGGCCATCCTTTGGGTGCCACAGGCATAGCTAATATCTACGAAGTCGCCACCCATCTGCGCGGCACCGCAGGTGAGCGTCAGGTCGAGGGTGCGCGCCTGGGGCTCACTCACGTGGTCGGCGGCGGCCCCGGTATGGGCACGGCATGCGCGATCCATATCCTGGAAAAAGCTTAGGAGATTGAGCAACCCCACCTGCGAGTTGTCTGAGCTGAATATCAGACCGGGGGAGAAGCGGATGTCCGAAGAGGTACTGGTCATCGGAGCGGGGATCGGGGGCCTATGCGCGGCTCTAGCGCTTGGGCCGTCGGATCGGCGCATTACCCTGCTTGAACGCGACGCGCCGCCTCCGACTTGTGACCCTGAGACCGTGTTCCTGGACTGGAAGCGACGTGGTGTCGGTCACCTACGACAGAGCCACGCTTTCCTGGCGCGCCTGCGTGAGATCATCCGCCAGGATCATCCGCAATTGCGCGAAGAGCTCTTGTCGACCGGGGTCCGGGAACTGACGTTTGAGGGCATGCTGTCGCCGATGCAAAAGGCGAAATACAAACCTGAGCCCGAAGACGAGAGTTTCACCCTGTTGACCAGCCGGCGGACGACGCTGGAGATGGTCATAAGGCGGTATGTCGAGCGACTGGAGAATGTGAATATTCTCTCACAACACTTTGTTACAAAATTACTTATTGCCGATGATCTCATTACGCCAATGACCGTAATCGGTGTCGCAGCCGACACGCCATCAGGCAAGGTCGAACTCAAGGCGAAGATCGTAATCGACGCCAGCGGTAAGGGCGGCAACGGCCTCGAACAATTGATCAGTCAGGGTGCGGCGATTGATGAGGAGACCGAGTCGGCAGGCATCCTCTATTTCACCCGCCACTATCGGTTCAAAGCTGGTTTTGCTGAGCCGCCCCGCCAAGGCAATCCGCCAACGAACGGGGA
>JAYTXQ010000223.1:0-15001 GCA_043742825.1 Caulobacteraceae bacterium | reverse complement strand
CGCGTAGCCTCGGCCTCGACCACATGCCGGTTCAGGCTTTGGTTGCGGGCCAGAATACGACGTTCGGATTTGGAAAATTGATAGTCCACGGTGGGCAGGCGGGCTGAGCGGCAGGCGTCACAATCTTCACAGGCTGGCCGATAGGCAATGTTCTGCGATCGACGAAATCCGCCTTGGGTCAGACTGTCATTGACCGCTGCCGCGTCGAGCAGTGGCAGATGGGCAAAGACCTTGCGTTCCGTTTGCCCAGGCAGATAGGGGCATGGCGCAGGCGCGGTCAGGAAGAAGCGAAGCTGGCGGCTGGGAAAGTGTTGAGTCACCTGTCTATGCTATCACTGGAATCGTCCTGAATGTATTCTGTTTAGGCGCTGTGGCAGCCAAATCGTCAATCCTTGGCTTTGGCGCGGGAGTTTGAAAATGAAGGTCGCATTTATCGGTCTTGGGGTTATGGGCGGTCCGATGGCTGGACATCTTACCGCCGGCGGGCATGAGGTCTCTGTGTATAACCGCTCACCCAAAAAGACACGGGGCTGGGCCAGCGCCCACATTGGCACCGCTGCAGCGACGATTTCTCAGGCGGTCAGTGGCTGCGAGGTGGCTTGTCTGTGTGTGGGCAATGATGACGACGTGCGCCACGTGGTCAATGCGGCCTTACCCGGCCTTTCGCCGGGGGCTGTGGTTATCGATCATACGACGACGTCTGCGGTTCTGGCCCGCGAGATGGCGGCCCTGCTGGCTGAGCATAAATGCTCTTTCCTCGACGCGCCTGTGTCCGGTGGCCAGGCTGGAGCCGAGGCGGGAAAGCTCGCGGTGATGATCGGCGGCGACGCAAAAGCGGTCGAGCGCGTCCGGCCCTTGCTGGGGGCCTATGCCAAATCGGTGCAGTATATGGGGCCCGCCGGCAGCGGTCAGCTGACGAAGATGGTCAATCAGATCTGTATTGCCGGAGTGGTTCAGGGCCTGGCCGAAGCGGTCAGTTTCGCCGCTCGCGCGGGTCTTGATGCTGATCAGGTCCTCAAAGCCATATCCGGCGGTGCCGCTCAGTCCTGGCAGATGGACAATCGCTGGGCCACCATGGCGGCGGGAAAATTCGATTTCGGTTTTGCGGTCGATTGGATGCGCAAAGACCTGGGTCTGGTCCTGGACGAGGCCAGACAAAACGGTGCGCGCCTTGAGGTGACCGCCCTGGTCGATCAGTTCTATGCCGAGGTTCAGGCCATGGGTGGGCGGCGGTGGGACACCTCAAGCCTGGCCGCAAGGCTAGCGCCGCGATAGGGGATCAACTTCGACCCTCATGCCCGAACCCCGCAAAGGTCTGCCAAACCTTTGCGCGCAGCAGAATCCTGCTACCAAAGAGGTGAAGGAGATTTTGCGTGCTGGACGCCCCTGCGGTTGGTGCCGTCGATTCGAGTTTGGCTGAGGCTGAAGCCGAGTACGAGCGGTTCGTGTGGAAGAATCTACCACGCAACTTTGCCGGCCACTATATCCACGGCATGCTGGGCATGACCGGCTTTCGCCTGTTCAATGCGCCGACCTTTCTGCCAGCCTATTTGCACATGATATCTGGCTCGACGTTCATCGTCGGCCTGGGCCAGAGCCTGCAGCAACTGGGCGGTGTGGTCTCGCCTGTGGTCGGCGCGGCGCATATCGAGCATCGCAAGCAACTGTTACCGGTCTCCATGGTGATGGGCACGCTGATGCGGGTGCAGATCCTGGGCGTCGCTACGGCTGGATTTATCCTGCACGGCTATCCGCTGTTGATCGCCATCCTGGCGTTTCTGTTCCTGCTGGGCTTGTTTGGCGGGGCGCAGCAGGTCGCGTTTCAATCCCTGCTGGCCAAAATGATTCCTGTGACCCGGCGGGGGCGACTACAGGCTTTGCGCAACATGACGGGTGGGGCTGTGGCAGCGGCTTTGGCCTGGGCCGCCGGGCGCTACCTGATTGGGCAGAATGTCATGGGCAATGGCTATGGCGTCACCTTCCTTTTGGCCTTTGTCCTTACCAGTCTAGGCCTGACCGTCCTGCGCCTTTTGGTGCGTGAACCGATTCCCCCGACGATCCGCCTCAAGAGCCGGCTGCGAGATCGGGTGCGCGAAATTCCCAGTCTCCTGGCTCAGGACCGGGGATTTTCCTGGTTCATGTTGGCCCAGGCTCTGGCCACGGCGGGCCGCGTCGCCGCACCTTTCTATATTCTCTATGCGGGGCACTCGATGCCACTGAGCGGCCAGAACCTGGGCTTGATGTCCCTGGCGTTTCTGGGTGCCGACACCGTGACCAACCTCGCTTGGGGTTTTTCCGGCGATCGGTTCGGCTTTCGCGTTACGTTCATCGGATCCCTCGTCGTGTGGATTGCCGCCACCGCCCTGTTGATGCTCGCGCCAGAGGCACTGCGGGTTCACCTGCCGGCTGTTTTCACCGTCAAGACCCTGATTTTTGCTGCTTTTTTCGGCCTGGGCGCGGCGCAGTCGGGATTCATGATGGCATCCCAGACCATGGTGCTAGAATTCGGCGTCCGCGATGACACTGCCATGCGTCTGGCCCTTGCCTCTACGGCGCAAGGCTTTGTCGCGACCCTTGGCCCTCTCGTCGGCGGCGTCATCGCTTCGACTTTGGGTTACGAGACCCTGTTTGGTATTTCGGTGGCCATGCTGGTAATGGCTCTGCTGGTGATGCTCACTCAGGTCGAGGAACCCCGTCTGCGTAGCCAAATAGGCGGACTTTTCAGGTGACTGCGTCCACGGCCTCGATCCAGTGCCTCACGGGAACCTTGGCTCTCTCTCCCAGATGCAGCCAGCAGCCGATATTGCCGGTGTAGATGACATCTGGGGCCGTCGCCGTCAGGGCCGCCATTTTGTCGTCCCCCAGACGATTGGCGAAGGTCGGCTGCAACAGGCTGTAAGCACCGGCTGAACCGCAGCACAGATGCGCATCGGCCACCGGTTGCGGATCATAGCCCAGGGCGGTCAGCAGATCTCGCACCTGTCCGCCTAGAGCCGGGCCATTGCGCATCGTGCAGGGCTCGTGGAAGGCGATATGCCGATGGCGGGGCTCGCGAACGGCGACCGGTACGGCGAGCCTAAGGATCTCGATGGGGTCACGCACCGCGGCGGCAATGCGTACCGCTTTGGCGTGATAGTCCGGCTCATCGGCGAACAGGTCTGGATAGTCCCTGACAAAGGCGGCGCAGCCACTGGCATTGATCACGACCGCTTCGTCGCCCTCGTCCAGACGGGCGCACCAGATGTCGATATTGATCCTGGCAAAAGCGCGGGCCTCATCCGGTGCCTCCAGGTGCAGGCTGAGGGCACCGCAGCAACCGACCCCGGCAGCTTCTGTCAATCCAATCCCCATCTTGTCCAGCACCCGCGCTGTGGCGATGTTGAAATGTGGCGCGGTCGCAGCCTGAGCACAGCCCCGGAGTTGAACCATCTGACGGTTGTGTTGGTTTGCAATGAACGGCTCCTTGACACGCGCCTCAGGTATCTTTCCGGCTAGTCGCTTTGGTAGGACAAGGCGGAACAATCGCCCTAGGGTCAGCATCAGGCCCATCCTGGCCGGATAGGCGAGGACGTGGCGCATGCTCCATCGCAACAGGCGCTGCGTCATCGGGCGGGTCACGCGGGCAGCGACTTCCTGACGGCCGATATCGAGCAGGCGGTGATATTCGACGCCGGAAGGGCAGGTGGTCTCACAGGCGCGACAAGACAGGCATCGATCCAGATGTGTCTGGGTCAGGGCGCTCACGGGTTCGCCTTCGAGGGCCTGTTTGATCAGGTAGATCCGCCCCCTGGGTCCGTCCAGCTCGCCGCCGGTGATCTGGTAGGTGGGACAGGTGGCGTTGCACATGCCGCAATGCACGCAGGCGCGCAGGACCTCCTCAGCGATCGCTCCAGCGGCCGTCTTGGCCAGGGGCCCGGCGATTTCGGCGCGCATGAGCTTAGAGTTCCTTGTACATGCGGCCGGGGTTGAAAATGCCGGCCGGATCAAACACCGCCTTAATCCGCCGATGCAGCGCCAGTAGCGGCTCGGCTAAGGGCGTAAATACCTCTTCGCCCGCAACGGCACCGCGAAACAGGGTTGCGTGTCCGCCCGCTCTTCTGGCGGCAGTTCGAATCGTCTTTGGTGCAGCGTCACTGACCAACCAGCGCTGGCTTCCGGCCCAATCCATAGCCCATTGGCCCTCCAACCCATCGATCATTGCGGCCTGGGGCAGCGACAGTCGCCACAGGCGCGGCACGGCCAGCAGGGGCAAAGCCATGTCGCGCACATCGGGCCAGATATCTTGATCAACTGTTTCACCGCCAATCTGGCGCCAGGCGGCATCAACAGCCGCAGGGCCACCTGCCAGACGAACGTAAAGGCGTTCGCCCTCGTGAAAGGCACCGGTCAAAGGCAAGGGCTGGCGCATCAACGCGGTAAGCTGAGCTTGGGCGACGGACCAGTTGGCTTCCAGACACAGAGTTCTCTGGACAGGGGCCAAGGGCGCAACACGCAGGGAAATGTCGAGCAGTGGGCCAAGCATTCCCATACCTCCGGCCATCAGCCGAAAGGCATCAAAGCCGGCGACATTCTTGAATACTGTGCCGCCAAACCGCAGCACCTGACCCTTGCCATTCACCACCCTGACACCCAGAACCGAATCGCGCACCGCTCCTGCGAAGGGCCGTGCGGGTCCAGCAAGCCCGGCGGCGACAACACCCCCCAAGGTGCTGGCCGGTCCGAACCGCGGCGGCTCGAAAGCCAGACCCTGATTGTGAGTCCCCAGCAGGGCCTCGATCTGGATCAAGGGGGTCCCCGCCCTGGCGGTGATCACCATCTCTGTGGGCTCATAGGCCAGAACGCCGCAATGACCGGCGATCTCTAAACGCTCGCCGACCGGTGCCCGACCGTAGTCGCTTTTTGTCGCCCCACCGACGATATTTAAAGGTGTTCGTTTCGCTGTCGCGTCCTGAACCCGTTGCGTCACTTGATCTGTTAGGTCAGCGTCCGTGGCCATCACAGTCGGTCGAGCTCGGGAAACGGAAGTTTGCCCCCGTGCACATGCATCGCCCCATACTCGGCGCAACGGGCAAGGGTCGGTATCGCCTTGCCGGGGTTGAGCAGTCCGGCGGGATCGAAAGCCGCTTTCAAGCCATGAAAGGTCTCGACCTCGGAAACCGTGAATTGCGCGCACATCTGATTGATCTTTTCGCGCCCGACCCCGTGCTCGCCAGTGATCGCCCCGCCGACCGCGACGCAAAGTTCCAGGATCTCGCCGCCTAAAGCCTCGGCCCGCTCCATCTCGCCGGGTGCCTGGGCGTCATAGAGGATCAAGGGGTGCAGGTTGCCATCGCCGGCATGGAAGACATTCGCCACTGGCAGGCTGGCTGCCGCAGACAATCGCTGTATCTCATTCAGGACATCGGCCAGCCTAGCGCGTGGAATCGTGCCGTCGATGCAGTAATAGTCTGGTGCCATGCGCCCCATCGCCGGGAAAGCCCCCTTGCGGCCGGCCCAGAAGAGAGCCCGCTCGGCTTCGTCCCTGGCGACCCGCACGCTGGTGGCACCGGCCGTCTGACAGATCGCCACCACCTTAGCCATGGTCTCGGTCACATCCTCAGCCGCCCCGTCCAGCTCGCAGAGCAAAATCGCCTCGGCATCGAGGGGGTAGCCAGCGTGGGCGAACCCCTCGGCCGCTGTCAGGGCAAGGCGGTCCATCATTTCCAGTCCAGCCGGGATGATCCCCGCAGCGATGATGGCGGCGACCGCCTCGCCGCCGCTGCGCACATCGCCAAAGGCTGCCAACAGTACGCGCGCCACCTGCGGCAGGGGCAATAATTTCACCGTTACTTCGGTAATGATACCCAGCAAACCTTCGGAACCGGTCATCAGGGCCATCAGGTCAAATCCAGGCGCATCCAGAGCCTCGCCGCCAAGGTGCAGGATTTCGCCGGCCAGCGTGACCATTTCCAGGGCCTGGATATTATGCACGGTCAGGCCGTATTTGAGGCAATGCACCCCACCGGCATTTTCAGCGACATTGCCTCCGACGCTGCAGGCCAGTTGTGAGGACGGATCAGGGGCATAGAAGAGCCTGTGCGGTGCGGCGGCTTCGGAAATCGCCAGATTGCGCACCCCTGGCTGGACCCTGGCCGTGCGACCATCTGGATCAAGCCGCAGGATCTGATTGAATTTCGCCAGGCTAAGCAACACGCAGCCTGGAAAGGGCAGGGCGCCGCCGGAAAGACCGGTGCCTGCCCCCCGCGCCACGACCGGAACTCCCAGCTCGCCGCATAGCCCAAGGATCGCCTGCACCTGGGCCGTGGTCTGCGGCAAAACCACCACGCCCGGCAGGCCGCGATAGGCCGAGAGGCCGTCGGTCTCATAGACGCGCATGGCCTCGATCTGGCTGATGACGCCGGCGGGGCCAATGATCCGGTTCAAACCGGCCAGCAGGACTGATCGGTCGGCGGTGGCGAACACCGGATCCAGCAGGCTGTCGAACTGATCGAGCATGCCGGTGACCTACAGCGTCGCGTCGGTGCTGTCACCGAAATCTGACGCTCGCGAATCCTGAGGTTTTGGCCTATGTGGTCCGCGCAGAGCGATGGCCGGTATGGCCTTACCTTGGGAAGAGGATTCACCGTTGACGGCCAATACCGGTTCATTGCCTTCTGGCGAAGAGATACTCGCCTTTGCCAAGCGCCTGGTGGCCTATCGACGTCCCAGCGGGGCACGGGGTGTTTTTGAAATTTTGGTCACCGCAGGGCCTTTGCTGCTCGTCGCCGCCTTGGCGTTCTGGGCCCTGCGGCACCACGTCTGGTGGGGATTATTGCTGATCGTGCCGGCGGCGGCGTTTCTGGTCCGCTTGTTCGGCATCCAGCACGACTGCGGCCACGGTTCAGTCTTTGCCTCAAAAATCTTGAATGATTGGGTCGGCCGGGTAATCGGGGTGATCACGCTGACCCCCTACGATTATTGGCGCCACACCCATTCGGTGCATCACGCAACGTCGGGGGCCCTGCATCGACGCAGCCTCGGCGGCGTTGAGTTGCTCACGGTAGCGGAATATCGCGCCCTCTCGGGGCTCGGCCGTTTTGGCTACTGGCTCTATCGTCACCCCTTGGTACTGTTCGGCCTGGGGCCGGCCTATATGTTTCTGCTGCAACATCGCCTGCCCGTCGGCATGATGCGCGCTGGCTGGCGGCCCTGGGTGTCGGTTCAGGCGACAAACCTCTGTGTTGTTGGGCTCTCCTGCGCTCTGATCTGGGCTTTTGGACCCCTGGCATTTTTCCTCGTCTATCTGCCGATGATGACGATGTCGGCGTCGGTTGGCGTCTGGCTCTTCTATGTGCAACACCAGTTTGAGCAGACCTATTGGGCGCGCGGCGAGGACTGGGATTTCAACACCGCCGCCTTGCAGGGCTCATCCCACTATGACCTGCCAGCGATCCTGCGCTGGTTCACCGCCAATATCGGCATTCACCACGTGCACCATCTCAATAGCCGCATCCCCTTTTATCGCCTGCCACAGGTGCTTCGCGACGAGCCAAGTCTGCGCGATGTCAGCCGGATCACCCTACTGGGCAGCCTGCGTTGCGCCCGGCTGGCGCTTTGGGACGAGACGAACCGGCGCTTGATCTCATTTCACGAACTGCGCCAGATGGATCGGATGGCACAGGCAGGGTGCTGAGGGGCCACTGATATGGCGATTGAGTTATGGTGACTCTTGCGACTTGTGCCTTGGCTGACTCGGCTAGGGCAGGATGGTCTTTGATGAAATCATCAAAAAGCTGGGTCTGATCCAGACCAAAAATGCAGAGCTTGTGTCCGATGGTTCCATAAAACATCGTCAAGGTCTAATGCGGCGGCGCGGCTTTAGGCGAGACGGCGGCGTCAGGCTTGGCGACTTGTTTGGGTTTGCCGGGCCAGGGCGTCACATACCTACACAGGGGCGGGCGCCAACTGGCTTTCTTCATCACCCATTGCTTACCATCCCAGCGGCTCCACTCCGGATCTAAGCCCAGGACCTTGCAGATTTGGGCCACGGTCTCGCCGATGGGGCGATCAACGAAGCCATCGAACTCATCGCCGATATCCAGCAGGGTCTCCATATCGGCGTTCAAAGCCTCGAAGAGTTTGGTGTTGTCTGAGCCAAACTTGTCTTCAATCGCCTCGCCAACAGCGATGGAGATCGCCGACTGAACCTTGTTGAAGCGCTCGACCGGGCCGGGCTCGCGTTTGCGCGCCTCGGCTATCAGGACACGCCGCTTGGGTTCGATGCCGCTGAGTACCTGCCCCTCAAGGGCCACAGTGCGCCGTATCGCCTGGGAAACCTTGGCAAAGGCGGTCGCAGCGACACCGCAGAGCGCGCCGATCTGCACCGCATCGCTCTTGTCGCTTTGAGCTAGGGACTCATCGAGCGCGAGCTTGAGCATGCGCGCCATATCCAGGCCGATCTGGGCCAGTTCCTCAAGCACCTGCGAATGGCGCTCAGCGGCGGTGATGGCGGTTCCCGCATCGATCAGGTCCTGATCATCGGGCTGGGCGGGGATTTCGCGGGAGAGCAACATGGGGTGAATTAGAACGGGAAAATTGCAATATGGCAATCTCAATAATTACATTACGCAAAGTTTTGTATTTTCGAACGCCCAAATACTGCGATCCTCAGGCTGACGACCACAAGCCAGCCGATCACACAGTGCTTCGCCATCTTTTTCCACGAACCTCACGAACCACACGAACTGACGCTTTCGCCCCGAGCTGCGGGTTCGGGTGGTTCGTGAAGTTCGTGGTTAAGTCTCCTGACCGACCAAACCGGTGCTGTCATTCCGCCCGCCCGCCTAACGCATTCGCCGAAGCCACCATCGTCGATTTTTTATTGCAAAAAACATATCCTATAATGCATAATGCAAATTATGAAACTTGAATCCTCCCGCCTTGAAACCTTCGCCTCTGAGAGAGCCGACGGCACCAAGCCCCCGGACGCCTGGCGCAAAGCCGGCTACCCCCACGCCGGTAATCGCCTGTACCGCCTGCTGCAAGCACCTCACGCAGTGGCGCGAACCCAGGCGATCACGATCGAGTTTCAGCGGACAGGTTCGAATGACATCGGGCCAATCATCGAGGCACTGATGCAGATGAGCAAAGAGGCGGCGGCTATGGACACCGACGCCGGTCGGCACCTTGCCGCAGGCCTGGCCAACGACGCCGCAGGGTGGGCGAAGAAGGCCGCGGACCTGGCCAATGCCCCCAAGCCCTGGGTTTGGGACGAGGCGTTAGAAAATGGCTTCTAAGCGGAGGTCACCTCCCGGTTTGCGGGTGTGCAGTTACCGATTTGATCTGAACTTACGGCTGAGCATGAGTAGACGGAACTCTTTCCCCAAATTGATCTGAACGGCGTAAGGTCAGGCTAAGGTCGCTGCCCTCCGGATGGGTGAGCTATGTGACATCGCTCAGGACGCCGTTCTGGCATCCCGGCGGGCAGCCGAGCCCGCTGATGGAAGTCGTGGTCGCAGTCATTCGCCTCAACCCGTCTTCCTTAGCCACAAATGACTCTGACCCCTTTTGTTTCTGACCCCTTTTGTTTTCGGCTTCTGGCGCTTTTCAGCCGCGTTTGCGCAACGGGCGGGTGAGAACCTCTCCGGCTTCTACGAACCCCGTGGCGAGACCGAACGCTCGCAGATCGCCTGACTGGACCCCCGAGTTGAGGAACAGCTCGCCACAATCCGCTGAGCGCGCGGCTTGAGAGGCCGCCTTTAGAAGAAGGCGGGCAACTCCGTTGCGACGCCGCGCCGGGTCGACAAGGAGGGCTGAGACCCACGCCACCTTCAAATCGGCCGTGAGGACGGCATGCCAATGCACAACGATGAGTCCCGACGGCGGGCCCCATTCGTCGGCAATGAACAGGGCACCGGATTGATCCTGAATGGCGCTCAAACGCGACGCCAACCGATCTTTGGCGGTGGCGACGCCCGCTGCTCTTAGCAGTTCGGCCAATCCGTCCAAGTCCCCAACCTCGGCGGTTCGGATCGAGAGGCCATAGCGGCGCGACACGGCGGTGAGCCTCCGAAGCCCTGGGCGGTAGAGCGGCGCTCAAAGGCCGCTAAGATGAGTGGTTTAGAACGAATGCGGCATCCGCGATTGGCAACCAGAAGTGCGTGCTCTTACCCGGTGCATAGGTGTCGGGCCACCACCTTTGTTTCGTCAAAGAATAAAGAAGCCGGGGAATGACTTCAGCCGACATGTGCCCTCAATCGCCCCTGGGCGGTTCGATAGGCGGTTTGTCGGACAAAGAGCACCTGCAGGCCTTCGCATTTGGCAGTCTGGTGATGGCGTTGATAAACTTCTCCGGTCTCCTTCTTCCTGAAGAAAGAACGCATCTCCGGTCCAATGTAAGCGGGGCGTCTCCCCCAGGTTGTCGGCGCTGCTCTGGCCTGGGAGTTTTGCGAAATCAACCTGACAGTTTGCTAAACAGTCCCCTGCGCGATTTATCTGCGGCTCAGTAAACGATCACCGACCCTCCTCTCATCCATTGCCACGACCCGGTGGCTGGATGACCACCTTCACAGGGCCCGATGCAATGCCGTTGGCGACCACCACCAACAAGCACTCACCCTGCCCCAAATCGCCGGGTAGGGTGACTTGGGTGTCAATGATCGCCGCGCCGGTCGCCACGCCCATCGCCGGGGTACTGGCACCGTTGATCACCGTGGAGTGATTGGCCGTCCGACAATAGCGTACGACTCCTGAGCCTGGGTTGGTGATCCGCACCAGAGGGTAGTTGGTCGGTGCCGTATAGTCGTCGCCATAGCTTACGGCCTGCGACAGCCCGTTGAACTGAGTTCCGGAGACCGTGATCGTGGTACCGGGCGTCAGAACGTTCGGTGCCGAAGTAATCACAGGCTGTGCGGCGGCCAGGGGCGCGGACGTTTCAGTGTAGATATAGAAGGCATTGTCGTCTTCCCGCGCCCACAGGACTTGGCCGGTCGGCAGCAGCAACATGCGGCCGACATAAGTGGGGCAATTGGCATTGGGTGGATCGTTGGCGCGGTTGAGGTTGGTCCCGTCAAACTCAAAGAACGAGGATGGAGAATTGTAGTTGGCCGTGATGTTGTCGACTGGCGCGACCGGGAACAAGACGGTGCCACTGGGTAGAAGCGCTCCGGGTCCGTCCTTTGACCCCTGATTTTGCCCGGCCTGCCGCCCGGTCTGCGGGATCGCAGGACCCAGAGCCCAGGTTCCGGCCGTAACGTCATCAGGCCCAGGGCTGTAGAGGGCTGTCGCCCCCGTTGCCCCGACAAAGAAGCCTCGTCCGTCTGGCAGCAACAGGCCAGGACCGGTCTCGATCGAAGCCGAATCGACGATGCTCGAGGCGAGCACGCCGTCCGAAATCCACTGATCCAGGCGAACACAATACATCTCGGCATTGGGCGAATTTGCGCACTGCGGTGCAACCACCGTGCCATTGGGCATCAAGACCCAGGTCTCTTCCGAACCGCTGTCACCCTTGCCACCGCCCGTGCTGGCGGCCGTCCAGTTGGTCGCTGCGGCGTCCAATAGAAATGTCGAGGTTCCGGCAAAGCTTCCCAACAGAAACCGGCCGTCAGCGAGCGTGCAGCATACTGAATCGCCAATCTGTGTCACACCGGCCGGCGGGGCAAGCCCTGTCCAGGAATCGGCAATGGGATCATAGATTTCGCTAGCCGCCGTGTCGTCATTGGCGTTACTGCCGCCGACGTCGCTGTACTCACCGCCACTGACCAGAAGCCGGCCGTCGGCGAGCACGCCTGAGGCGAAGTATTTGCGGCCGTTGGCGCTGTCGCTCACCCTGGCCCAGGAACCATTGACATAGCTGCCGGTGGTATCGGGCGTCATTTTCCACCAATGCCGCGTTCCATAGCCGCCACTGCACTCGTTCATCAGCACGCCGCCGTCGGTAAGCAGAAACAGAGGGCCGCCGTTGCCGTCGATACAGAATAGGTAAAACACCCATGTCCAGCCTAAGCAGACCCAACGGGCGATCCAATACCATGCCAGGCAGACCCATTTGGCGAGCCAGTACCAGGCAAGGCAGACCCACCGCGCCAGCCAATACCAAGCCTGACAAACCAAATTGGCCACCCAGTACCAACCTTGGCAGACCCAATTGGCGACCCAATAAAAGGCGTCGCAGGCCCAGGAGCAAGGCCACCAATCGCAGCAATTATTGTGTCCCTGGTCAGCCCAGGAACTGCATTGGTTGGAGCCCTGGTCGGCCCATTGCGAACACTGGTTTGAGCCTTGATCGGCCCAACTGTTGCACTGGCTGGAGCCATGGTCTGCCCAGGCGCTGCAGGCCGCGGATCCCCTGTCCGCCCAATTGTTGCAGGTGGCATAGGCACCTGTTTGCCGCGATGAGCAGATAGAGGCGACTTTCGTCCATGATCCAGGCATTGGCGTCCCTCGTTACGCCGGGCGTGCATAGGCCCGAGTGAGCATCGAAATGTGTTGGCGAGCGCCGTATCGGGCCATAGCGATCCCGATGGTCTTGCCCACGCCCATGGCAAGCACTGCCGCCACAAAGGCCAGGGGCATCCTCTCAAGTCCGGCCAAGGTCCAGGCTCCATATCGCAGCACAACGGCCGTACCGACGGTTAGAAAGCCGACGGTCATCGCCAAGGCCCCCTGCGAACACCCACAGGCGTTGCGCAGACGATTGAGCCGCTCGGCAGCCGCGAAGGCGTTGGCACCGGTCATGCCGGAAAATTCCAAGATGATGGGGCGCGGTGAGTAAAAAGCTGTGCTTCGCGCAAAGTCGGCCAGCTGATCAATATCAGAAATCAGCACGGGAACGGGTGGTGGAAAACTCGGTGTCCGGCCCATATGAGACTACGGCTATTCCAGGTCTTACTTGCGAAACAGCTATGCGGCGCTTCGAATACATTCCCGTCAAATCACAAAGTCGTGATATGATCGCCCGTTATTAGGCATCTGTTATCGTTCGACATTGGAGTTCTGCGCCGAGTTTCGGTGGGGTCAATTCTGAAGAAGAGAAAAGAGGTCTGGGACAATCAAATATGCGGTCACTTTGCTCAAGGGGCAGGCGTGCGCGCCTGGACATTCACAAAACTAGTCCCGCCTGTGTTTTCGCGCAGAATGCGTGCGGCTACGGCGGAATCGATTGGTCAACTGGCGGAGGCGGCCATATTGTTCCGGGCCGCATAGCGGTTTAGCGTATCTTCAAAGCCCCCATTGAGGAGAGTCCCATGTCACGCATGCCACTGGTCGAGCCCGACGCACTGCCTCCCTATCTAAAAACTATCCATGACGCGACGCCACAGGACAATTGGCTCGGGCGCAACTTTGCCAGGGTTTTTGGGCCTAATCCTGAACTGGTGCAGGACTATCAGACGTTCTACTATCCCTGGCACACCGGCGCATCCGGACGCCTTTCGCCTCGCCTCAAGGAATTGATCCGGCTGCGGATCGCCACCCTCAATGGCTGTGTACTGTGCAAAACCGTGCGCATGGCACCCAGCGTCGTCAGTGAAGGCGAAGCCGCCTCTGGCGTCGACGATGCCGACAATGCCGAATTCTCTGCCAGTGAGCGCGCGGCCATCCATTTCGCCGAGAAAATGGCGGTGGACCATCACAACATCGGTGATACCGACGTGGCCAATATGCGCAGCCACTTCACCGATGCCGAGTTTCTCGAACTGGCGATGATGGCCGGCCAATACATAGGCTTTGGCCGGGTGCTGGCGATGTTGCAACTGGAGGTCGCCAGCTGTCCGATATGAGGCGTTTGAGCCGTTGGACACTCCCGGTTTCAGCTTAACTCGAGTATGGCTGCATAAATGCGACGAGCCGTGCGAGCGAGACTGAATTAAATGGATACGCTGATCTCGTCTGTAACCGCGATCATGCGTCGGACTGCACGGGTGGCGATCCTGCCCCGGTATCGAGCACTCCAGGCCCATCACATTAGCGAGAAGTCGCAGGACGATTTTGTGACGATCGCCGACGGCGAAAGCGAAGCTATGCTGGCCGAGGGGCTCGCGGCACTTCTGCCTGACGCGGCCATCGTCGGCGAGGAAGCGGCACATGCGGATCCGACGCTCCTCGCCAATTTGGGTGACGCGCTGTGCTGGATCATCGACCCGCTCGACGGCACGAACAACTTCGCGGCAGGCAATCCGCCCTTCGGCATTATCGTCGCGCTGGCGCAGGCGGGTGAGACGATCGCCGGCTGGATCTACGACCCGCTCACCGGCCGCTGCTGCCACACTGAGCGCGGCCGGGGCGCGTTCGTCGATGATGAGCGTGTCTATTCGCTCGGAAGCCGGCAGGCCAAACCCGTTGTCGCCATGACGGTTGGATTGGTCGAAGCGGGGCGGGCCGCAACCGCACGAGACTTTTTTGAGCCGCGTTGCACTTTCGCGGACAACCCGCGTTGCGCAGCCGCACAATATCCCCGGATCGCCCTGGGACAGAATGATATCGCGTTCTTCAACCGCACCCTTGCCTGGGACCATGCCGCCGGCGTGTTGTTCCTCAACGAGGCCGGAGGCATGGCGGCCCGCTATGACGGCTCTGCCTACCGAACCAATGACGACAAACTTGGCGTGCTTGCTGCGTCGACTCCCGCCATGTGGGAATGGATGAGTGAATTGCTAAAGACCATAGGAGCGTCGCCGGCCTGAGGGCCACAAGCCTGAACATTTGCGCAGTTTCACTTGACGCGTTCGTTTTGCTTATGCGGAGTCCTTATGCGGACAAAGACGCCTCGAGAGGTCGTCTGGGAGGCCTACGATGCATGATTTGCCTGTTCGGCGGATGAACTTCGAGTTTCCCGATAACACTGACCTGGTGTTCATCGAGGGCGACCCGGCGTTATTGACTGGCGTCCGCTGATGACTGGCAAGGAGGGCTTGGGCGAGGTTACCCAAGCCTTCGCCGCCCTCGCCGACCCCGAGGTCCGCGCCAAAATTCTCATCGATCCCTGGCGAGATGGCGGCTTTTCATCCGTGGCCATCTTGGA
>JAYTXQ010000222.1:0-4019 GCA_043742825.1 Caulobacteraceae bacterium | reverse complement strand
TCGCCGACACCGTCACGCCCGCTCCAAAAAACTATCGATCACGCGCTTTTCGCCCGCCTGGTCAAAGGCCACCGTCAGTTTATTGCCTTCAACGACCGTGACCTGACCATAACCAAATTTCTGATGAAACACGCGGTCGCCGCGGGCGTGAGCGCTCGGCTTGCCGGGGTCGGACATAGCGACCAGTCGACCTTCACCCTCGATGGCCTGAGTGCGGCCGGGCGGCCCACCGGCATAGCCTTTGGCCTGGGCCCTCCTCCAGCCGGGGCTGTCATAGCCTGATCCATAGTTGGTTTCGTCCCAACGTGAGCCTGCATCACGCACGCCGACGCCCGCCCCGTAATATCCGGTTTCCGAAACTGCCTCGACGTGGGCCATGGGCAATTCATCGACGAACCGACTGGGTAACTGACTTGTCCAGCGGCCATAAACCTGGCGGTTAGCAACAAACGATATTCGCGCCTGTTCCCGAGCCCGGGTCACGCCGACATAGGCAAGGCGGCGTTCCTCCTCCAGGCCCTTTTCACCATTCTCATCGACACTGCGCTGGCTGGGGAATACGCCTTCTTCCCAACCGGGAAGGAAAACCAGGGGAAATTCCAGACCTTTGGCCGCGTGCAGGGTCATGATCTGCACAGCGTCATCGCCAGCCCCGCGATCCAGGTCCATGACCAATGACACATGCTCCAGATAAGCCTGCAACGTCTCAAATGCCCCCATGGATTGAACAAGTTCCTTCAGGTTCTCCAGCCGCGTCTGACTTGTCGGTCCTTTGTCGAGCCGCAGAGCGTCGATATAGCCACTCTCTTCCAGGATGGTCTCGGCAAGGCGGGCGTGCGGCACGCTATCTCTTTGACTTCGCCAGCGATCCATGTCGCGCAGGAAGGTGCTGAGCGACGTCCGCGCCCGCGCGGTCAGTTCGTCGCTGCGGACAATTTCGCGGGCGGCAGTGTCGGCTGAAACCCCTAAGCTGCGCGCCGCGACCAACAGTTTCTGCACCGTGGTATCGCCAATCCCGCGCCTGGGCGTGTTGACGATCCGTTCAAAGGCCAGATCATCGTCCGGTGATTGAATCAGCCGCAAATAGGCATGGGCATCGCGGATCTCGGCCCGCTCAAAGAACCTGGGCCCACCGACCACGGTGTAGGGGATTTGCAACAGCACGAAGCGCTCTTCGAACGCCCGCATCTGAAACGAGGCGCGCACCAGGATCGCCGCCTCTCGATACAGGCGACTGTCGCGGTGCCAGCGCTCCAAGTCTTCGGCTACCAGCCGCGATTCTGCCTCGCCATCCCATACCCCGCGCACCTGCACCTTGTGACCGCCCTGGACTTCGGTCCACAAGGTCTTACCCAAGCGCCCTTTGTTGGCACCAATCAGGCCTGACGCCGCCGCCAGAATATGTTCGGTCGAGCGATAATTGCGCTCCAGGCGGATGACCTGAGCACCGGGAAAGTCGTGCTCGAAGCGCAGGATGTTATCGACCTCCGCCCCTCGCCAGCCATAGATAGACTGGTCGTCGTCACCGACACAGCACAGGTTTTTCCGCCCCTGGGCCAAGAGCCGCAGCCACAGATATTGGGCGGTATTGGTGTCCTGATACTCATCCACCAAAAGATAGCGGAAGCGTTGGTGATAGTCGGCCAGGATATCCGGATGGGTGGTGAACAGGGTCAGATTGTGCAGCAACAAATCGCCAAAATCACAGGCGTTCAAGACCCGCAGACGGTTTTGATACTGAGCATAAAGCGCTGCGCCGCGATTGTTGGCGAAATTCGCGCCCTCGGCGGCGGGCAGTTTATCTGGTGTCCAGCCCCGGTTTTTCCACTGATCGATGAGGCCCGCCAGAATCTTGGGTGTCCAGCGTTTGGTATCGATGTTTTCGGCTTCCAGCAGCTGTTTGATCAGGCGCTCCTGATCGTCGGTGTCGATAATGGTATAGCTGGATTTCAGTCCGAGGAGTTCGGCGTGACGGCGAAGAATCTGCGCGGCGACTGAGTGAAACGTGCCAAGCCAGCGCAGGCCTTCAGCAGAAGGCCCGATCATGTCGGTGATGCGATGGCGCATTTCGCGGGCCGCCTTATTGGTGAAGGTGACGACCAAAAGCTCCCACGGCCGTGCCCGGCCCGTGGCCAGGATATGAGCCAGCCGCGTGGTCAGAACCCGCGTCTTTCCCGTCCCCGCACCGGCCAGCACGAGGACCGGTCCCTCCACAGCCTCGACAGCTTGCTGCTGCTGTGGATTGAGTCCCGCCAGATAGTCGGGACCCTGGGCGCGCGCCAGATCAGATATTTTGGGTTCAGGAAGCTCGGACACGACGGAACATATGCAGCACGGATGAGAGTCGCGCTAGGCCTTGGTCTCAGCGAAGTTCAGGGCTGCAACGCGACAGGCTGACGCCAATGGCCGCTCGCCTCGTTGCGCGTCAACCCATCCGATCAAACCCGGCAACCTGAGACTGCGCGATTGTGCCATCGCCTCCAGCATCGCCCAGAATTCTGGCTCCAAGGCCAGAGATGTCGCATGGCCAGCGAGAGATACTGAGCGCTTATTGAGGCCTGACACGATGCTAAGGTTCGCGCAAAGCGCCGTCGAGGCTACGGACTTCCCTCTTGCGAATCTGGGCCTCCGTCGCCTTAGCGGCCTTGGACCGTCCGAACTTAACCCGGTTCTGCGCCGCAGTGGTTTTGCCAGAGATTACGGCTTTTGCCTTGCGTACGTGGTTCAGGTTGATCGTGTCGTTCACGGAGCCGCATCTTTAGCCATGGCGCGGGCGAGGGCTGGGCGGGCGTTCAGGCGGGCGACGTAGTCGTCGTAAACGGTGTGTTCCGGCATGACTGTGCGGAAGAATTGCAACAGGCTGCCAAATAGAATGTCCGCCGCCGAAAAGCTCTCGCCCAAAAGATAGGGGGCCGCGTCCAGTTGACCCCGCCAGCGGGCTTCCAGATCATCATAGGTTTTCTGGTCTACCGGGGTTGGGTTTCCGCGAAATTTCACATTCACCGCAGGCTCCAACACTCCAGCGTAGTAGGCCAGCCAAGTCAAATAAGCCCCACGCAGCGGATCGCCAACCACAGGTCCGATGCCAGCCGCCGGAAACGTGTCCGTCAGATAGAGCGCGATGGCTGCCGACTCGGTGATCAGGGCCCCGTCGTGAACCAGCGCCGGGACCTGTTTGTGCGGATGGGGATTGGCTGCGTCCGGACCGCCCGTGCCGTCGCCACGTTTTATTGTGACGTAGGTCACCTCATAGGGAACTTGCAATTCTTCGAGCAACCAAAGGAAGCGCGTCGAGCGGCTTTGCGGGCTGTGATACAGCGTCAGCATATGGAACTCCTGGTTGGCTGGAACACTAGCGGAACATCCTTGCGAGTCTAGTCTACAGCAGCGCAAAATCTCTGGATGCGGGCGCAAGCGTCCTCAAGCAAAGCGCTCGACGTCGCATAGCTGATGCGGAAGAACGGCGAGAGGCCAAAGGCTTCGCCGAAAACCACAGAAACCCCCTCTGATTCGAGTAGTTCTGAGGCAAAGCTCGCGTCGTTGGTGATCAGGTTTCCAGTGGGAGCCCGTTTGCCAATCAGGCCTGCGCACGAAGGATAGACATAGAACGCCCCTTCAGGCGTCGGGCAACGCAGACCATTGGCCTGGTTGAGCATCGAGACCACAAGATCTCGGCGTTCCTCGAACAGCTTGGCGTTGGGCTTAATGAAATCCTGCACGCCGTTAAGGGCTTCCACCGCCGCCCATTGGGATATCGAGGCAGGATTGGAAGTGGATTGGCTCATCACCTTGCGCATGGCACCGATCAGTGGCTCAGGACCGGCCGCATAGCCAATGCGCCACCCGGTCATGGCATAGGCTTTTGACACCCCGTTCATGGTCAGGGTTCGATCGTATAGAGCCGGTTCGACTTGGGCGATGGTGGAAAAAGCAAAATCGCCGAACACCAGGTGCTCGTACATGTCGTCGGTCAAGACCCACACCTGGGGATGGCGCAGCAGCACAGCCGCGAGGTCCGC
>JAYTXQ010000221.1:0-10723 GCA_043742825.1 Caulobacteraceae bacterium | reverse complement strand
GCCAGGCACCAGGAGGTCGAGCGGTGTGACCGGTGTCGCAGCGCTACGAAAATGGGCGAGATTAAAGGCGTAGTGGACTTTATCGTTCCCACCACTAAGGCCTGCACTTTGGTTGAAGCTGGCAAAGGATCCCGCCTCCAGGGTGGCGATCAGGTGCGGCGCGCCCTGGCCTGATTTGCTGACGATATTGATCACGCCACCGAGGGCGTCGGCCCCGTAGAGGCTGCTCTGCGGCCCGCGCAGGATCTCAATCCGAGCCAGATCGCTGGTCACGAGCTGGCCAAACTCGAAGGCTCCGCCTTGACTGGGGTCATTCACTTCAATGCCATCGATCAGCACTTTTGTGTGGTCAGAGTCAGCGCCACGGATAAACACCGACGTCAGTCCGCCCGGCCCGCCGGTGCGCACGATGTTTAAGCCGGGTGCCAGGTTCAGTGCGTCCGCCGCCGTGCGCGACTGCCGGGCCTCAAGCTCATCCGCTGTGACCAGGGTGACGGAGCCGCCGATCTGATCGAGCGGTGTCGGAATTTTCGTCGCCGATACGATCACGGACGACACAGCAGTGGCCTCTTCAGCTGCAGCCGGCCACCGGCTGACTAGCGCAAGCAGCAATGCGCCGCATGGGATTGACCTGGAACACTTCAGCATAAAAGACCTCGCGGCGCACGTGACACGTCACCGCGATGGCAAGGCCCGCGTTAAAGCGGTTCCTTACGCATCGGCACACCCCGTCCGACACGCTCGCGCGTGACCACAGCTTGTGGCAGGTCTCCTGACTCGCGGGTCATTGCCTTCAGACCCGCCTTCCCAGGACTAGCCCAGTGGCAACGATCGATCCGAAAACTATCCACTTACAGTTGCGGGGGCAGCTGCGGCATTGCCAGCTTGAAAAGCCGACGCACCGCATTCCCTTTTGATCCCTTGCGGGAACCACGGCGCAGCCCTAACCGATGGTCGCCGCCTTGGCCAGGGCCATCAAGGATTCACCACTTAAACGCCGAGTGGTCCAGTCGGTTAAGGCAGCGGCACCTAGTGAGTCGTAAAAGGCAATCGAGGGTGCGTTCCAATCCAGCACCTGCCACTCCAGGCGCGCCAGCCCTTGAGCCAGACAGCGGCTTGCCAAGCAAGCAAGTAAGGCCTTGCCCGCCCCCATGCCCCGGGTCTGGGGCCGCACGTAGAGATCTTCGAGGTAGATTCCATGTCGGCCAGCGAAGGTCGAGACATTGTAGAACCAAAGCGCGAAGCCCACGGATTCGCCAGAGATTTCGGCGATGTCGCAAAAGGCGCGCGGGGCGGAGCAAAACAGTAGTTCGTGCACGTCTTGCTCGGTCGTGCGGACGTCATGCAACAGCTTTTCATACTCGGCCAGGTCGCGGATGAATCTCAGGATCACGCCGGCATCGGCCGGCACTGCGGGGCGCGTCGTCACGCTCATGGCGCGTCAACCGCGCTGTACCAATTAACCCCTTGAGTATCGGCCGTGCGGTTGGCCAGACCGCGATGCATCAGACAGTTGAGGTGCGCCAGAGCCTCTCCTGTGGCCATACCCATGAGGTCAGGGCCAATGCGGCGTTTGAACAGAACACTGAACACATCCACAGCCCGCTTGGGCGTGATCAGCAGGCGTTGCAACCGGGTCAGCGCCCGCTCATGCCCGGCGATCAGGTGATCGATCCGGTGATGCAGGCCGAAGAACGGATCATTATGCGCCGGCAGGACCAAAACCTCGTCTGGGACCTGAGGCTTGATCCTGGCTAGGGATGTCAGCCAATCGTCCAACGGATCACCATCGGGCTCAGTGGGAAACACCGAAACGTTCGACGAGATGCGGGGCAGGACCTGATCGCCTGAAATGAGCAGTTTCAGTTGCGGACAATACAGGCAGCCATGTTCCGGGGAGTGACCGTTTCCTACCACCACCTGCCAGTCATGCTCGCCGATGCGCACTGTCTCGCCATCGCTCAGGCGTCGGTAACTATCGGGCAGAGTATACATACCCTTGCCGAAGCCGCCGAAACGGGCCTTGTAGGTGTCCAGAGCATCGGCATCCCATCCGGCGGCGCGATAGAATTTCAGGCCGTCTTCTGGCGCTTCGCGGCCAGTGTCAGCCGCTAGAACCCGGCACATCAGATATTCGAGCCGCGTAATCCACAGTCGACAGTCATACTTGCGGGTGATCCAGCCGGCCATGCCGATGTGGTCGGGATGCAGGTGGGTAACAAACACCCGGGTGATCGGCTCACCGTTCAAAGCCTCAGCGAAGATCTGTTTCCAGGCACCGGCGGTATCGGGACCTTGCATGCCGGTATCGACGATCGCCCATCCGCCTTCATCGCGGACGGCCCAGACATTGATGAACTGCAGCGAACCCTGCAGCGGCATGCGCATCCACTTCACCCCAGGGGCGACATCCACTGCCCCGCCCGTGGCGGGCCCGTCAGCAAAAGGTCCGTCGGCAAAGGGATAGGACATGCGCGCAGGTGGAGGCTCGCGATCATGCCAGTCATTGTCGTCCGCCATCGTTGTCACGTCCTGTTATCTTGGGTCCTGCCGCCATCTTGTCGCCGCTGCCGCGTGAGATGCCAAGTGTCTAATGTCTGTGCGCGGCAATCTTGACCCGGCGCGCTGCGACGGGCATTGACCGGCTAACCTTTAAGTCTACCCCGGAGAACGCCCCCATGAGACCCTTAGGTCTTGCCGTTGCCCTGATAGCCGCGATGTTGTTGCCGCTCACCCCCGCTTTTGCCGCCAAGCCGGTGGCTTCGGCGATTACCAAGGACGCCCGCACTAAAGGTATGGCCGCCGCGCCAGACCTGATCGCCAGTGCCGGCCTTGAGTGCCAATTGGCCGACGCCCGCTGGCTAGGAGACAACGTTGATCCCAAGACCAAGGTAAAATCCGCGATCTATGAACTGGCCTGCACCGACCACGAAGGTTTTATGATCGTTACGGGTACGCCGCCCCAGAGCTACAGCTGTGAAGAAACTAGCCAGCCGGGCCCCGACGGCAAGATGGGCACCACTGCTTGTCTCCTACCGGGCAATGCCGACCCCAAGTCGGGCCTGAAACCGATGATCGCAAAGTCGGGCGTACCCTGTACTTTGGCGAATGCCCGACCGCTTGGTCACTCGACCGACACCGGGTTTTTTGAAGTGTCCTGCGTTGAGGGCCTCGGCGGATTTGTTCTGCAGACTTCTCAGCCTATGCGTACCGACAAGCACGTCGCCATGGTCCCCTGTGTCGCCTATCCCGAGACCGCCAATCTTCATTGCCAGCTCACAGACCGTGCAACCCAGTATGCGGCAATAGATCAACTGACGGCCAAGGGCGGTGTCGACTGCGTGGCTAAGGACCGCGCGTTCATCGGCGTCGCGAATAGCGGAAATTTCATCTACGAGGTCGCCTGCCAGAACGGAAAAGGTTATATGGTGGACGCTACGCCCGGTGGTAAAGTCAATAGCGCCACTGACTGCGTTAAGGCTGACGTCATCGGCACAGGCTGTAAGCTGACCGACACGCGGCAGGCTAAGACCGACCAGGCCAACCTCTATACAAAACTGGCGCGCGCTGCGGGTTTTGCCTGCGACGTCAAAGGCTATGCGCCGCTGCCGACCTCGAACTCAGCCCGCGATGTTGAGGAATTGACCTGCAACAATCGCCCCGACGGCGCAATCGGCGATTTTGGGGCCACGACCAAGGATGCATCCTACGTCACCGACTGCGCCCATGCCGAGATGGTCGGCTTTCGTTGCACCCTGAGCAATCCCGCAGCTGCCTATCCGCATCTGACCGACGATTTGAAGGCCCTGGGCAAGACCTCCTGCGCGGTGTCCAACGCCCGGTTCGTGCTGCGCACGACCGATGATCGCGGCTTCGTCGAAGTGGCCTGCTCCGATGGTTTGCAAGGGTATATGATCGAGTACACGGCCAAACCGCTGCCGATCAAACCTAAGTCGCCAATCATTTGCGCCGACGCCAAAAACATCGGTGGCGGTTGCATTTTGCCGGGCAATACATCGAAAAAGAGTTAGAGCGCGTTCAGTCTTGGTTGGAACACCGAGGCTAGGAATCCTGTTCTAGGGCCTGGCGTTCAAACGACGATGACCGCGTCGTCCGGCTGTGACCCAAACAGCCGGACGATGTCATTGCTGCGGCGGGCGCGGGCGAGTGTCTGGTTGATGTAGCCTTTGTCTGTGATCTCTCCGCTGTGGGGGTCGGGAGCCCCCTCCAGGATCAGGGCTCGCGCTACTTTCTCCGCGCCGTGGGCCGTTTGATTATACCGACTTAAGCCCTCAGATACGGCTACGCGCGCTGCGTTCCCGCCGCCTGACAGGTTGGCCGCGAACGCCGCATTCAGAAAAATCAGCAGGCCGACAGCCGCCTGACCCTCGCCGCAGACCACCGCGTCAGCGGCGGCTCCACCAATGGCCGACAGTGCCGCCAGCCTCAAGGTCCCGACATTGACGAAGGTGCCGCTGGAGAGCTTGAAATTTTCAGATAATCGTCCGTCGAAGGCGAGGCCAGCGTGAACCTCATCGCCGTCCACCCAGCGCGCCGCGTCACCCAGTCGATAGTAACCTTCGTCATCGAACGCCGCCGCCGTCGCGTCCGGCGCGCGATAATAACCGGCTGAGATCTGCGGCCCTTTCACTCGAAATTCCAGACGCCCCTCCACGGGGACCAGTTTCACCGTGGTCTGCGGTATCGGCAGACCCATCAGGCCCATGGTCAGGTTTGGCCAGTGGACATTGGTCGCGGTGGGTCCGGTCTCGGTCGCGCCATAACCGCTGCCAAAGCTGATTTGCTCGCCAACCGTGGCGACAGCGACGGCTTGAATGCGATCACAGGTGCTTTGACCTACAGCCGCCCCCCCATATTGCAACACCCGTACCCGACTAAAGAATGTGGCCGCCAGGGCCTCGTCCCGCTCCAGTTCACCAACGAGCAGGTCCCAGCCGGCCGGGACCATATTGTGATAGGTTGGCGCGATAGCCTTAAGATTGCGCACCGTTTCGCCAATTCCCCGCGCAGTCGGCTGTCCAGTGTCAATATAAAGAGTTCCGCCGCGGTGCAGAACCATCTGCAGGATGGCATTGGCCCCAAGGCTGTGACTCCAGGGTGCCTGGTTGACCACCACCGGCGGGTCGGGGTCATTGTAACAGGCCGCCACCTGATCAGCGTTGGTCGCTATGGCCTGATGAAGGCAGATCACCGCTTTGGGTTTGCCAGTGGAACCGGAGGTCAGCAGTAGCTTGGCGATCTCGTGGCCTTTAGCCCGCGATGATACAGGCTGGGCGGCGAACAGACTCTCTAGCGCGATCTGGCCCCGTGCCCCGTGGCGTCCTGCGATGATGGGCAAGCCTGCCAGCATCGGTGCAGATGTCGCCCCGGCAAAATCTGCCGCATCATCAACGAACACCACACCAGGCTGAAGCAGATCGACCGCATGCGCGAGTCTTGAGAGGTCTGCCCCCGCCAGCCCATATTGCGGAGAGACCGCAGCGATCGGAATGCCCAGGCTCATGGCCGCGAAGGCCACAAGGGCGTGGTCGATGCCGTTGCGTGCCAGGATCAGCATTGGCGCCGGTCCGGCGATGTCGAGGCTAAGCAGCCCACCGGCCAGTGCCGACACCCTTTGGTGCGCTTCGGCATAGCTGATCGTCCGCCAGCCCTCGCCCGACCTCGCGGCCAGAAATACCCGCGTCGGGGCCATATTGGCCCAATGGGCCAGAGCATCCAAAGTCGTGCTGAAGACACCAGGCAAAGGCGTGGGATTGTGCAGTAGCACTGTCCCATCGTCCCGCCTGAAAATCTCCAGGCGGCGCGGAGCGTAGCGCGGATCTCGTATCGGGTACGGAAGACTCATACGCAGTTTATCGGAGCCGTCAGTCCACTCAGAAAGTCGAGGATCGCCGAATTGAACGCCACAGGCTGATCAATATTTGCGGCATGGCCGGCCCCTGGAATCACGACCTCGCGCGCGCCAGGAATCTTGGCTGCCATGTAACTGGAAGCCGCCAGAAAGGGCGTGTCATCGGCCCCAACGACAACGATGGCCGGCACGGCGATATGGGGCAGACTGTTGATCACGCGCGCATCTTTCTGCGTCAGCATCCCGCGCGCCGCCAGAGCCAGGCCCCGCGCGTCCCGGTGCCGGCTTGTGCGCATCTCAACGCTGCCGCGCTCCAGGCGACCCAGGCCGTCGCGCTCATAGCCCTCAGCGGTGCGCATGGCGTTCTGGTTCCAGTCCTCGCGAGGCTCATCCTTGCGATAACCGGGGCCGGTATCGATGATCAGCAGGGCGCGCGTCCGCTCAGGATGGGCGAGGTGAAAGGCCAGGCTCATATAGCCGCCAAGGCTGAGGCCGCCGATAATCGCTTCTTCCGCCCCGGCTGCATCCAACAAAGCCGCCATATCTGCCACGGTAGCGGCCTCGCTATAGGCAGCCGCATCCTCAGGGTAGTCCGATTGACCATGACCCCGCATATCCCAGAGGATCAAGGTGTGATCCTTGGCCAGGGCATCGACCTGTCCGGCCCACATCTGCGACGTGGCCGAATAGCCGTGGGTCAAAAGCAGCGCCGGACCCGCGCCATGGACCTCATAGTAAAGTTCAACGCCGTCGCGATTGAGTTTGGGCATTATTCGTGCTCCTCCTGGTGGTGTCCATCAAGCCCCGACAAACACACCTGCTCGCCGCTCGTTGACTGAGCGGACCCCCTCGGCGAAGTCGCCGGTGGCGCGCAGCCAGGTCTGTTCGATCAGTTCGTGGTCGGTCTGGGTCTTCACCGCTGCGGCGAGGTCGGCCCGCAAAGTGGCGCGGGTGGATTGCACCGCCAGAGGGGCGTTCTGGGCGATCTCTCGCGCTAGAGCCAGAGCCGCGCCGGCCAGTTCGTCCAGAGGCACCACCTGATCGACCAGGCCCCAGGCAAGCGCTTCGTCCGCCTTGATCCGCCGACCGGTCAGGCACATCAGTTGAGCCCGCTGCTGGCCAATGGCACGGGGCAGAGTGTGGGTGATGCCAAATCCGGGATGGAAGCCAAGCTTGACGAAATTGGAAACGAACCTAGCTTCCGGCGCAGCCAAACGAAAATCAGCCACCAGGGCCAGGCCAAGGCCGGCGCCCACGGCGGCACCCTGAATCGCCCCCACAATCGGTTTCTTGGCGGAAAACAATCGCACCGCCTGAGCATACAGCGGGTTAATTCCAGCCATCCCCTCGCCACCAACTCCTGTGGGCGACGCAAGGTCGGCACCGGCACAAAAGGCCTTGCCCGCCGAGCTTAGAACACTCGCCCGCAGGCTAATGGCTGCATCGATATCCCCAAGCGCGTCGGCCAGATCACGCATCAGATCGACGCTGACGAAATTGTTCGGCGGCCGATCAATCTGCAGCACGGCCACATGTCCATCGATGCGGCAGGAAATTTGTCCGTATTGGTCTTTCATCGCAGCATCTCCGCCAATAGAGCTTGATGATGTTTCGTAGAAACATCTCAATCAAGCTCTACACTTTTGGTTTAGAGCAGGATTCAGCTTTTTGATGATTCCATCAAAAAGCATTCTGCTCTACCGTAATTCAGATTGCACAAAGGCGGCGCTAACGGGCACGCCCGGAAGGCTCTTCAGGCCCGGCTCACCCTCACCGCGCCAGACAGCACAGATAACGCCTGCCAGATCAGCACCTGCGGCAAGCAGCAACTGGGCAGCATCAAAAACCGCGCCACCGGTGGAGATCACATCCTCGATCATGACGATCTGGCGGGCGGAGACGTCGCCGCCCTCGACCGCCTGGCAGGTGCCATAGGTCTTGGCTGCCTTACGGACAAAGACCGCCGGCAGGCCGCATTCCAGTGACATGGCTGTGGCTAAAGGGACGCCGCCCAGTTCAAGTCCGGCGAGGATCTCGGTATCACTGGGCAATAATTTCACCATCCGACTGGCAATCCGCCTGAGCAGGGCTGGGTCAGATTCAAAGCGGTATTTGTCGAAATAGTGATCAGAAACGGTACCCGAGCGCAGGATAAAATGCCCGGTCAACAGAGCCGCCGCACTCAGATCGATCGCAAGCTGGGGGTCAGCTGGCAATCTCATCGTTTCGAGCCAAGCAGGTTGCGGGCCACAACCCATTTGTGAACCTCGGTGGGGCCATCATAAATACGCATGGTGCGAAGTTTGGCCGCCATCAGTTGCAGCGGCATTTCCTTGGTCATGCCCATGGCACCGAATGTCTGCATCGCACGGTCAACAACCTCCCAGGCCATCTCAGTAGCAAAGGCCTTAATCATCGAGATTTCCTGACGGGTATCGCGGCCTTGGTCCAGTTTCCAGGCACAGTCATAGGTCATCAGCCGTGCGGCATGGATCTGCGTGGCCGCGTCTGCGACCCAGAACTGGATCGCCTGGCGCTGGGACAGGGGCAGGCCGAACGTTACCCGCTGCGGTGCATATTCGCAGATCATATTCAGCGCCCGCTGGGCCATGCCGACAGACCATGCGGCCATTTCCACACGCCTCGTGCCCAACCGGATCTGCATCGGGGCAAAGCCTTGACCTTCGGCACCAAGCAACTTCCAGTCAGGCACCCGGCAATCTTCCAGGACCACCTCATAAGTGGTTGCCCCAGCGATCATCGGGATTTTGCGCAACACGTTGAACCCCGGCGTGCCCTTATCGACCAGGAACGCCGACATGCCACCGCGCGCGCCTTTTTCCCGATCGGTGACCGCCATCAGGATGGTGAAGTCGGCCTCCACTGCCCGGCTGATCCAGATCTTGCGACCATTGATCACCCAGTCGTCACCGTCTCTGACCGCATAGGTCTTCATGCCCGCCGGGTCCGCACCGGCCCCCGGCTCGGAAATACCTATGGCAGAGATCGTCTCGCCGCGGACGTAAGGGGCCAGATAAGCTTCGCGCTGGCGCTCGGTAACCGTCGCCATCAACATGCGCAGGTTGGGCGAGTCCGGCGGGATGGTATAAGGGGTAATGCAACTGCCAAGGTGTTCGTTCACCGCGACCAGAGCCACCTGAGGCAGGTCGACGCCGCCAACATCTTCGGGCGCATCAAGGCCCCAGAGCCCCAGTTTGCGCGAGACCGCATCAATACGTGCCTGCTCGCCATCGGGCAGTCCCAGGCCAAGGCCCGCGGCTTCACGGGCCAGAACGGCACTTTCCAGGGGCATCAACTCATCTTTGACAAAACGGCCCACAAGGTCGGCAAGCATCCGGTGCTCTTCAGAAAGTTCGAAATCCATACCCGCTCCTGCTCAGGCCCATTGCCAAGTCTCTTGATCCTAAGCGCTACCACTGTAGAGCTCGAAAATCCAAACGTCATCGGTCTCGTTACGGAAGGCTCGGCATTGCCCAAAACTCACAGTCTTGCGACCACCAACACCGGCCCTCTGGCGGGGGTACGCATTGTTGACCTGACCGGCGTGGTGTTCGGTGCCTATGCGACACAGATCCTGGCAGATCAGGGTGCCGACGTGATCAAAGTAGAGTTTCCCGCCGGTCGCAGGGGCAGCGGCGGCGATATCCTTCGCTGGGCCGGCCACACCCCTGCGGGCGCGCCGTTGGATATGGGACCGCTTTTCATCACCATCAATCGCAACAAACGCTCGATGCTGTTGGATTTGCGCCGGCCAGAAGCGGCCGCCACGCTGAGCGCCTTGATCAAGACCGCCGATGTCTTTGCCGCGTCAGTCCGCATGGACGGGCTCTCCAGACTGGGGTTAGATTATGCGGCGGTTAAAGCCATCCGTGGCGACATTATCTATGCTCACGCTGCAGGCTATGGCTCGAACGGACCCTATGCTGGCGAGCCAGCCTACGATGACCTGATTCAGTCAGCCTCCGGGTTTGCCGACCTTTTACCGCGGACCGATGGCGATCCGACCCCGCGACTCTTGCCATCCCTGGTGGCAGATAAGGTCAGCGGCCTATTTATGGCGCAGGCAATCACCGCCGCCCTGTTTCACCGCCAGAGCAGCGGGGAGGGTCAGTTCATTGAGATTCCCATGCTGGAATGTGTCACCACCTTTAACTTAGCCGAGCATTTTCATGATCATGTGTTTGAGCCTCCCACCGGCCAGTGGGGCTATAGCCGCGTGGTCAATCCCAAACGAAAACCCTATCCCACAAAGGACGGGCATATTGGCTTGCTGCCCTATACCGACGCGCAGTGGGATCAATTTTTCGCCGCCGCCGGCATGGCTGACACGTTTGGCAGGGACCCGCGTTTTGCCGACTATAAGACTCGCGCTGAAAACGTGCGGGCGCTCTATGAACTGGTCGACCAGGTCACCCCAACGAGGACGACTGCGGAATGGCTCGATCTGCTCAAGCCGTTGAACATCCCTGTCGCCCCAGTGAACCGCCTGGATGACCTGCCAGGCGACCCGCACTTGGCGGCTGTGGGCCTGTTCGAGCGCTACGAGCATCCGGATATAGGTGCCTATATCAGCCTGCGCCCACCCGTGGCGTTTTCGGCTACGCCCGCCAATATCCGCCGCCACCCGCCAAGGCTGGGGGAACACACAGTGGAGATCGAAGACGAGTTAGGCCGCGAGCCGGTTTAGCGTTGGATGAGGAAACGTGCACACCGCGGAAGCGAAGCACGCTTGACCTAGGCTCAGGACCCATTAAAGGGATTCCCAAGGGGAAGATGATCTGATTCACTGGCGGCGTCAGGAGGACACCGCCATGAGTGATTTGTTCTGGT
>JAYTXQ010000220.1:0-3146 GCA_043742825.1 Caulobacteraceae bacterium | reverse complement strand
CGCAGGCATGGGCGGCCTGCAATCAGCGGCGATGCGCATCACCTGCCCGATCGAGTTTGTCTTCCAGTGGGAGGACGAGATCATGCCGCGCGCCGACGGCGTGGCCCTGTTCAACGCCTTCGCCTCGGCGGAAAAATCAATGCACATCAATCCGGGCGGCCATGTTGCTATTCCCGGTTTTGAGAGCGCGTCGTGGGAACGTTTCTTTTTGCGGCACCTGGGTTTGGGTCATTGAAATGGTGCCGAATGACCAGATAAGACCAACTATCGCCACTTAGGAACCCTCAGACATGAAACTTGCACGTTTCACCCACGACGGCTCGACCCGGATCGGAAAGGTCGTCGGTGACCGCGTCGTCGATCTTTCGGGCGTGCCCGGCGTTGGGACCTCCATGCGGCAGGTACTGACCGATCTTGAGACTCTGCGCCCGGCGCTGGAGGCTGTCAGCGACGCCGGCGTGGCTCTGGCAGACGTGATCCTCGAAGCACCAGTGAATGATCCATCGAAATATCTCGCCATCGGGATGAACTATCAGGCCCACGCCGAAGAGGCCAAGGCGGCGGGCATTCCTATTCCCACCAGCCAGCTTTGGTTCAACAAACAGGTTTCATGCGTCAACGGCCCCTTCGCCGACATCCACATGCCAAAGATTTCCGACAAGCTCGACCACGAAGCGGAGCTTGCGGTGGTGATCGGCACGCGTTGCCGGCATGTCAGCAAAGAGAATGCCCGCAGCGTCATCGCCGGCTATATGGTCTCCAACGACGTCTCGGTGCGCGACTGGCAGGCCCGCTCGCCGACCTTTATTCTGGGCAAGGGTTGGGACACCCACGGCCCCATCGGTCCATGGCTGACCACTGATGATGAGATCGCCGATCCCCACGCTCTGGAGATCTGGCTGACGGTCAATGGCGATGAGCGTCAACGCACCTCAACCGGCGACATGATCTATAATATCTATGACCAGATCGCTTATCTGAGCACGGTCATGACCTTGGAACCGGGGGATATTCTCGCCACCGGCACGCCCTCTGGCGTCGGGATGGCCACGGGCAAGTTGTTGAAGATCGGCGACAAGGTCCGCGTCGATATCCGAGGGCTCGGCCATATCGAAAACACCGTTGTGGCCGAGCCGTAGGTTATGGTCTGATGACGGTCGTCAGAATTCAATGGCTGCTCGCTAGCGTGTTCTGGACGCTTGGCGGCTGGTGCCTTGTGTTTCCGCAATCGGTCTTGGACCTTGCGTTCCAGCCAGCCTATCAGTCAAACGCGCCCATTGTACCGTTCTTGGTGGGGTGCTTCGGTGCCCAGGCCATGATCGCGGGCCTGTTTGCGGCCTTTTCGCGCTTCACCACCACGACATTCATCGCCTATGGCATCGGCCTCTTCCCCTTCTTCGTCTTTGACTATTGGTTCTTTGCCAGAGTGCCGCTCCTGACCCCGTTGGGATTAGTGGACGCGGTGGGCAATCTGGCAATGCTGGGCCTGTGTTTTGCTGGCTGGCGAGCCGTGAAAACCGCCACTACCTAGTACCGGTTACCCCAAAAGCTAGCGACGACCGCAGCGATCCCTGCACCCTGGCTCAGGCCGGCGCGGGCAGCGGCCGGGCGGTGGGCCGGGTCCATCAAGTTGGGGCCAAAGGCGCTGTGACTGGCCGCGTCGGGCGTGATCAGCTCCACCCGGCCGCCGGCGTCGCGCAACACGGCGATCTCTTCGTCCAGCTGCGCCTGGGTTGCGCGGCCCATGTCGGTGTCACCGCCGAGGCGCAAGGCGATAACCACGGTTAGGTCATGGCCTTTGGCGAGGTCGGCATTGCTGCCAGAGCGCATGCCACCATCGATATAGCGCCGCCCTTTAAGGCTGATCGGCGGGAAGACGCCCGGCACGCTGCAGCTTGACGCCACGGCGCGGGTCAGGCCGACTGCCGACGTGGAATCCCAGACGACGAAATCGCCAGTCAGGGCATCGACGGCGGTGCAGGCGAACGCAGGCGAGGGCCAGACCTCGTCGCCGATCGCAGCAAAGGTGCGACCGAAGCTGGCGATAAAAGCGTCTTCGTCCATAGTGGTCGCCGCCAGAGCGAAAGCGCCGATTTCGCGACGAATCTCGCCAGGTTCGCGCAGGCCCGCTCGCGCCTCACGCATCATGCGCATCAGGGGCAGAAGATCAGGAGCGGGTCCTGTTGCGCCGGTGCGGGCGGGTCTGGGCCGATCCGCCTCGGCCAGGATGGCGGCGGTCAGCTCCGCCGCAGGTCGTCCCAAGGCCAGCTGCGCGCCGACAAACGATCCCGCTGAGGTGCCTAGGATAAAATCGGCATTCGCCAGGTCCGCCCCACCCTCGGCCAAACCGGCCAGCAAACCCGCTTCCCAGGCGATACCTACCGGCCCGCCGCCGCCCAACACCAACGCCCGCGTGGTCATGTGGTCCTATTTCCCGGTAAACACGCCTAGCCGCTTTTCGATGAACGCCGCCATGCCCTCTTTCTGATCGGCGGTGCCGAAAAGGCCGTGGAACAGGCGCCGCTCAAAGTTAACGCCTTGCTCAAGCATGGTCTCAAAGCTGGCATTGACCATTTCCTTCGTCGCCTTCACAGCCAGGGGGGCCATGGCGGCAATGGTCTGCGCAGTCTTCATCGCTTCGGCCTCCAGATCGGCCAAGGGAACGACACGGGCGACAAGACCGGAGGCCTCCGCTTCGGTGGCATCCATATTGCGACCGGTGAGGCACATTTCCATGGCCTTGGCCTTACCAACAGCCCGGGTCAGCCGTTGTGAGCCGCCCATGCCAGGGGTGACGGCCAGCTTGATCTCTGGCTGACCAAATTTGGCATTGTCGGCAGCGATGATGAAATCGGCCATCATCGCCAGCTCGCAACCGCCGCCAAGGGCAAAACCGGAAACAGCCGCAATCCAGGGCTTGCGCGTCGTGGTCAGGCGCGAATAGCCGGCAAAGAAATTTGTCCCATACATGTCGGCGAAAGACTGCTCCGACATCTCCTTAATATCGGCACCGGCGGCAAAGGCCCTGTCACTGCCCCGGATTACGGCGCAGCGCTGGGTGGGGTCGGCGTCGTAGGCAGCGAAAGCGGCCAAGAGATCTGCCAGGACCAGGCTGTTGAGCGCATTCAGGGCCTGAGGACGGTTGA
>JAYTXQ010000219.1:0-3471 GCA_043742825.1 Caulobacteraceae bacterium | reverse complement strand
AAAATTACGTTAGGGCAGTGCGCTCGGCGTGGTCAGATGTTCCAGAATTATCAGACCTTGTTATGTATTGGTGGCACCGCGCTGCAGCGTTGGCTTCTGCATCATCGCTAAGGCGGTTTGGACTTGTGACTACAAATTCGATCACGATGGCTTTCAATCGAACTGTCGTTGATCGTTGGCTTTCGGCAAAGGCCCCTGTATCGATTGTCTACGCCGTGCCAGACCATCCCTGGTCAGACGGCGACGCTATGGCAGCTGTCCGAATTGCCATGACCGTTGCGGAGGCTGGGTCCGTTATTGGAATCTTACAAATTGTTGAAAATACACGCCATGGCCAACCAGGATTCGACGTACTTCGCCCTGCTCGCAAAGGCAAAATCAATGCTCTGTTGACTGTGGGCGCAAAGCTCGACGACGCACGACCTCTTATCGCAAACTCCGCTCTGTCGTATATGGGAGTGATCCCAGTGAGTCTCAATTTCGTTGTCACGGAAGTCGAACTCTCTTACTTTGGAATTTCCACATTTGATCGACCGCCGGTGGTGGCAAGATACCTAGGCGGAAAGGATCTGACTGACAGTCGGCCAAGCAGATTTATTATTGACTTCTTCGGTCTCGCTGAAGGCGAAGCTAGGCGGCTCTATCCCCAGCTCTTTCAACGTGTTCTTGAGAAAGTGAAGCCATTTCGAGACACGGTTGCGCGCAGGAATCACCGACTGAACTGGTGGATTTTCGGCGAGGCGCGGCCAGGCATGCGTTCTGCACTCAGCCAACTCAATCGGTTCATCGGCACTACTGAGACATCAAAACACCGATGGTTCACGATGATCGGGGCGGACATTTTGCCGGATCAGAAAATCCGCGTTATCGCCAGTGCGGATGCAGCTCATTTGGCACTTCTGAGCTCTCATCCCATGTCACCTGGGCAACAGCTATTGGTGGCCGTGTCGGAAAAGGCAATGATCCAGTCTATAATAACACAGCGTGCTTCGACCCCTTCCCCTTCCCCGACCCCGACGAGCTACTGAAATCCAAACTCCGGGCCGCCGGCGAAGAGCTAGATGCCACGCGCAAGGCGGTTCAGGCGCAGCATCCCGACCTGACACTTACCGGCCTGTATAATTTGCTGGAAAAACTGAGGGCTGGCGCGGCTCTTACCCCCGGTGATGAGGACATCAAACAGCGTGGCCGGGTGTTGATCCTGAAGGAACTGCACGAACAGATCGATGTCTTGACGGCCCAGGCCTATGGCTGGCCCGCCGACCTGACCGAGGAGCAGATTCTGGAAAACCTGGTGGCGCTGAATGCCGAGCGGGCGCGGGAAGAGGCGGCGGGGCATGTGCGCTGGTTGCGGCCTGACTATCAGATCCCCCGGTTTGCCAAAGCCGCAGCGGTCAAGAGCGGTGAGCTAGACCTGGCCGAAACTGTCGTCGCTATTGACGCCGGCCGCCCGTCATTCCCGAAGAACCGCCTGGAACACGCACTTGCGGTGGAGGCCCTGCTGGCCGCAAGCGACAGGCCGTTGACCGCCGCAGAACTGGCGCGCGGCTTCAAAAACGGCGGCAAGAAAATCGAACAACGGATCATCCAGACCCTGGCCACTCTGGACCGCTATGGCCGGGTAGTGGCCCTGGACGGCGGACACTTTGCTGCACGGCGGGCAGCGTAGGGGGAAGGGCGGTGGAAATGCACTTTGATCTGGGCGCATTTGCCGCCGGAGTCTTGGCCGCCGGTGCCGCTGCCGTTGGTTTCTACCTGACGTTTCGGCAACTGACCTTGATCCGCCAAGAGCAGCAGGAAAACGAAAAATGGCGACGCCTGGAACTGGCGCGTCACATCATCGAGAAAATTTCGACTGATGAGGAGATCATGTTCTGCACCAGGGCGCTCGACTGGGGTGTCGGTCCCCTGGTGATTCCAGCGAAACACAGGTTTTTGTTTCCACCCGACACAGCATCATTCGAAATCAACTGGGCGCGCTTAGAGCGAGCGGTCAAGCCGGACCTGGACTCGAACTGGGCGGATCCAGACATGCTTACCTATCGCTATTCATTCGACTATTTTTTCACCTACCTTGAGAGTGTTTCACACTATGTTGGCAAACTGGACAAGGAATTGGCCGAGGTCTCCGGCCTCGATTACTATTTGGATATGATCCGCTCTCCTCGATATGGGCGGCGCTTCGGCAATGATCGGGCGAACGTTTTCCGCCCCTTTCTCCAGCTTTGGTTCGCAAAGCTGGAGGCACTGATCTGGCCTATGAAGGTGAACCGGTCAGAACTCGGCAACACGCCTAGTGTCTGACATCGTCGATCCAGATGCGGCGCGCTGCTGCCGCCTCACTCCAGGGACTCGGACTCGATTTTTTCCATGCGCCGAGCCCACCAAGAGGAGATAGATCATGTCGACCTGGACTGACCTTGATGACGCGCCCATCCTGACACGCGACTTTTTTGAGCGTGCGGAGATACGGCAAGGCGGTAAGCTCGTTCGTCCGGCGAACGGCACATTGACTCGAATGGGCCGCCCTCCGCTTGGTGAAACAGCTAAACGCCAGGTCACCCTGCGTCTTGATAGCGATGTGGTTGAGATATTTCGTGCAAGTGGCGCGGGCTGGCAATCGCGGATCAACGAAGCGCTGCGCAAGGCGGTACACCTCGCCTGAATCGCAAGCCTTTGGCCCTTACCTATAAAGGCGCGATCGGAATTTGCAGCAGTTTTTGGATCGCCCCGACGCCATCCTGGCCCTGGCTCTCGAGGCTGGCCCAGTCGACCAGGGCCTGTTCATGGTCAACCACCGCCTGCAGGATAGGCTGGTCTTCAACGGGGCCCAGAGCGGCGATGGCTTTGTAACGCCCGACCACGTGCGCCAATCGCGCTGCGGTCGCGCCGGTGTAACCCTGCCAGTCCTGGCCAAGATAGTCCTCGATCCGCGTGGGGATCACCGCCAGATCGGCGGCTTCCGCCAGGGAGCGGCCATGTTTGAACAACAGCGCGCGCAGCCGGGCCTTGGTTTCGGTTTCCAGCTGCAGGATTGCGGCGAAATGGCCCGCGTCACGGGGCGATTTTGCCACCGCGTGCAGGGCCAGCATTAACCGCTCGCCCATAACCTCGCCGTCGAACAGGACTTGCACGCCGTCAAGATAGGTTTCAGTCATCGGGCTCTCGGGCTGCAGGGTGCGGAGCGATAATCAGTCATCGACTACGTCGCGCGCATTTTCAAGACGCAATGGCGTGCCAGCCGCAGGGTACAACTTCATCTCATCTGGCTTATCTGAACGATGTCAGTCAAGGCCACAGATGTACGATGTCTGTCGAGAATACCCAAGTGGCGGCCTATTGCTCTGATCAAAAATCGAAGAGAACCTATCGTCACCGGCGTGTACAGGGGCGATGATACTGGTGAAGCTCGCTATTGTGATACGTTGTCCGTGTTAATACGATAATATATAACCTGTCACCATAAACCCG
>JAYTXQ010000218.1:0-4321 GCA_043742825.1 Caulobacteraceae bacterium | reverse complement strand
GCGGAAGCCCGCATCGACACAGTGAATCGCCAGGCCGATGTTACGCGCGACGCGGCGCGTCTTACCCTGACCTACGAGGCTTCAGACCAATGACCGCCAGCGCTCCCTCACATCGCACACGCATCGCGATCGCTGCGATTGCCCTAAGTCTGCTTACCGGTGCTCTTGGTTTTGGCCTTGGCCGGCTCGGCAAAGCGCCTGGCACGCCGCCACCGTCACCGACGGACAGCCGCGAGGTTCTGTACTGGTATGATCCCATGAGTCCGACCCAGCATTTCGATAAACCTGGGAAGTCGCCGTTCATGGACATGCAGCTTGTTCCCCGTTTCGCGTCGCAGGATCCCGGTCCCGCCATGGGCGTGCAGGTCGACCCGAGGGCGGTGCAAAACCTTGGTGTGCGGTTGGCAAGCGTCGAGCGGGGGAGTTTCGCTCAGAACCTGGATGCAGTTGGCATCGTTGATTTTAATCAGCGCGATGTGGCTATCATCCAGTCCCGTGCGGCGGGCTTTGTTCAGCGCGTTTACGCTCGCGCGCCCGGTGACCTCATAGCTGCCGGAGCGCCGATTGCTGATATTCTGGTGCCTAGCTGGGGCGGGGCTCAGGGCGAATACCTCGCAGTGCGTCGCATGGGTGACCCCGCCCTGGAAGCGGCGGCACGTCAGAGGCTTCGACTGCTGGGTATGTCTGACAGCCTTATCGCCAGCGTGGCACACGACGGTAGGCCGCACCTCAATATCTCGATCAGCACGCCTGTCGGCGGCGCAATCCAGACGCTCGAGGTGCGCCAGGGCATGACTGTGAGCATGGGCCAGACCCTGGCCCAGGTGTCGGGTCTGGGCACGGTGTGGCTGAATGCGGCTATACCGGAGGTTCAGAGCGGCCAGGTCAAGCTTGGCCAGGTCGCGCGCGCAGAGCTGACCGCTTTCCCCGGTGAGACCTTCACCGGCAGGATCACCGCTATCCTGCCCGCCACACAGGTTGAAAGTCACACCCTCCAGGTCCGCATTGAGCTGCCCAACCGCAATGGACGTCTGCGGCCCGGGATGTATGCAACGGTTCATCTCAGCGGTGAGGCCAGGCCTGCGCTCTTTGTACCTTCTGAGGCCGTGATCCGGACCGGCAAGCGCAACCTCGTCATGCTCGCTGGCGACGCCGGTCGATTCCAGCCCGTTGAGGTACAAGTCGGTCGCGAGGATGGCGGACGAACGGAAATTCTCGCGGGCCTGGGAGCCGGCCAGAAGGTGGTCGCGTCCGGCCAGTTCCTGATCGACTCCGAGGCCAGTCTTGGGGGAATCCAGGTTCGCCCCCTGGGCCCAGCGGTGTCCGAACCCTCATCCAAACCTCAGCCCGGCCTGTACATAACACGCGGCGTGGTGGAAGCCCTCGCCGGGGACCAGATCACCTTTAGCCATGATGCCGTGCCTCAAATTGGCTGGCCGGCCATGACCATGACTTTCAAACTGGGATCGCCAGCTCTGGCCAAGGGGATCAAAGTCGGTGACCACGTAACTTTTGGCTTTAATCAGCGACCCGACGGTCCGGTCGTGCACGAGATCACTCCGGCAGGCCCGCAATGATCGCCGCTCTGATCCGGGCGTCGGTTCGGCATCGCTTTTTCGTCGTACTCGCTGCGCTGGCCCTGCTAGCGGCGGGCCTTGCCGCCCTGCGCATGACGCCAGTGGACGCCTTGCCGGACCTCTCGGATGTCCAGGTGATTATTCGCACCCCCTACGCGGGCCAAGCCCCCCAGATTGTCGAAAATCAGGTGACCTACCCTCTAGCAACAACAATGCTTTCGGTGCCCGGTGCTAAGACTGTGAGGGGCTATTCCTTCTTCGGCGACAGTTTCATCTATGTGCTGTTCGAGGATGGAACTGACCTGTATTGGGCCCGCTCACGCGTATTGGAATATCTTAGTCAGGTGCAAAGTCGGCTCCCTGAAGGTGCCAAGCCGGGCTTGGGCCCTGATGCGACAGGCGTCGGCTGGATCTACGAATATGCCCTGATCGACCGTACTGGGCACCATGATCTGTCCGAGCTTCGAAGCCTGCAAGACTGGTTTCTGCGTTTTGAACTTAAGACACTGCCCGGCGTCGCCGAAGTGGCCAGCATTGGCGGCATGGTCAGGTCGTATCAGGTGGTGATCGATCCGGTGAAGCTCGCAGCCTATGGAGTAACCCAGGCGCAGGTGGTCACCGCACTACGGGGGGCCAATCAGGAGGCCGGTGGCTCAGTTCTGGAAATGGGTGAGGCTGAGTATATGGTCCGCGCCGGCGGTTACCTCAAGACTCTGGATGACTTCCGGGTGATCCCATTGAAGCTTGTCGCCGGCGGTCTGCCAGTAACTCTGGGAAGTGTTGCCACAGTCCAGATCGGACCGGAGATGCGGCGGGGGATCGCCGAACTTGACGGCCAGGGCGAGGTTGCCGGTGGCGTGGTGATCTTGCGTTCGGGTAAAAATGCCCGCGAGACCATTGCGGCGGTCAAGACCAAGCTGGCCGAGCTGAAAGGCAACTTGCCCGCCGGTGTCGAGATTGTCCCGACGTATGACCGCTCTAAGCTCATCGACCGATCCATCGACAATCTTCGCGAAAAGCTGATCGAGGAGTCTATTGTCGTCGCTCTGGTCTGCGCAGTCTTTCTTTGGCACGTGCGTTCAGCGCTGGTGGCAATTTTGACCCTGCCGCTTGGCGTTCTGTTCGCCATTCTGGTCATGCGAGTTCAGGGCGTAAATGCCAACATCATGTCGCTGGCCGGCATTGCCATAGCCATCGGCGCAATGGTTGATGCGGCTGTCGTTATGATTGAGAACGCACACAAGAAAATCGAGCGATGGGAACGCGAGCATCCGGGAGAGCTGCTGGTCGGCCAGGCACGCTGGACGGTGATCACCCAGGCCGCAGCTGAAGTCGGGCCGGCCCTGTTTTTCAGCCTGCTGATTATCACTTTCTCCTTCATTCCCGTTTTCACTCTGCAAGGCCAGGAAGGGCGATTGTTTGCGCCGCTGGCTTTCACCAAAACCTATGCAATGGCCGGCGCCGCGATCCTGTCGGTAACCCTTGTTCCCGTCCTGATGGGATGGTTGATCCGAGGCCGCATTCCTGCGGAGTCGAGTAATGTGCTGAACCGCTGGCTGACAGCTGTGTATCGGCCGGCGCTGGCCTGGGTCATGTGGCGACCGCGAACCACCCTTGTCATTGCCGCTCTGGTTCTGGCCACGACCGTCTGGCCGCTCAGCCACCTGGGCGGAGAATTCATGCCCCAGATCGACGAGGGCGATCTACTCTACATGCCCTCTGCCCTGCCAGGGCTGTCTGCGGCGAAGGCTGCGGAGCTTTTGCAACAGACCGATCGGATGATCAAGACCGTGCCGGAGGTGAAGACCGTGTTCGGTAAAGCGGGCCGAGCCGAGACCGCGACCGATCCCGCACCGCTGGAGATGTTCGAGACGACAATACAGTTCAAGCCACGCGCTGAGTGGCGGGCTGGCATGACGCCGGTGAAGCTGGTGGAGGAACTGGACCGTACCGTTAGGGTTCCAGGTCTCGCCAACGTTTGGGTGCCGCCGATACGCAACCGTATCGACATGCTCGCCACCGGGATCAAGAGCCCGATCGGGGTTAAGGTCTCGGGCACAGACCTGGCTGAAATGGACCGTATAGCCCGCGAGGTTGAGACTGCGGCCAAAACCGTGCCCGGCATTACCTCCGCCTTAGCCGAACGCCTGACCGGTGGACGCTATGTTGATGTCAAGATCGACCGTGTCGCCGCCGCGCGCTTTGGGCTCAACATCGCCGAGGTTCAGCAGGTCATCGCTGGTGCCGTCGGCGGGGAGGCTGTTGGCCAGGTGGTCGATGGGCTGGCGCGCTACCCGATCACCCTGCGCTACCCGCGAGAGTTGAGAGACAGCCTGGAAGGTTTGCGCACGCTTGCCATCCTCACCCCTTCGGGCCAGCAGATCACCTTGGGGACTATTGCAGCGGTCCAAATCGCTGATGGGCCGTCGATGTTGAAAACCGAGAACGGGCGACCCTCGACTTGGGTTTATATCGATGTGCGCGGGCGCGACCTTGCCTCGGTTGTCGGCGATCTACGCCAAGCCGTCGCTCATGGTGTCAGGCTCTCGCCAGGGGTTTCGATCAGCTATTCAGGCCAGTTCGAATATCTACAACGTGCGGTTGAGCGGTTAAAACTGGTGGTCCCGGCGACTTTGGCGATCATCTTTATCCTACTCTTCGTCATTTTCCGTCGCTTCGACGAGGCGGTATTGATCATGGGCACTTTGCCGTTCGCCCTGACCGGGGCGGTCTGGGCGCTCTAC
>JAYTXQ010000217.1:0-3677 GCA_043742825.1 Caulobacteraceae bacterium | reverse complement strand
ATTTAAAAGAATAATTTACCACAAAATGAAGGATTACGAGCAAAAATAAGTAAGACTTTCCCAAAAAAGTCGCGCAAAATCCGGTGGTATGTCAGACGGAGGTATGAACTATGCGGCATACGGATGTCACGCTTGACGACAAATACACTCTGGAAAACGGCCGGGTGTTCATCACCGGCGTCCAGGCGTTGTTGCGAGTGCTGCTCGACCAGAGCCGGCTTGATGCTCTGGCGGGGCTGAACACCGCGGGATTTGTCAGCGGCTATCGCGGCTCACCCCTTGGCGGGCTGGACCAGCAGGCTCATCGCGCGGCAAAGCTGCTGAAGGGGCGAAACATCGTCTTCAAGGAGGGGGTGAACGAGGATCTTGGGGCCACTGCGGTCTGGGGCAGCCAGCAAGTGAACCTGTTCAATGGCGCAAACTATGATGGCGTCTTTGGCCTGTGGTACGGCAAGGCCCCCGGTGTGGACCGAACCGGAGATGTTTTCAAACACGCCAACTTCGCCGGCACCTGGGGCAAGGGTGGCGTCCTGGCGGTTGCCGGGGATGACCATGCCTGCAAGTCTTCAACCCTGCCGTCGCAATCGGAGTACGCCTTTCAGGATGCCGAGATGCCGGTGCTGGCCCCAGCGGACGTCCAGGAAGTGCTGGATTATGGCCTGCTCGGATATGCTTTGTCGCGTTACAGCGGGCTTTGGGTCGGGCTGATTGCCCTAGCCGACACGATGGATTCGGGTGCGACCATCGAGGTTGGTCTGGACCGGCATCAGTTCCTCATTCCCGACAACTTGACCTTGCCGGCCGGCGGCCTGGGCATCCGCCTTAAGGACCAGCCCATGGACAAGGAGCGGCGCCTGCGCCAGCATAAATTGCCTGCGGCCCTGGCCTTTGCCCGCGCCAATGCCATCGACAGAGTGGTGCTCACCTCCCCGCGCCCGCGCTTAGGCATTGCCGCTCACGGCCAAGCCTGGGCCGACGTGATGGAAGCTTTCAGCGCCATGGGGATCGGCCTGCAAGAAGCTGCCGCGCTTGGAGTTACACTGTATAAAGTCGGCATGCCCTGGCCGCTTGAGCCTGTTGGCATGCGCGCCTTTGCCGCCGGTCTGCAGACCCTTATGGTGGTGGAGCACAAACGCCCGTTGCTAGAGGGCCAGGTCCGCGCCGCGCTCTACGACCTGCCCGCGCACGCCCAACCTAAGGTGATCGGCAAGGTAGACGAGACTGGTGGGCCGCTGCTGTCATCGCTCAGCTCGCTGTCGGTGGCCGAGGTTGCCCTGGCGATTGCCGACCGACTTCCACCGGGCCCACATATGGAGCGGGTCTATGCTTATCTTAGCCGGGTGTCGGCCGCCGGAATGGCCGCAGTCACCCTGGCAGCGGACCAACTACGCAAACCGTTTTTCTGCTCAGGCTGCCCGCACAATACTTCAACCCGCCTGCCGGAGGGGTCACGCGCCCTGGCCGGAATTGGCTGTCACTATATGGCCAGCTTTTCCGACCCCAACACCGACCTGCACAGCCAGATGGGCGGTGAGGGCCTGACCTGGTCGGGAACCGCGCCCTTCACCAGCGAAAAACACGTTTTCGTCAACCTCGGCGACGGCACCTATAATCACTCCGGCTCTCTGGCCATCCGAGCCTCCCTGGCCATGGGCACAACCCTGACCTACAAGCTTTTGTTCAACGATGCGGTCGCCATGACCGGCGGCCAGGCGGCGGAGAGCGGCTTCACCGTTCCCCAGATTACCCGCCAACTCGCGGCCGAGGGTGTCAGGACCATCGTCATCGTTGCCGATGATCTGGACCGTTATCGCGACGCCATCGGTCTGGCAGACGGCGTCACCGTCCGCCCGCGGGCCGAGCTCCTGACCGTTGAATGCGAGCTGCGCGAAACACCGGGCTTGAGCGTGCTGATCTTTGATCAGGTCTGCGCCAACGAAAAGCGGCGGCGGCGCAAGCGCGGGATATTGGCTCAGGCCCCCAAACGCGTCTTCATCAACCCCCTGGTCTGCGAAGGTTGCGGAGATTGCTCCAGGGCATCGAACTGCGTCTCGGTCGAGCCGGTGGATACCGAATTTGGCCGCAAGCGGCGGATCAATCAATCCACCTGCAACCAGGATTATTCCTGTGTCGACGGCTTCTGCCCGTCATTCGTCACCGTCACAGGGGCCCAGAACGCGCACAAACACGCTCTCCCGGCACTGACGGTCGATTCGACGCCGCTGCCAGAGGTTCATCCTTTTGAGGGCGTACGCAACATTGTTTTCACCGGCATTGGCGGCACCGGTGTGACCACGGCGGCCTCAATCCTGGGCATGGCCGCCCACATCGACGGCCGGGCGAGCTCTGTGGTGGACATGACCGGCCTGGCGCAAAAGGGTGGGGCGGTATTTAGCCATGTGCGCATTGGCGAAACGGAAAACACCGCCATCGGCGGCCGTGTGCCCGCCGCCAGCGCCCATGTGCTGATTGCCTGCGACCTGTTGGTCGCTGCCGGTCCGGATGCCCTGGCCGTCTATGCTAAGGACCGCACCATCGCCGTTGGCAATAGCGACCTGGCACCCACCGCCGATATCGTTACCCAGCGCGATGCCCGCTTCGACCCCGCCGCCATGGCCGGTCGCCTGCGCGCCGCCTGCCAAAGCTACGAGGCCTGCCCGGCATCCTGGCTGGCGGAAAACCAGCTAGGCGATACCGTCTATGGCAATCTGGTCATGCTCGGTTTCGCCTGGCAAAAGGGGCTGGTCCCGGTGTCCAGTCGCGCCCTCTACAGGGCGATTAAGCTTAACGGCGTCGCAGCGGAGGAAAACCTTCAGGCCTTCGAGCTTGGCCGCCGCGTCGCCCATGTCCCCGATAGCGCTCAAGCCAGCGAACCTGCCGCACCTAGAGCTGAAGACTTCACCCTGGACGCCCTGATCGAGCGCCGGGCGGCGGACCTGCAAGCCTATCAATCGGCTGCCTACGCCCGCCGCTATCTGGATCGAATAGCCGCGATGCGATCGACCGAGTCGAAACTGGGTGGCGAGGTCCTGACCCGTGCCGTCGCTGGCAACCTCTACAAGCTCATGGCCTACAAAGACGAATATGAGGTCGCCCGCCTCTACACAGATGGCCGATTCGATGCCGCCTATGGCGAGACCTTCACCGGTGGCAAGATGCAGGTCTGGCTGGCCCCGCCTCTGATCGCTCGCAAGGGGCCCGATGGCCGGCCCAAAAAGATTGCCTTCGGTGGCTGGATGCTGAAACTGGGCTTCCCGGTTCTGGCCAGACTAAAGGCCCTGCGCGGCGGCCCGCTTGACGTCTTTAGCTATACCGCCGAACGACGCATGGAGCGCGGCCTGATCGCCACCTACGAAAAAGACCTGGACCGCCTGACCGCAGGGCTAACCTCCGCCCGCTTGCCCCTGGCCATCAAGATAGCCTCACTTCCCGACCAGATCCGAGGCTACGGCCACGTCAAGGACACCGCCGTCGCCGCCGTCAGGGCTGAGGCGGAGTGGCTTTGGGAGAAGTGGTGAGAGACTGTCCGGGCAGCGGTTGGGAGAGTGAGCCTGCCGGTCGCACTGCGAGGCCAATGTCTATCGAATGATTTCGACCTCGACACCGACGACATCCGCGATCGTCTGCCACTGCTTGTCGGCGGTCCAAGCCGGCAAACCCTCACGCAATGACAAAGC
>JAYTXQ010000216.1:0-5145 GCA_043742825.1 Caulobacteraceae bacterium | reverse complement strand
CGCCTGGCACGGCCACAAGTCGCAACCACTGACCGGTACAGGCCGATTGCGCTGCGGTGAAGTCGAGGCTGAAACTTCGCCACCCGCTCCCGGTCAGGCGCTTCGCCATCTTGACCACGCCGTGTTCGCCGCCGTCGGCGCAGCTCATTCGCCAGGTCAGGGGGGCGTCCTCGCCATCGCGAGTCCACACGACGCCTGAAAGGTGCCAGTCGCCAGGGGCCAGGGCCAAAAGTTCGGTCGCAAATTCTGCGCTGGAAACCCCGTCATAGGCAATATGCAGCGCACGATGATAATCAGCGGTCGGAGCGGGCCCCATATCGGCCGACCCGCCGGTGTCGCTCGTTAATAGCCAGTTGAACGGTGTTGGACCTGGAGCTCCAAGAAAATCGCCATCATAAATATTGTCCACGTGCCGCAGCGCCGGCTTGGGTAGAAATTGCAGCCAGTCCAGATAGGCTTGGTCGAATTCACCTTCGCGCACACGGCGATTGAGATAGTCTTCCTCCTCCGCTGGCGTGGGCTTACGCGCCGTGTCCTGAAGTTGGTTGAGAACCGAAAAGACTACAGCGGGGTCAGTGGCTTTGGCGGCGAACATGCTGAGAAAGTCCGCGCGCCAGGGCGGGTCTGCGCCCAGGCGCCCAGCCAGGGCGGCATCGCCACCGCGCAATTGCGCCGCCGCACTGAGGGATGGGTAAAGACTCGCAAGCCGGTCCGGCGACTGGCGCAACAGGATGTCAGCCGTCGCAAAAGCGGCGGGGAACTGGCGGCTTCGCAGGCTTCGGTCGAGCCTCCATACCAGGCTGGGCGGATCATGCAGATCGTGTTGCACGACCATCCCGAACAACCTGTCCGCGACATCGATCCTGCCGTCATTGACCGCAACCACGGCCAGGTCGCGCAGCGCGCTGACCTGCAGAGGGCTTTGCATGAGCACGCGTCGCGAGAGATCGGCCGTTGCTGCAAAATCCGACGGCGTTCGCGCGCTCATCAGGCGGCGATCAGCCTCTATAGCCAAGGCCCGAGAATCATTGGACCGCCAGCCAAGGGCCGCTGGCGAGCCCGATTGCAGGCTTTGGCTAACACCGGCGTCCAGACCCATGACGACCGCCAAGGCCAGGATCGCCGCACCCACGCCGCACAGGGCGAGGCTGCGGTGCAGGGGCTGGACGTCAGCCATTAACCTACTTCAGCCGCTTATTGCCGTAGGAATAATGGTACTGATATTCGTAGCCATAAGCGGCGTTGCGAGCATTGAATTTCGAGAGGACAACGCCGACGATCCAGGCATCGACCGAGGTCAGGCGGCGGATTGACGCCTTCGCCAGGGCACGCCGAACCTTGCCGGACTCGACGACAAACACGGTGCCGACGACTGCTGCGGCGAGAGACACCGCGTCTGACAAGCCGACGACCGGCGGGCCGTCGACGATGACCATGTCATACTGCGCCGTCGCCTCTTCGAGGAACCGAGCCAGCGCGCCGCCGGCCAGAAGTTCTGAGGGATGCGGCGGCAGCGGCCCACAGGTTACGATGGACAGATGCTCGACGCCCGAGGGCTGGACAATCTCGTCGAAAGTTGCAGCCGCGGCAAGGTATTTACTCAAGCCATTGGCGTTGTTGATGGACATGGCGCGGTGGAGGCTGGGGTTACGCATATCCCCATCGACGAGCAGCACGCGGCCACCCAGTCGGGCAAAACTATGGGCAAGGCCGATAGCAGTGGTTGATTTGCCTTCGCTGGGCCGGGAGCTGGTCACCAGCAGTGTGCGTGGCGGTCCGTCTCCGGTAGAGAACTGCAACATGGTTCGGATGGCGTTGAAAGCCTCAGACAAAGCTGAGCGCCCGTCTCGTAGAGCCAAGGCGGGCGTGACCCCGCGTTCGACCATTGGCGCGGCACCGACCAGGGGAAGTTTTAGTTTGTTCTCGACATCGGATGGAGCGTTAATATCTTCATCCAGCGCCTCCAGTGTTATTGCCGCCAGCACCCCCAGGATCAGGCCGATCGCCGCCGACGCGGTAATATACAGGGGAACATTGGGCACCGATGGTTTCAGCGGCGGCTGGGCCCGATCAACAATAGAGACATTATTAGTTCCGACGCCACCGGCGATGCCCACCTCTTTATATCGCTGCAAAAGGCCTTCATAGAGTGTTCGATTAGTATCCACTTCACGCTGCAAAATATTGTATTTGATGCTGCGATTGCTCAGGTCGATCATTGAGCTTTTCAGGCCATTGACCTGACCCTGCAACGAGCGTTCCTGGTTTACCGCAGTCTGGTACTGTGCAGAAAGTGACTGTTGTGTGTGGGAGACCTGGGCCTGGATCTCGCGGTCCATCTCGTCAAGCTGACCCTTCAACTGTCGCATCGTCGGGTGATCGGGTTTGTAGGAGGCCAGCTTTTGCTGATATTCGGCACCTACTTTAGCGCGTTCCTCAAGCAACCGTTGCACGGTGGGATTTGCCATGACCTCAGGGATACTTAGGCCCGGGGTGTTTTGAACCTGGTGCCAGCGCTGCTCCACCTGAATGCGCTGGTTAGTCGCCGCCGCCAGCGAGGAATTAAGTGCGGTCAGATTTGCCGCGACCAACGACTCCGTGGCGGCGGTCGCCGGCTCGTTGCCGTTTGTTGGAACGGGGATATTGATGATCTGCTGATTACCGGCATAGGTGACCGCCGCCTTTTCAGAATCTTCAAGTTTGTCTTTCACCTGGGCCAGTTTCTGCTCAAGAAATTGGCGGGCGTAGGACGCCGCTTCGAAGCGTCGCTCCAGATTCGAAGTGATAAAGTTATCGGCCATGGCATTGGCCACTTGCGCCGAGAGGGCTGGATCTCGGCTGTCGAATCCGATCTCCACTAGGCGCGAACCGTGAACGGGATCGACCTTCAGGGACTCTTCCACCAGGGTGACGGCGTCGCGGGCGCGACGGGCACGTTTCTCGGCGGCGGTCTCGCCTGTGCGACCTGCCTTGTTTTTCCAGCCGATGGCCTTGAGCGCGGTTTCATTGTCGGCCAGGTGCAATGCCCCGACAACCCGTTCGGCGAGAAACCTGCCCTTCAACAGACCGTACTGGGTCTGGTAAAACTCGTCACCGGACAGCAATTCCGAAGTCTGAAGGGTGTCGCCCTGTCCTAAGACTTTCGAGGCCTCGCGATCCACCTGGATGGTTGCACTTGCGCGATAGATGGCCGGCATCAGCAGGGTGATCGCCGTGCCCAGGGCGAAGATCGTGGCGAACACAGCCAGAATAAGGATCCGGCGCTTCCACAATATTTGCCAGTATTCGGCTAGATCTGTCTCGGGCCCGTGGTCATCAAACTCCGCCCCATGGACGTTGGCGACCGGGCCGACCGCGCGGCGCGGCCCAACGGGAACCGGCGTGTTGGAAAAATGGTTTGATTTCGCGCTCCAAGCGTCGTCACTGTTTTGCGGCATGTTCACTTTCGAGCGGCATATAGGTTTTTGGACATCTGGGTCGTCATATTCGGTCGTGAATCAGGGTCTAGGCAGAAGAAAGAATACGCTCGAAAGCGGCTGCACATAGTCCCTCAGCGCACTTTTGACTCCCGAGCGTTGAAGGACAACGACGTCATTGCCGAATATTTCTGGGTCTGGCTGCTTGCCCCGGCGAATAGCATCCAGACTGAACTCTTCTGAATAGCGCTTTTTGTCCACGTAACGGTAGACCGACACATGTTTGTAATCGGCATAGGCATTGGCCCCTTTGGCCAGAGCCACAGCCTGAAGCAGCGTCGTACGCCCGGTTATCGGATAGACGCCCGGTTGCCCGACCTCGCCCTCGACGATCACCTTTTGGCTGTTCGCCTTCTTCACCAATATGGCGACCTGCGGCGACTGCAGATATTTCTCCCCAAGTTTATGGGCAATTTCCATGGCCAGCTGCTGCGGTGTCTTGCCCAGCGCCAGGATGTCGCCCACCAACGGCAGCGTGATATGCCCGCTGGCATCGACTTCTACGGTCTGGCTAAGTTCTTTTTCCTCATAGACGATCATGTTCAGCTCATCGAGCGGACCAATTCTGTAGTCCTGTTCGGTGACGCCGCTGGCTACATCCGGGGGCGGCAATGTCGCCAGCGCGGGGCCGCAGACCATCAGAGCCGTCACCAGGGAGACAAAGCCGAATGCCCCCACGATCCGCTGCCGGTGTGGTGTATTAAGTCGCATAAAATGCCTCACGGTATCAGGAACCCTTGAACAAGCGCCGCAGTAAACCACCCGAACGGGGTCTTTTGGTGTCACGACGGCAGGGGGGCAGTTGGTCGGGGGCTATGTTATCGAGAACCCCCTGCGGGCGGGTCAGGACCATGTGTGTCGCTTCGTCCTCACCCAGTCGCTGGGCGACCGCATCGCGCCCCTCGGCCAGACGGGGCGCACGGTTGCCAAGATTATGCGCATCGGTAGCCAGAATGTGCACAATGCCGTCATCGAGCATACGTTCCGCCCAGTATCGCGGCCGGCGGCCAAATCGCCCGGTCAGGGAGCCGGCTGTGATCTGCATCCAGGCTCCGGCCGCCGCCATACGCTGCATCGTGTCATAGTGGCCTTCGATCCAGGTGAGGCGCTCTGGGTGGGTGAGCAGAGGCACATACCCCTGGTCCATCAGCTCAGCGGCGAAGACATCCATGCGCGCAGGGGCGACATGGTGGGGCGGTTCAAAGAGAAAATACCTTGAGCCGTTCAGTGAGGGGACCCGGCCAGAGGCCAGGCCGTCACCGAGGTCTGGTGCCAGATGCGCATCGGCACCGGCCACCAGTCGCAGGGGAATTTGAGCTTCGTTCAACGCCGCCTGCAGGGCCGAAATCGCCAGATGAATACCGACGCCTTCATTGTCGTAAACGCTGGGGGTAATGTGCGGTGTGCAGGCCGTCGTGGTTATCCCATCCGCGACAGCGATCCGCGCCATTTCCAGCGAGGTGGCCATATCCGGCGCGCCGTCGTCAATCCCAGGCAAAATATGACAATGAAGATCGATCAAGATCGGCTCTCGGCTGGGCGGCTGCGGTTATTGGGATTTTCCTTCCCCTATCAGCTAATGGGACCTGACGCCACCTTTGAGCAATCGTGTTACTGAAAGTGACTATCTGCTGATTGAAGATCAGCCTTTCATTGAATGGCACGGCGG
>JAYTXQ010000215.1:0-5766 GCA_043742825.1 Caulobacteraceae bacterium | reverse complement strand
TGGTGCCGCCTGCGTGACTCGAACACGCGACCCCCGCATTACGAATGCGATGCTCTACCAGCTGAGCTAAGGCGGCCTGGAGGTGTGTGGGGCTTTTAGCCTGTCGCCGCGCGCGCGCCAAGTGGTCGTTAAAAGTCAGCGCCCCTTGCCCAGACCCAGAAAGCCTCTTGATCGGCGCACCTCTGCGCCGGCCGGTTGCAGGGCGTCGCCAAAGTCGCTGTCATCGACGAAGGGAGGAAACGGATCGCCTGCTGCGGCGGCATCGATAAAGGGGGCGCTGTCCACATAGGCTGACGGGATCTGGGGCAGGTCGTCCGATGCCGCTTCAGCCCGCTCATGTCGCGGATGAATAAGCTCGCCGCTCTCGGCATAGACGATCACCGCCCTGGCCCAATCAGCGGCGCTGTAGGCAAAGGCTACGCCTCCAGGACCGATGTCGGACCAGTCCAACTCGCGCATCGCTAAAGCCCCACGCGCTACCCAGGCGCGGGCCTCATCGATCTGGCCGGCGGCGGCGGCCATACGGGCATGCAGCCGTGCGAGCCTCTGGGTGAGGGCTTCGGTCTCGAGCGCTTTGACCGCAGTGCTCGCTGCGGCCGTATCGCCGGCAATCAGAGCCAGTTCGACGCAGAGGATCCTGGCCTCTCGATCACCTGGGTTCATCGCTGCCAGGGCGGCAAGACGCAGGGAACGAGCCTTTGGTGTCTCGTCCGTCCGCAGGTCCCGATAGGCCAACCAGAGTGCCGGGTGGGCGCTGGCCCTCCAGGCCGTCTCGATCAGGCCGCTGGCGCGAGATCCGCGCCCATCAGCCACCAAGCCCGCGACCGCGATCAGGGTCGCAGGGGTAAAGTCCGGTCGTGACTTAGCTGCTGCCACAGCCAGATCGATTGCGGCGGCGTTTTTGTTCCGCATCGCGGCATCGGCGGTTTGCAAGGCCGCCTTGGCGCGCTCTGCCACCAGTGGGGTGATGACCTTACGATCTTTAGCTCTGTCGCACAGGGCCAGGGCCCCCACCCAGTCGGCACCGTCCAAGCGGTTCTGCAGCAGGGTTCGCCAAGCCCAGGGCGCGGTGCGATCTAAGTCAAAGGCCGCCTGCGCGTGGCGGGTCGCGCCGGCACCATCCCCCTCGGCGACGGCCGCCTGAAGCAGGCCGCGATGGGCGGCGAGGCGCATATCGGCAAAGCCCAACATGGCGGTGTAGGCGGCGCGGGCGGCGACCGTATCCCCTGCGGCCTCAGCGGCCTGAGCCGCCAACAGGCGCACGAGCTGCGCCGAATCCTGAGCTAAGTCGGCGGCGCGAGCCGCCTGGCGTCGCGCCTCCGGGCCGTCTCCCGCGGCGGCGGCGACAAACCCTCGGGTCAGGGCCTCGGTCCCCTGACGGCGGCGCGCCGCAGCGGCGGCTCTGCTGGCCCGCGCCGGGGCTTGCAGTACCCAGACCAGAACCTGCCAGAAAATCGTCGCCAGAAGAGCGCACAGTCCGATCAATAACACCCCAGCCGCCGCAGTGGTGCTGACCTGCCATCCCAGCCAGGTCAGGCTGGCATCACCAGCGTTGCCCTGCAACGAGATCGCCAGGACGATGATCCCGGCGACGAAAAAAAGGCCAAGAGCGATGCGGATCATGGGGCAGCACTCCCGACTGCGGTTCGGGCGGCGGCCAGATCGGCCAGGGCCAGAGCCCGCAGTCCCGCGACATGCCGGTCTATGTCGATCCGGTGCCTGGCAGCGTCTCGCCAGGTGGCCAGGGGCGCCTCTCCAGACCCCGCGACACGATCAATCAGGGCAAGCGCGCCCTCCAGGTCGCCGCCTGTGGCCAAAGCCTGGCTGCGCGCCAGAGTGGCGTCAGGGCCATCGCCAGTGGCCTCAACACGGCGAATAGAAATGACACTGGACAAAAGATAGCTCCACCGGGCCAGGATCGAGGCTGATTTTCCAGGACGATGAGCGGTCCGCGCCGCCTTTGCCGCCATGGCGTCCAGTTGCGCCGACAGTTCGGAGCGCGAGGGTGCCCCTTGCGCCGCCAGAGCGAACAGGGCCTGAGCATCTGCCGACGCGGCGATCGGACCCAAGTAGGCGGCTACCTGTGTGGCAAAGGGGCGAGGTCCGGCGGCGGCCTCGCTGATCGCCGCGACCGCCAAGGCCGCATCGGCGGCAGCCAGTATGCGTGCCTGCTCCTGTTCTAGCTTTTGCACCCGACCTTCCAGGCCACTCGCGACGGGCACGGCCGCCAAAGGGCCGGGCGAGACGACCGGGCCGGCGACGGCCGAGGCGATCGGCGTGGGAGCCGCCGGGGCTCCATGGACCCCGCGCACGCCGGTCAGACGTGGCGCGATAACCACTATCGCGACAGCGGCACCGATGCAGACCAGGGCAAATCCCATCATCCCCCAGAAGCTGCGACTGAGCATCGGCCGGGCGCGATAGCGATCTGGGTCCTGAGAGGGCGCGAGTTCGGCAGTGTCGGGTTGGAAGGTCATGAGGCCCTTAAACGCCTAAATTTGACTAAAGAAACTTAACATCGCCGTCTCATTGGGCAAGGGCGCAATGAAAATTTGCCTCAATGCATGCCCGCGCAGGGGTGCAGCCGTGGCCGCAGAGATACACAAGACGACAAGATGTGGTGCCGGCGAGCCGCGCAGGTGGTCAGCTAACAACCCCGCCGCTCGCGGCGAATGCAGCAAGACAGCATCGATCTGGGCAAGATCGACGTCAGCGCCCGTCGGTACGGTTTCATACAGGGGCAAGCTGCACAGCCGAATATCGGACCCGCCCAGCAATCCGGCTAGGTCGCCTGCGGGCGACGCAGCTGTAAGGTGCAGCACTCCTCCAACCCGGCTCGATGCATTGGCGATCACGCTTGCCAGGGCCGATACGTCGCCGCCCGCCGACGTCACATCAGCAAACCCCTCCGCAACGGCGATTGCGGCCGTCGCATCGCCCACGGCATAGACCGGCAGATCGCGCCGTGGCGATGCCGCAGCGAAAGCGCGCACACCATTGCCGCTGGTAAAGGCCAGAGCCCCCACTCCCGCAAGGTCGATCTTCGCCGCCAAGGCCCGCACCTCAAGCAACGGCGCAACCACCACGTCTAGGCCCATATTCCTAAGGCGCTGGGCCGTCGCGTCGGCCCCAGGCTGCGCCCGCGTCACCCAGACGCGGGTCATGGCGTGTGACGCAATAGAAGAAATCCTCCCTCCCCTTCATGGCGAGGGACAGGCCCGGAGGGCCAGGGTGGGGCTTGGCTGGTCATCATCGGCACTTCGACGCTGAACCGCGCCCCACCCGTCTCGTCATTTCACTCCGATCCAGCCTCCCCATAAAGGGGAGGGAGAAGTGGGATTCTGAATTTTGTCTGCCGCCCCGCATCACTTGAAACTCGCCAACAAATCCGCGCCGCCCTCAATGCCGATTGCCTCGCCCAAACGCTGGCCAAGGTCTCGCCCTCGGCCCAGCCCCACATCGCCAGTGACATCCGTTTCGCCGTGCCGACGAAAGCGACGCGACCCATCCGGGGTCAGGGCCTCGACGATCAGGGTCAGGCGTCCGCCATCCAGTCGCGCGTAGGCACCGATGGCGGTGCGGCATGAGCCTTCCAGCACCTCCAGTGCCCCGCGCTCGGCGGTGACAGCCAGGGTCGTAGCGGCATCGCGCAGGTCCGCCAGCCAGGGCGCATCGATGTCGCCTTCGCGGACCTGGATCGCCAAGGCCCCTTGGCCAGGGGCTGGCGGCGACAGTTCGGGGTCGATCAATGCCCGGGGCAGGTGCCCTAGACCCAACCGGTTCAATCCCGACATAGCCAACAGGATGGCATCCGCCTCGCCTACTTCCAGCTTGCCCAGACGCGTATCGACGTTGCCGCGCATCATCACGATAGCCAGGTCCGGGCGCAGGTGCAGGCTCTGCGCCTGGCGTCGCAGGCTGGCGGTTCCCAGGCGCGCGCGCTGGGGCAGGGCTGCCAAGTTGGCGAAATCGCGACTGAGGAAGGCGTCGCGCGGATCTTCGCGCCTGGGGATCGCGCCGATCACCAGTCCGGGTGCCGACTGTGCGGGCATATCTTTGAGCGAATGGACGGCGCAATCAATACGGCCCTCCAGCAGAGCCTCTTCGATCTCCTTGGTGAACAGGGCCTTGCCCCCCAGTTCCATCAATGAGCGATCCTGGATGCGGTCGCCGGTGGTGGTGATCTTGACCAGGGCTGCCGATGCGGGGTCGCCTCCCAGAGTGGCGATCATGGTGTCGCGCACCTGGCCGGCCTGGGCCACCGAGAGTTTCGAGCCGCGCGCGCCGATGCGTATCTGTTGCTTGATCATGCCAGGACGGCTACCTCAGCGGCCCGCAAGCGGCAACGGCTATGATCACCTTGACCCTCACCGTTCTTGGCATTGAGACGAGCTGCGATGAGACGGCGGCGGCCGTGGTGCGCCTGCGCGGGTCGGCACCGGCAGAGGTGCTATCGTCTGTGGTGCTCAGCCAGATCGCTCAACATGCCCCCTATGGCGGCGTGGTTCCGGAGATCGCCGCCCGCGCTCACGTGGAGTGCATCGATGACATCGTCCGCCGCGCCCTAAGCGATGCCTACCTGACCGTTGCCGATCTGGATGCCATTGCCGCCACCGCCGGGCCGGGTCTGGTGGGCGGAGTGATGGTGGGTCTCTCATTTGCCAAGGCGATGGCCCTGGCCCTGGATCGTCCGTTGATCGCCGTCAATCACCTCGAAGGCCACGCGGTTTCCGCCCGGCTGGGGCCCCAAATTCCCTATCCTTTCCTGCTGCTTCTGGTCTCGGGCGGGCACTGCCAACTCTTGGATGTCGCGGGCATCGGAGCCTGCACGCGGCTTGGCACGACCATCGACGACGCCGCCGGTGAGGCTTTCGACAAGATCGGTGGGGCCCTGGGCCTGGCCTATCCTGCCGGCCCGGCTCTGGAGGCCCTGGCCAAAGGCGGTGATCCCTCCAGATACCCCCTGCCCCGCGCGCTTTTGGGCCGAAAAGGGTGCGATTTTTCCTTCTCGGGACTGAAGACGGCTGCGGCGCGCTTGGCCGCAGGCGCCACCGATGACCGGGACCGCAAAGACCTTGCCGCCGCCGCTCAGGGCGCGATTGCCCTGCAACTGGCGGACCGCACCGCCCGCGCCATGACCGTCTACCAACAGAACCATCCAGTCGGTGATCGCCGCTTTGTCGTCGCCGGCGGGGTCGCGGCAAATGGGGCTGTGCGCGCCGCGTTGATGGAAAGGGCCCAGGCCGCCGGGTTCAGCTTCGACGCCCCGCCGCTCGCCTATTGCACCGACAATGCCGCCATGATCGCCCTTGCAGGGGCCGAACGCCTGGCTCTTGGTCTGACCGACGATCTGAATGCTCCGGCCCGCCCGCGCTGGCCGCTGGACGAAGAGGCGGCCCGGCTCAATCCCACCCACGTGGCCGGGCGCAAAGGGGCAAAATCTTGAAACAAGCCGGGATCTTTGGCGGCGGAGCCTGGGGGACGGCTCTGGCCCAGGTTTGCGCCCGAGCCGGTCTGCTGCCGCTGATCTGGGCGCGGGAAGGCGAGGTCGTAGAGGCGATCAATACCACCCACCAGAACCCCCAGTTTCTGCCTGGGATTAACCTGGATCGTTCGATCGGCGCCACCACGGAAATCGTTGATCTGGCGACGTGCGATCTGTTGTTGGCGGTTACCCCGGCACAGCACCTGCGCGCCACCCTTACTGCATTCGCGCCTCACGCCCGCGCCAAAATCCCCGTCATTCTCTGTGCCAAGGGTGTGGAA
>JAYTXQ010000214.1:0-8022 GCA_043742825.1 Caulobacteraceae bacterium | reverse complement strand
CTGAAGGGGTTGGCGTCGGAGACCGCAGACACCGAAGAGCTGAACTACCGAAAGACCGTGCGCGAGACGATGTTGCGCGGCATAGCCGATCCCCACTTCGCCCTCTATCACCATATTGTGCGCCGAGAGGTCACGCCCGATCTCGTCGGCGAGTTCACCGCCCCGTTCAGCCGCTCGGTGGACGAAGCCTGGCGGGCAAGGCTGGCGACTCGCAGGCTCTACACCAATGAGCTTTTCATCACTTTGGTCCGCCGCCCGCTGAAGGGCCGCGTCGGGTTTATGCAGAATGCCATTCGCGGTATTCGCGGTGCCGGCGATGCCCATGAAGCCGCAGCGGCCCGGGCCCGTGACGAGGCGGCACTGAACGCTGCGCGCGACGCCCTGTTGTCCGGCCTCGCCCCCTACGGCGCGCGCCTACTCACCGCCTATGACGGGCCGCACGGTGCCTGCTCGGAGCCTCTGGAGTTTCTGTCACTACTGTATAATAGGGAGGTTCGCCCCGTTGCTCTACCGAGCGGGGATCTGGGCCTCTATATCCCCTATCGCCGTGTCAGTTTTGGTGCCAACGCCCTGGAGCTGTCACAGGCCGGCCACCTCGACCGCGCTTTCGCCGCCATGCTGTCGGTGAAAGACTATCCGCCGCACACAGCGCCCGGCATGCTTGATGATCTCCTGCGCTTGCCGTTCGAAATGGTCTTGACCCAATCCTTCGCCTTCGTCGACCGACAGGCGACACTCGACCGAATGAACCTGGCTCTACGTCGGATGCGGGCGGCGGATGATGAAGCGCTCAGTCTACGTCGCGACCTGGTAGTGGCCAAGGATGATGTCGCCGCCGGCCGATCTGCCTTCGGTGAGCATCACATGACTGCAATGGTCCGGGCACCGACGCTTTCGGCGCTGAACGACGCGGCGGCTGATGTCCAATCGGCTTTTACTGAGCTTGGCATTATCGCGGTGCGCGAGGATGTGAATCTGGAGCCAGCATACTGGGCTCAGTTTCCCGGCAACTTTCAGTTCATCGCCCGCCGCGCCCTGGTTTCCAGCGGTAATTTCGCGGGTCTGGCCAGCGGCCACAATTTCCCGGTCGGCCAAGCCGCCGGCAACCACTGGGGCCCGGCGATCACTGTCCTGGAGACCACCTCGGCTGGGCCGTATTATTTCAGCTTTCACAAGGGTGATCTGGGCAACTTCACGGTCATTGGCCCCTCGGGCTCGGGCAAGACCGTGGTTTTGGGGTTCCTGCTCGCCCAGGCTCAGAAACTTCGCCCACGAACGGTCTATTTCGACAAAGATCGCGGGGCAGAGATCTTCCTGCGCGCCCTGGACGGCCGCTATGACGTCCTGCGCCCTGGGGTTCCCACAGGGCTCAATCCTTTGTTGTTGCTGGACACGCCGGTAAACCGCCGATTTTTGTGCGACTGGACCGCCAAGCTGGTCACCGCCCGCGGCGAAGCTCTGAGCGCCGAGGATATTGCCCGCATCGCCGAGGCCGTCGATTCCAATTTCGCCCAACCGACACAGTTTCGTCGACTTCGATATTTCGCCGAGCTGTTCCGCGGTTCCGGTCGGCCGACGGCTACCGATCTTGCCGCCCGCCTGGGCCCTTGGCACAGCACGGGTGACTATGCGTGGCTATTTGACAACGTCGAGGATGGCCTTGACCTCGACGTTCTGACCGTCGGCTTTGACATGACCCAGATCCTCGATGATCCGGCCGCGCGCACTCCGGCGATGATGTACCTTTTCCACCGGGTCGAGGAACGCCTTGACGGCACGCCCGCCATCATCGTCATCGACGAGGGCTGGAAGGCTCTTGACGACGAGGTCTTTGTTCAAAGGATAAAGGACTGGGAAAAGACCATCCGCAAGCGCAACGGCATCGTCGGCTTTTGCACCCAGAGCGCCACCGATGCCCTGACCAGCCGCATCGCCGCTACCATAGTCGAGCAGGCGGCGACCCAGATCTTCATGGTCAATCCTAAAGCCCAGGAGGCCGACTATTGCGGCGGTTTTGGCTTGACCGCGCATGAGCTGGACCTGATCCGCACCGTTCCGGACACCACCCGCTGCTTTCTGATTAAACATGGCAACGACAGCGTCGTCGCCCGCCTCAACCTTGATGGCCTGCCCGACCTGCTCACCGTCCTGTCCGGCCGCGAAAGCACCGTCCGCCGGCTGGATGTGTTGCGCGAAGAGCTCGGAGACGCCCCGGCCCGATGGCTCCCACGTCTGCTGGAGGCCGTCTGATGGCCGGAGTCTGCCCCGCCCCCAGCCCTGAGGATCCCCTGGTTCGCGGCCTGCTGAACCTAGTCGATTGTCATGTCAGAACCCTTGCCCACAGTGGCTATTCGGCGATGTTTCAGCCCTCGAGTTCCTTCTCGTTTCTGCTCACCGCTCTCCTAACCATCTACGTCGCCATCATCGGCTATCGCCTGCTGCTGGGCCAAAGCCAACTTCGGGTCAGCGATTTTGTCCTGGGGGCGGTAAAGATCGGCGCGGTGCTCGCCCTGGCAACCCAGTGGGATACATATCAGGCCGTGGTCTACCGGGTGCTGTTCGACGGGCCGCAACAACTGGCCAACGCCATGCTTGTCGGCGTGCAGCCCGATCAAGCGCAGTTTGGTGGCAGTGTTTTCGATGGCCTGCAACGGGCGTTCGACGACCTTTCCGGTTTCGCCAACAGCTATGCGGCGCATTCCGCCACCGCGACCTCGCCACTGATTGGCGGTGCAGGCTTTGGTGCCCTATTGCTGACCACCTCCGCCTCGATCCTGCTGATCTCCAGTCTAGGGGTATTGCTCGCCGCCAAAATCGTCCTGGGCCTGCTCCTGGCCGTCGGACCCTTGTTTATCGCTCTGTTTTTGTTCGACAGCACGCGCGGCCTGTTTGAAGGCTGGCTGCGCGCCAGCATCGCCTTCGCCTTCGCACCGTTTGCCACCACGCTACTTCTGGGCGTCGCCCTGGCGATGCTTGAGCCATCGTTGTTGCAGATGGAAGCGGCGGTTAAACAGCCCAGTCTGCAACTTGAACCGGTCTATAGCGTCACAACCCTGATCCTGGTCTTTGCCGGGGTTTCTCTGGGTGCCCTCATCGCCGGCGGGATGATCGCCGCTGGGGTGCGCTTGCCTAAGCCACCTCGCCAGTGGGCACCGACGGACGCCGCTACGTTGCCGGAACTGCAAGGGGCCGCCACGGTACTGCAAACGCGGGCGATGAGCATCGCCGCAGCGGCTTCGCGCCTGGAGCGCAGCGATTCCCTTGTGATGGCCTCGCGTGAGTCTAACCGCTCCGATCGCCGCTCGACGGTGATGCAAAATGCCGACCGTGGCGGCACCGGTACCGGCACAGTTATCGCCGGCTTGACCTCTGAACCGCGCCTTGGTCAGGGTACGCGCCGACGTGTCGCGCCCCGCTCGTCCCGTCCCACCGCCAGGAGCGCATGATGCCAGCCGACGACACCCCGTTGCTGCCGAAGTCGCTTCGCTCAGACTACTACCGCGACGCCGCATCCTGGTCCGCCGACATCAACGGCGCGCTTCGGGCCTCGCGGCGCATTGCCTGGATTGTAGCGCTCGCAGCGCTAGGAGTGGCCGCGTGCGAAGGGCTGGCGATTGCGGTGATGATGCCGCTGAAAACGGTAGTTCCCTACACGATCCTGGTCGACCGTCAGACCGGCTATGTCGAGACCATCAAGGGCCTGCAGCCGGGCACGCTAAGCCAGAATTCGGCGGTCACGCAGTCCTTCCTGGTTCAGTACGTGATGGCCCGCGAGACTTTCGACGTCGCCGACCTGCGCGAGAACTACCACAAAGTCATGATCTGGTCGGACAACGAGACGCGCGCTCAGTACCAGCACGCCTATGCACGCACCAACCCGGCCAGCCCTCTGAACCTGTATCAACCCACCACGACGCTCGCCACCACGATCAAGAGCGTGTCGCTGCTGACCCCCAGCAGTGCTCTGATCCGTTTCGATACCACACGCACCGAAGGCTCGGCGGTGGCGGGCGAGCAGCGGTCTTATGCCGCGGTGATCGTCTTTCACTATTCGGGCTCGCCGCTCAGTATGGGCGACCGCTTTCTCAACCCGCTTGGTTTTCAGGTGACCCACTATCGGCGCGATGCCGAAACTGTGGCAGGTAACGCCGTGCACCTGGACGGAGCGCCAGGAGGGGCGCGATGAAAGCCGCCATTGCCGTCATTTACCTGACCATCGCGCTGGCCCTGTTGCCGGCGACGGTCTCGGCTGCCGATGCGCCTCGGCCAGGGCGCGTTGATCCGCGTATTCGCTCGGTATTTTACAATCCCGAACAGGTGGTGCTGCTGACCGGTTACCTGGGCTATCAGATGATGATCGAGTTCGCCCCCGGAGAGCGGTTGGAGAACGTCTCCATCGGCGATTCCCTCGGTTGGCAGGTGACGCCAAACCACAAAGCCGACCTGTTATTCCTCAAACCCGTCGGTCTGGCCCCCCCGACCAACATGACCGTGGTCACCGACCGGCGGCGCTATGCCTTTGAATTGCGCTCCCGGCGCGCCAGTACCGCAGGGGCATCGCAAATCGCCTATATCGTCCGCTTCGACTATCCCGAGGTCCTCGCCCCGATGCAGGTCGAGGTAACACCGCCGCCGCCCAAACCACCAGAGCAACGCAACATACACTACAGCTATACTGGATCGCGCGCCGTGCTGCCCTCGCAGGTGTTTGACGACGGTGCCTTCACCTATTTCAAATGGCCCGAAGCTACGAGTGCGCCGGCGCTCTTTCTGGTCGATAAGGATGGGGCCGAAAGTATCGTTAATTACGGCATGCGCGACGGCTATCAGGTGGTCGAACAGGTTGCGCAACGCTTTGTCCTGCGCAGCGGCAAAGACATCACCTATGTCATCAATGATGCCTGGCGCGAGCCGATGCCTGGTGTGCTCGCGCCGCGTCCACATGACGCGCACACGGCCAAGGAGGCGCGCCGCGCCGGTGTGATCCCATGACCCAAGACCCCTCGGGCGCTCGGCGCGAGGCCCCCGATAGCGGTGCCCCGCCATTGTGGACAGATCGCGCTCTTACCCCCGCAGTCGCTGGTCGCCCAGGTCGCCGGACTGCCTGGATCATATTCGCCGCCGCTGCCTTGGGCCTGATCACCCTGCTTTGGTTGAGCGCGGAGCGACGCGCCCACGCCGATGACAACCTGACCCCGACCGCAGCCAGCCACTCAGACATCGCCGCCCCGGCGCCCCCCCTGGAACTTACCGCCTTTGAGACACAGGGCCGAACTGTGGCCGCTCCGGCCGCCACGTCGCCGATCACCGCCCCGCTTGTTGCGCAACAGCCGCCGGTCACCTTGGCGGCTGCATCCATCCCCAGTGCGGCGGACGCGGCCCGGCTCGCGCGCCTGAGGGCACCTTCGGTAGTCGTCGATCTGGCCGAACCCGAGCCTCCAGCCGCTGCGGTGGCGACCGGCGGCGGCGGCGCGGGCACAGCCAGGGCAGTCGCCGGCCCAGGCGGTCCCAGCGGCCTGACTGGCAACGAGCAATTCGCCCAAAGAGTGGGGGGCGAACAGCCAGACCGATCCGTGGCCAGCATGCTGCGCAATCCAGCTGCCACTGTGGCTCAGGGCACGATGATTCCCGCAGTGCTGGAGACAGCGCTCGACTCCGACCTGCCGGGCTATACCCGCGCGGTGGTCAGCCGCGATGTTCGCGGGTTTGACGGTGCGACAATTTTGATCCCGCGCGGTAGCCGGGTCATCGGCCAATATCACAGCGCTGTTTCCCAAGGTCAGTCGCGCGCCTTCGTGGTCTGGACCCGCATCCTTCGCCCCGACGGAGGAACGATTCAGATCGGCTCGTCTGGCACGGACACTCTGGGCCGCGCCGGCCTGAACGGATCGGTCAATCGCCACTTTTTCCAGAACCTGAGTGGGGCGGTTCTCTTAAGTGTCCTGCAGGCAGAGATTTCCAACCTGGGCAACCGCCCCTCGACCCAAGTCGTCATCGGCTCGTCACAAGAGGCGACGAGCCTCGCGGCTTCGGCGATCCTGCCGACCAATATTCCACCCACGATCCGGGTACGGCAAGGAACCCCCATCCGCATCTTCGTTGCCCGCGATCTTGATTTCTCCCCGGCCAAGGGCGGCGAGAAATGAACGCCCCCGTGGCCCCGGCGGGTGTGTATCTGGACGCCTACCTGCGACCTCTGGCGATTTGGCTCACCCGGCCCGACGTCACCGACATCCTGATTAACGCCGCTGGCGAGGTGTGGATCGAGACCATCGGCGGCGAGACGCAGCGGCATGACTGTCCGGAGCTGACTGAGACGGGTCTGTGGCGACTCGCCACCCAGATCGCCTCGGCGGCGCACCAGGGGGTCAGCCGCGAACATCCCCTTCTTGCTGCGACCTTGCCAGACGGCGCGCGCATTCAGATCGTCGCCCCGCCGGCAACTCGTGGCCCGATGGCCATCGCCATTCGCAAGCACGTGGTCGCCGATCTGAGCCTAGAGGACTATGCCGCCGAGGGGGCTTTCGCCACCGCCCGAAGCGTCGGCCTGCAAGAGCGATCAGCTCATGACGCGGAACTCGAAGCCGCGCTAAGCGGCGGCGACATCGCCCGTTTCCTGCGTCTGGCGGTAGAGGGCCGCAAGAATATTCTGGTCTCTGGCGGCACCTCCACAGGTAAGACCACGTTTCTCAACGCGCTGGTCAAAGCCATCCCGCTTCAGGAGCGGCTGATTGTCATCGAAGACACGCCGGAAATTCGTCTCGACCATCCCAACGCCGTGGGCCTGATCGCCGTTCGCGGTATGTTGGGCGAGGCTCAGGTCACTACCGACGATCTGTTGCAGGCCTCTCTGCGTATGCGCCCGGACCGCATAATCCTGGGTGAGTTGCGCGGTCCCGAAGCCTATAGTTTTCTGCGCGCTGTGAACTCCGGTCATCCAGGCTCAATCACCACAGTGCACGCCGACAGCCCGGCTGCGGCGGTGGATCAGATCGCCCTGATGGTTATGCAGGCCGGCGCGAATCTGGGTCGCAGCGAGATCACCGAATACGTCGGGGGTGTTATCGATATCGCTGTGCAACTCTCCCGGCGCAACGGTCGCCGCTATGTTTCCCAATTGGCGCTCAGGCCGGCACGATGAGGTTGGTGGACCGACGGGCGCATCGCCGACGCGGCGCACTAGCCCTGAGCGGGTCGGCACTGGCGCACGGGCTGATCTTACTCAGCCTGTTCACCGGCCTTTCGACACAGACCCATCTGCGCCAGGATGCGGGCGTTGTGGTGGACATTTCTGCGCCATTCGTGGCTGCAGTTCACGGACAGCCGACACCAACCCAGGTAGTGCCAGCGAAATCTGCGCTGCCGACAACCACGCCGCCGCCGTCGCCAGTGCCTCCCGCGCCTCCGGCCACCCCTGACAGCGCCGCCGTCGCGCCGGTGCCCAGCCTGCCGACGGCGGCGACCTTGCCGCCGGTCGATCCGACCCTTGAACCAGCGGCACTGACGCCAGCTAGCCTTGGAACCGCCGACGCCACCGCGCAGGCCACCGCCTCGGCTCCCGCCTGCGACTTGACCGGTCCGGTGCAGCAGGCCTTGCAGGCCGACGCGTCTTCGCGCCTGGCTCTGGGACGAATTCCGCCCAAGGCCCGCTCAGTGGCCAATGCCATCATGTTCTGGGACGCCGGCTGGCCCGCCGACACCGCGCTGGGCGGTGCCGCGATCACTGCCCCCATTCGTCAGCGTATCGTCGAGGTAGTCAGCGCCGCGCCGGCGATCTGCGCCGACCAACTGGTTTTAGGCCCGCGGTTTGTATCGGTAACCGACGTCACCGGAACTACGGTGATCGCCCTGGGTTCTGGCGCGTGGAAGTGGTCAGATCTGCTGCGCAAGTCGCCAGCCTAAACGGCGCGCGTTCCCCTAAGTGATCTGATTCCATTCATTGCCCGTAAAAACCTTAGATGCCAGTGATCGCTAGGGTCATGAGCATATAAGGCCCGTCGGATGTTGAAGAGCAAGCCATCA
>JAYTXQ010000213.1:0-9534 GCA_043742825.1 Caulobacteraceae bacterium | reverse complement strand
TTCCATCGTCGCCCACATCGACCACGGCAAATCCACCCTGTCCGATCGCCTGATCCAGGAGACCGGTGGCCTGACCGCGCGGGAGATGAAGGAACAGGTGCTCGACTCGATGGATATCGAGCGCGAGCGCGGCATCACCATCAAGGCCCAGACCGTCCGCCTCAACTACAAGGCCGACGACGGCGAGAGTTATGTGCTCAACCTGATGGACACCCCCGGCCACGTCGACTTCGCCTATGAGGTCAGCCGCTCTCTGGCCGCCTGCGAGGGTTCGATCCTGGTGGTCGACGCCAGCCAGGGGGTCGAGGCCCAGACCCTGGCCAACGTCTACCAGGCGCTGGACAACAATCACGAGATCGTTCCCGTCCTGAACAAGGTCGACCTGCCAGCCGCAGAGCCCGACCGCATCCGCCAGCAGATCGAGGACGTGATCGGCATCGACGCCAGCAACGCGGTGGAATGCTCGGCCAAGACGGGCCTTGGCATCCACGACGTGCTCGAAGCCATCGTCACCCGCCTGCCGCCGCCGAAGGGCGACGCCGCCGCGCCGCTGAAGGCCCTGCTGGTCGACGCCTGGTACGACGCCTATCTCGGCGTAGTGGTGCTGGTGCGGGTATTCGACGGCGTTCTCAAGGCCGGCGCCCAGGTCCGGATGGTGCAGACCGGCGCCACCTACAAAATCGACAAGATCGGGGTGTTCCAGCCCAAGGCGGTAGACGTGGCTTCGCTGGGCCCCGGCGAGATCGGCTTCATTACCGCCCAGATCAAGGAGGTGGCCGACGCCGCCGTCGGCGAGACCATCACCGAGGAAAAGCGTCAGACAGCCAAGGCCCTGACCGGGTTCAAGCCGGTGCAGCCGGTGGTGTTCTGCGGCCTGTTCCCGGTCGACGCCGCCGACTTCGAAGACCTGCGCGCCGCGGTCGGCCGCCTGCGCCTCAACGACGCCAGCTTCACCTATGAGATGGAGACCAGCGCGGCGCTGGGCTTCGGCTTCCGCTGCGGATTCCTGGGCCTGCTGCACCTGGAGATCGTCCAGGAGCGCCTGACCCGCGAGTTCAACCTCGACCTGATCGCCACCGCGCCCAGCGTGATCTACAAGATCACCCTGACCGACGGCTCCATAATGGAGTTGCACAATCCCGCCGATCTGCCCGAGGTGGTGCGTATCGTCTCGATCGCCGAGCCCTGGATTCGCGCCACCATCTTCACCCCGGATGAATATCTCGGCGCGGTGATCAAGCTGTGTCAGGATCGGCGCGGCGAGCAGAAGGAACTCAGCTATGTCGGCAGCCGGGCGATGGTGGTCTATGACCTGCCGCTGAACGAGGTGGTGTTCGATTTCTACGACCGGCTGAAAAGCATCTCCAAGGGCTACGCCAGCTTCGACTACCAGATTCAGGAATACCGCACCGGCGATCTGGTGAAGATGTCGATCCTGGTCAACGCCGAGCCGGTCGACGCCCTCTCAATGTTGGTGCACCGCAATCGCGCCGAAATGCGCGGCCGGGGCATGGTGGAGAAGATGAAGGAACTGATCCCGCCCCACCTGTTCGTGATCCCGATCCAGGCCGCCATCGGCGGCAAGATCATCGCCCGCGAGACCGTCCGCGCCCTGCGCAAGGACGTCACCGCCAAATGCTACGGCGGCGACGCCAGCCGCAAACGCAAGCTGCTGGACAAACAAAAAGAGGGAAAGAAAAAGATGCGCCAGTTCGGCAAGGTGGATATCCCGCAGGAGGCGTTCATCGCGGCGTTGAAGATGGACGCGGATTAGCGGGGGCTTGATTTGAACCATAGGGGGGTTCATTTCCAGGAAGCGCAGATTCCCGTAACCGAAGCCAAGACCCAATTAACCGATCTTGTGCGTCGTGCGGAGGCTGGCGAGAAGATTACACTGACCCGCCATGGCCACCCAGCGGTCCGCCTTATTCCTGCCAAGGCCGTGGCCGATCTAGCCATCCGTCGGCGGAGCCTCGAAGCCATAAGCGTCGGCGGCACGGCCAAGGCCGCGCCTAGCCCCGGCGCCGCAAGAAGTGCTGATTTTCTCTTCGGCGAGGATGGTCTGCCCGGATGATCTTAGTCGATACGTCGACCCTCAGGGCGATTGTGCTCGGAGAGCCGACCGCGGCAGCATGTCGTGGTGCGCTGGAGACGGAGACTCGCATCCTGATCTCCGCCGCAGCTATGGCAGAGGCGCTTATCGTTGCGGGCAGGCGCAATGTCGGTGCCGAAATGACGCGCCTTCCAGATGTTATGGCTGTCGAAGTCGTCCCGGTCACCGAGACCGCCGCGCGCCAGGTTGGAAATATCTATCAACACTGGGGCAAGGGAGTTCACCCTGCGACTCTCAACTTCGGCGACACCTTTGCCTATGACACGGCTAAGACCTTTGGCTGCCCCCTACTATTTGTTGGCCACGACTTCAGCCTGACCGATGTCGAGACCGATGGCGTCTGAGCTAGAGCGCGATCAGTCATGGTTGGAACACCGAGTCTGTGAATCGCGCTCTAAATGTTTAGGGCGGCGTGCATGATCGCTTCGTCCAAGGCACCGGCATAGCGGTTGATGCTGCGCTTAATCGTCTGCACCGAAATCGGGGGAAGTGCGGCGTAGTCTGCGGCCCGGGCCGTCGCCACGGCGTCCCGGTTTTCGACCGTGGTCACCGCATCGAGAAGTCCCCAGCGCGCCAAAGTCGCCGCGTCGAAGAGCTCGCCGGTGATCGCGTTGCGGCGCTCTGGCCGATTGATCGCCACCCGGGCGATGTGGCCGTCGCAGGTCAGGCTGATGGTCGTAACCGTCCCAGTCGATCCCTCTTTTGCCCTGGACCGAAAATCCTAGCTAGTCGCTGCCGATTTACAGAGTCAACGACGCACAGCCCCAAGGCACCTTGGCGTTCAATTCGAAACAGGGCTAAAGTACAACCTAGGCGGGAGCGACGATGTATAAGTCAGTATTACTGGCCTACGATAGTTCAATCGAAGGGGCCAAGGCGTTGCGTGAGGGTGCCTTGTTGGCACGCCGTTGCGGGGCAGATGTGTTTTTGTTGTCTGTCGTTCCGAGGTCAGCGGATGTTCAGATAGCCGAGGGCACATTTGCCGGAATTGTTGTCGGCCAGACAGATAGTTATAAGGCTTTGCTGTCCCGTGCTGTCGCGCGGCTGACAGATTTGGGCATGAAGCCAAGGGCACGCTTGCTGGTCGGCGAGCCGGCCGCTGTGATCGGGCAGGTTGCGCGTGAGATCGGTGCGGACCTTGTCGTCGTCGGACATCGGCAACAGACCCTGATTTCAAGGTGGTGGTTTGGCTCGACAGGGGCCTATCTGAGTGACCACATAAGTTGCAGCCTTTTGCTAGCGCGCACCAGCATAAGTGACGAGACGTTCGAAGCGGAAATGCGAGTCCCGGCTTACTCAGCGAACGATTGAGCATCCGTACCGGGCAGAATAGTTCGCCAAGGCTATGACTGGCCCGAGCCGCGCGGTGACTGTGGCATGCAGGGGAAGGTCTCGACGATCTGTCGCGACGATAAAGGATGAAATTTCTGGCTCAAATTCCGCATGACAAGCGCTCTCACTACGTCCCGTTACCAGGACACAAGAACAATATTGCTTGGCGATGTAGGCTGAACCGATCTGAATGACAGGCGGGGGCATGGAGGGTGTCGCCGGGGGTGGCGCAGCGCTGGCAAGCAGCGGCGTCATCATGGCCAAAATAGCCGAGCGCCCAGCATCAAGTTTGCCATTCATAGGTATTTGCCTCTACATCCAGAGCCTGATGTTTTAAACATAATGGATGCAAACTGACATAAACCGGCGTGAATTTGCAATGGGCTTAGCGTCTGCGGCCACGGTGGCGACGACGGTGGCGCGCGCGGGCATCCCCCTTAAAGCTGAGCTGCGCAGGGATGATCTTGGCTACGCGCAGCGGGCTTGGGAAGCGGCCCTTAACGGCTCGGTCAGTCATCTGGGTCGCAGCGACGCGTTCGTGGTCCTGCAGCACGGCAAACTGGTCTTTGAACGGTATGGCGAGGGGCATGGACCGAATGTGCGGCATATCTCCTGGTCCATGGCCAAGTCGATCACCCACGCCCTGGTTGGCATAGCGGTCGCACAAGGCCGGGTTGATATCGACAAACCTTTGAAAACTGTGGCGAATCAGGATGTAAAACTGAACCTGCGAGCGCTGCTGACGCTGACCGACGGCCTAGGCTGGGATGAAGGGACCTATAGCCCCACAGATTCGGATGCGACGAAAATGCTGTTTGGGCCTGGCCGGTTTGACGGGGCAGCTTATACAGCCGCCAAACGTCAGGCTCACCCTCCTGGCGAGCGTTGGAACTACTCGACCGGAGCATTTCAATTGGCCGCCGCAGAGTTGCAGCTCAGTCTGTTTCCACAGGCAAAGACAGCCGAGCAGAGACGGGCGGCCATGTCCGGTTGGATCACCCGTAATCTCTTTGCACCATTGGGAATGAGCACAGCGGTTGCTGAATTCGATGCCTCCGGGACATTCTACGGCGGATCTTTGGTCTATGCGTCGGCCCGCGATTTCGCCCGCTTTGGCGAGCTTTATCGCCGCAATGGCGTTTGGTCTGGGCGTCAGATTTTGCCCAAAGACTGGGTGAAATTCGCCCGCACTCCGACAGTCGAACCCACTTATGGGGCCGGATTTTGGCTGGAGACCAAGCCGGGAAGTACGCCCAAGTCGCTGCTTGACGGTGCGGGGCCGATGGACACCTTTGCAGCGGAAGGGCACGGCGGCCAGGTCATCGCCATCATCCCCTCCAAGGCCGCCGTCGTCGTCCGCCTTGGCTTGATGGGCGACGACGACAAAGCCTGGCAGGCTCTTGGCGAATGGCTGAGCCCAATACTTAACGCACTACCGACCGCTTAAACTCAACTGGCAACGCTTTGCGCGCAGAGCTCCACTCACGGTACCTTTACCCACCAGCATCAGGGCCGAGGTCAGCGGTTCGGGTACACCCGGGATGAAGCCGTGGGTAAAGCTGAAGCCGTGGCCGGTAGGTCCGGTCCGGTCCGATAGATGCCTTCACCAAAGCCGTTGTGGGCATGCTTGGACGCCAGCGTCATATCCACAGCGTTCAGTCGGCCAGTGCTATCGCCGACGGTATAGGTTGGATATTCGATCTGCCAGAGCAGAATTCAGCGATCCAGGACCAGGATCGCAAAGGTCCCAGGTTTAGGGGATGGTCTCTTGCCAACCGGAGCCGGCAGAATATATTGCGCCACGGGTAGATAGACGCGGCCGGTCTTAGGATCGACGGCACCGGTCCGAGCTCCCAGTTGTGTCGGCACGGTGTCGATAAGCTTATTATTGCTCTCACCCTTCAGCCCGATGACCGCCATGGTCCCACTCATCGCCGAGGGGATATAGGCCACAGCGCGCGCCTCATCGATAAGAACAGCGTCAGGGAAGCCTCCGATCTTATAGCTGGCGATCTCGCGGCCGGTGGCGGCATCCAGAATCTTTGCCAGACCGTTGCCACAGGCCGAAATCAGCCGTCCATCGGCGGTGACTGCCAGACCGGTGGCGGTCTTGCAGCCCGACATAGGATAGCGCGCTAAGACCTTTCGCGCGGCTAAATCGATCACGGCAATCTCGCCGGTGGCTTCGATATTGACAAAGGCCTTGCCCTTGTCATCCACCGCGGCGAATTCGAGACCCGCGCCGACAGTGATTTCCCCGACCGATTTTGCGGCTTTTGGGTCGATCAGCGTGATCTTGCCCGCTTCGCCATTGACCACGAGGACCAGACAAGTTGACGCGTCAAAAACCGCACCATCCGGATCAGCGGCCGTTGGAATCGATGCTACCAGCTTGCCGTCCACGGCGCTGATCAGCTTGGCAGAAGAATCGGCCCCGTTTGTAGTCAAAATCAGATCAGTCCCCGGAATAGGCAAAGCTGCATGCAGATGCGCGCCGGCGGCGAAGTTCGTGTTGGTCTGGCCACTGTCAACATCCACTGTCATAACGACCGCGCCGTGAGCCACATACAATCGCCGCCGAACCGGGTCAAAGCTGGCATAGTCCCAACCTCCATCCGGACCTGCAATCCGCGCCACCACCTTGAGGCCCGAAGCGCCCGATTGCGCCTGAGCGGCGAGCGGTGTCGTGGAACCGGTCAGAAAGAGCACCAAGGCAACGGTCGTCGCGACGCGCGTGACTAAATTCATGGTCGCTCCTGGTAGTGGCGGCGGTGCAAGGCTCCCACACCTTTTGCCTGCTTTTTACGGTTTCTCAATGACAGTTTAGCGACCGGTCTCTTTCCTGCCGCCGCCCCAAGGGTCATAAGCACTGTATGGTCAATTGGATAACAGCTGCGCCGGTGGTCGCCGCCGCCTTCCTTGCCTCAAGCGTCGAGATCGTCGAGGCCTTTACTATCGTCCTGGCCGTCAGTGTCGTGCGCGGCCCCCGCCCCGCGATCCTGGGAGCAGTCGCCGCCTTGGCCGTTCTGGCCGTCGTGATCGCCCTTGCCGGACCGTGGCTGGCCAAGGTTCCCGTTGGCGGACTCCAACTTGTCGTGGGTGCGCTCTTGTTGATCTTCGGCCTGGGCTGGCTGCGCAAAGCCGTTTTGCGCCGCGCAGGCATCCTCAAACTGCACGACGAGGCGACGGCCTTCAGCTCCGAAACTGATGTCCTGCGTGCAAGCAAGCTTGATGACGCCATGGCTGCCCTCGCTGCGTTCAAAGCCGTGCTTTTGGAGGGGACTGAAGTCGTGTTCATCGTTCTGGCGGTGGGCGCAAGGCCTGGCTTGCTGGTCCCCGCAGCTGTGGGTGCCGGCGCGGCCTGTCTCCTGGTTCTGGGGTTTGGCTTACTTTTACGCGCGCCCCTGACCCGCGTGCCTGAAAATACGCTGAAGTTCATTGTTGGCGGCCTTCTGACCGGTTTTGGCGTTTTCTGGTGCTGCGAGGGGCTGGGCGCGCCATGGCCGGGTGGCGACTTGGCCATCGTCGTCCTGATCGGACTTTATCTGGTTGCCGGTCTGATTCTCAGCGGGCTGGTGAGGCGCGAAGCGACATGACCAATATGCTGAGGGAATTGGCGGCCACGCTGCTAAAAATGTTCGTCGCCGATTTTTGGCTGACGGCAACCGTATTGGCGGTCGTTGGCCTATGTGCTGTTGGCCGGTACGCGCACATTCTGCCGCCGTCCGTCCTGCCCTTCGCCCTGGCCACGGGGGTGCTGGTCGCCCTGGGCCTGAGTGTCGCATCCGCAGCCCGCCGATAGCTCTATGGCAACCTTACCCAAAGGTAGACTTGCCAAGATGCCGCTAGCATCGCCAAGATGAAAAATCGATGTTTTGAGGAGAGATCCCGATGAATGACCGTGTCACCGTCACCATAGACGGGGGCGTTGCCGACGTCCGACTTGTCCGCACAGACAAGATGAATGCATTGGACGACGCCATGTTCGCCGCGCTGATCGAGACCGGCATCCGCCTGAAAACAGAGCCAGGGCTGAGGGCTGTGGTTTTGTCCGGCGAGGGCCGGGGATTCTGCGCCGGTCTGGATATGGGCAATTTCGGTCGGATGTCCGAAGGGTCCGGCTCTGAATCTAAGATCGGCGGGGCAAGTCCCATTACCGAACGCGCCCATGGTATCGCAGCGCGCGGACAATATGCGGTCTGGGTCTGGCGCGAGGTGCCAGTGCCGGTGATCGCGGCGGTGCATGGCGTGGCCTTAGGGGGTGGCTTCCAGCTGGCCCTGGGTGCCGACATGCGATTTGTCGCCCCGGATACGAAGATGGCGGTGCTGGAAATCAAGTGGGGCCTGGTCCCCGATATGGCCGGCACGCAGTTGATGCGGCATCTGGCGCGTGAGGATATCGTCCGTGAACTGACCTTTACGGGTCGGGTGTTTTCCGGCCAGGAGGCTTTCGACTATGGTTTCGCCACCCGCGTCTGTGCCGACCCTCGTGCCGAGGCCCTGGCCGTCGCCCATGAAATCGCCGGTAAGAACCCCCATGCCGTGCGGGCCTCAAAACGCCTGCTCAACAACGCAGTCTATACCGACCCAGCCACAGGCTTTATTCAGGAGACCGACGAGCAGATCGCCCTGATTGGCAGCCCCAACCAGGTGGAAGCCATCATGGCCAATCTACAGAAACGCTCGCCGGTGTTCAGCGAGGCGGGATAAGGCGCGCTACGCCGCGACCCAACCCTACCTCAACGCTGCTGTCGTATAGCGCTCGACAAGAAGGCTGAACGGCCCCGCTGCGGTCGTTAGCAGGGCGCGATGCACGATGATGAACGGGCCATGCCCCGGCAGCGACACTGCAAGGGTCTGGCGATGGAAATTGAGCGGACCGACCACCAGACCGAAAGGCTTGTCGGAATGATCGAGGGCAAAGTTCATTTCCGGCGTCAGGCGAGCGGGCAGATACCAGTTGTCTGCGTCAGAGAGCGTGTATGCACCGCAAAGCAGGTGCACATGCCGATGACGAACCCGCTCGCCCGGAGCGGCCCCTAATTGCTTGCGTATCAGGGGGGCCACTTGAGTTATCGCCACGGGCAAACGCAGCGCGTGGATGACTGGCGGGTCTGCCAGATGCCGCTTGGCGCACCACCGCGTGAGAGTCGCTGTGGCGCTGTCGTGGGCAAGCAGGCCGGCGTTCAGTGTGGCAACCAGAACGTGTCGCGTGGGCGCAGCAGCGATCGGACCAAGGCTAGCGAAAATCACTGCAAAAAACGGGAGGGATCGTGCCATTGTGTTTTCTACCGGTTCGCTGTGAAATCAGCCGGTTTTTGCAGGAGACACCCATGGCCTACGTTGAAGACCGCATCGTCCATGATGCCGACTCCCATCTGATGGAATTGCCAGACTGCCTGGATCCCTGGTTTGATCCGGCTCAGCGCGATGCCTATCACGCCCTACCGATCTTTCACTACAAACAGTCTTCGCCCATGCCGGGCTGGGATGAAAAATTTCGTCGAAGCCATGAGGATGAGCAATTTCGGGCCGGGGGCGCGGAAAATATCCTCCTGCGTAAAAACTATGACGCTATGGGCTCATTCCGAAAAGCGGATCGGCCGGCGGCTATCGACCTTTTGGGGTTTGCCAGCCAGCTTGTCTTTACCACGTTCTGCCTGGGGAACTTCGGCCTCGACGATGGTCCTGATATCGACCTCGCCTATGCGACGGCCCAGGCCCACAACCGCATGATGACCGATTTCTGCAGCGTGGACCGGCGGTTTTTGGCCACCGCCTATATACCCCTGAGCGATTTCGCCCGCGCTGCCGCCTCGGCCAAGGAGGCCATCGCGTTGGGGGCCAAGGCCCTGTTGATCCCCTCTCGGTGTCCGCGTGACCACTCGCCCAGCCATATCGGTTTTGATCCAGTGTGGGCACAGGCGCAGGAGGCTGGCATCCCGATCCTGTTCCATGTCGGCGGAGAAGACAGGCTCAAGGCAGACTATTTCGAAAATGGCATGCCAAAAGTGAAGGACTTCCATGGCGGAGAAGAGAACTTTACCTCCGTCAGTTTCATGGCAATCCCCGGGTCGGTGATGCAGACT